>QBLT01000014.1 GCA_003249105.1 Leptolyngbya sp. | reverse complement strand
GAGAGAAGAGCGAAAAACGAAAAACGAAAAACGAGAAAATGCCCGATGGGTTTGAATCCTGGTACTGTGAGCCGCTCTATCTAAAACTTCATCTCCTGTAGAAACCGGCAGTGGCTACGCAGCCCTTCCTCGTTGAGGATAGTCCTTTAAAGAACGACAAAAAAGCAGCTCCAAAGTTGAAGCTGCTACAAGCAAATCAGCGGTCGTGAAAAATTAGAAGCAGTCTTGCCGAGGCAACTGCCCTATCGGTTGAAGAAGCCTTTGACGGAATCTACAACGCCTTCAGCGGAGTCTTTAGCAGCGTTGCCAGCGTCTTCAACAGCGTTCTGGCTGCGATCAAGACCTTTCTTAGCCCGGTCAATCTCGCGATCGCTGAGGCCGCGATCGGTGCCCTTGTCTACATCGGCGGGCACGCCACCCAGGCCCTCTTGCATCCGTAGCTTCACCTGGTTGACGGTGTCGCCGTCCTTGGTAATGCGGTCGAGTTCCCGTTCAGCCCGTCCTTGAACAATATCTCCGGCTTCGTTACCCAGAGCGGTGGCGGGGGTGCTAAAGCCAAACAGCAGGCCAGAGCCAATTACCAGAGTAGCGAGGCCGACGCACAAAATGCGCTGAAGCTTTGACGCGATCGCATTAACAGTCATGAAAAAATCTCCTGAGAAAAGTCGCACCCACCAGTAAGTAGTGAAGTGCCAGTCATGCCTCGTTATAAACTCGGCAAGGACAGGGCGAACTCGCTCAGCGGGTAGAGCTGACCTAACAATTTAGGTACAGATCGAGGTCCCCTCGCCTCTTACCTTTGGACAACGCTCTGACCAAAAAATTAATCGCACCATAAAACTTCATGGTGCCTGTCGGGCAACCCTAGAGCGTCCCAGGCCGCCTTAGCCTAAAATCGTTGCAATCTAAAGACTTACCCTCACTATGGCCAACGCGTCTAACCTCATCACCCAGCGAAACGGCGTTTTTTCGGAAGGGGCGTTTACCCGTCCGGCCAGTGGGGCAGCACTGACCTGTTCGATTCTCGTGGTCGGTGGTTCGACTGCCGCCTACACTACAGCACTGACCGCTTTAAGGCTCAATCTAGACGTGTGCCTGGTGCAGCCCCACAAAGTGGTGGGGGGCCAGTTTACCGCCCAGGGGCTGCCCGCCTCCGACGACGGCGACCTGCTCCAAGCCAAGGCGACGCTCTACACCGTCGATGGCGAAGAATTTGCGATTTCCAAGGCGCAGCGGGCCTTTCGCGATCGCCAGCGCGAGCTGCAGCCAGTGGGTGGTAAAAAGGTGGCCAACCCCGGCGGCGGCTGGGTGAGTCCGCTGGCGACCACCCCAGTAGTAGCCGCGACGGCCATGAATGAGGCGCTGCTGCCCTACCTGCGCGACGGTCGCCTCACCCTGATTCCCTTTGCGGAACCGGCCCAGGTGGTGATGCAGACGGTGAGCGGGCGATCGCGCGTGCAGAGCGTCGTCTGCCGCGACACCCAGGCGGGCCACACCTTTACCGTCAGCGCCAAAGTCACCGTCGAGGCCACCGACCTGGGAGATTTGCTAGAAGTCGGCAACATTCCCTCCCGCGTGGGCCAGGAGGCCCGCCACGAAACCGGCGAGGCGATTTTGCCCGAAGATGCCCGACCCCAGTGCCAGCAGTCGATCACCTTCGACGTGGTGGTCGAGCACACGGCGCGGGGCAAGGGGGTGCCCATTGGCAAGCCCGACGGATTTGAAACCGAGGGCTGGATCGGCCTCAAAGAGTTCACCAGCAACTTTTGGACCAAGGCTAAGCCCGACCAGTGGCAGAAATGGGATTTCTTCAGCGATTTTGGTATTTTTCGCTATCGCAGGCTGCTCCGATCGCACCCCCACGACAAAAAAGTTGCCCCCGGTGATGTGGCTGTGCTCAACTGGGGCACCTCCCACGAGCCCGATCGCGCCTTTTGCTGCGGCAACGACTACCGACCGGGGCGATTGGTGGGCGTTAGCCGCCAAGAGCGATCGCTGCATATTCAGCGAGCCAGGCAGCGGGCGCGGGCCTACGTCCACTACCTGCAAACCCACGGAGCCGCCGACCTCAAACCCCGAGGCGACCTCACCTGGACCAGCGACGGCATTGCCCTCGAACCCTACATTCGCGAAGCCCGCCGCGGCATCGCCCTCACCACCGTGCGCCACGAAGATGTGGCCGAAACCTTTTTCCCCGACCAGGCGCGGGCGCGCTGCTTCGACGATTCGGTGGGTATCGGCCAATACCACTACATGGATCTCCACGGCAACGACGCCAAGGGCCACGTCAGCCCCAGGGGCAAAGACGTGGTGGCCCTGCCCTTTAGCCTGCCCCTGGGTTCCTTGGTGCCCAGAGACACCGACGGGCTGGTGCTGTCGGCCAAGAGCCTCGGCACCACCCACATCACCAACGCCGCCTACCGCATGCACCCGATGGAATGGGCGATCGGCGAAGCCAGCGGCTTCCTAGCGGTATTTGCCGTGTGGACAGGATTGGATCCTAGGGTGTTGGCTACCGAAGAAAAGCACATTCGCAAGATTCAGGGCTTCATGGCCCGCAACGGCATCCCAATCTTTTGGTTCAACGACATCAGCCACGACGATGCCGATTTTGAGGCTATCCAGGTGCTGGCGGCGGCGGGCGTTGTCCGCAGCGAAAACCCAAAGCATCTCAGCTTTAGGCCCCATGCTCCGGTGAATCGGGCGGTGGTGGCCACGGCGCTAGTCAACGCGCTCAAGCTGCCTACGACGCTGCCTGACCTATCCACTACTGGATCAACCTTTAAGGATGTGCTCCCCGGTAAACACTGGGCCTATATGCCCATCGAAACCCTCTACGCCCACGGCATAATCGCCGGAGTCGGCAAAGATCGCTTCGCCCCCGATGCCCCAATCACCCGCGAACAGCTCTCGTTTTTGGTCAAGCGAGCCATGCCCGAGGTCTACGATAAGGCCTTTGGCCGCACTCCCATCGATCGCCAAAACCTCCAGCGCCGCGAACTCTCCCGCGTGCTCTACGAGGTGCTGAAGGGCCGCTTGGGAATTTAGCTGTCGCATAGGCGACCTCAGTCTGTTGCTAGCTCCTTTGCGTCCCAAAGAGCACACTAGGCTAAAGACTGACTAGAGGCCAACGCCGAGTAGAAAGGGCTAGTCTCTCTCTGCTGAACGCAAAGATGGGGTCGAAAGTGCTTTTTGAAACAATTTAAGTAATAAGCATTACAACGGCGGTGCCTAGAAGCCTGTTCACTGGATTTGGTCAATTAGGCGTTTATGGTCAGTTAAGCCGATGAAATTGTTTAAGCGAATTAAGCGCCAGCCGCTCCTGAAGGCGTCCAAACGGCTATTGCAGGTTGTGAGTGGAGTTGGAGCTTGCCTGCTGGTAGCGACCGTCTGGTCGTCGTGGTTCTCGCCCGCTGCCGCTCAGTACGAAACCTATGAAGTTAAATCGGTTCCCGGCAATGTGATCTGGGGTGAGCTGTTCAAACCCGATAGCAAGCCGATTCTCACGGTCAAGTCGGGCGATCGCATCCGCATGGAAACCGTCTCCCACGAGGGCATCGTCCCCGACCAGGGTGACACCATTAAGTTTCTCACCGGCGGCGGCATCAAAGAAGAAGACATTCTGCCCGATCAGCTCACCATTAAGAGCACCGTGCCCAAGTCTGGGCCAGGCCCCCACGTGATCACCGGGCCGATCTACGTCGAAGGGGCAGAACCCGGCGATGTGTTAGAGATCAAAACCGTTGATATCGAGTATCGGGCACCCTACGGCGTGATCTCAAACCGCCACGGCAAAGGCTCTCTGCCCGGCGAATATCCCGAAAACGATGCGCCGATCTACACCAAAATCATTCCCATCGACGCTGAGCGAGAAATTGGTATCTTCAAGCCCTCCAACGGGCTACCGGATCTCGAAATTCCCCTCAAACCGTTTATGGGTCTGATGGGTGTGGTTCCAGCGGCGGTAGAAGACGCAGCCAACTCCGTTCCGCCCGGTCTCTACGGCGGCAACGTAGACATCAAGCACCTGGGTCGAGGCAGCAGCCTCTACCTGCCGGTGCAGGTGCCCGGCGCGCTGTTTTACTCAGGCGACCCCCACTGTGCCCAGGGCAATGGCGAAGTGGCCTTAACGGCGATCGAGTGTTCTCTCTTGCCGACCTTCGAGCTAGTGCTCCACAAAGACATGGAGTTGCCTGCCCCCATGGGTGAAACCGCCGACGCCTGGATTGCCGTTGGCCTCGACACCGACCTAAACGAAGCGATGAAGAAGTCGGTGCGCGAATACCTGCGCATCATGGAGGAAAAGTACGGGCTGACCAAAGCCGATGCGCTACTTTACGGTAGTGCCGACATCGACTTTGAGGTGTCTCAGGTGGTGGATATCGTCAAGGGCATTCACGGGGTGATTCCTAAAGACCGCTTCACCGCACTGGAGAAGTAGCGATCGCTCAAGCAACCCAAACGGTAGAGCTGTAGCGTAAAAAGAACCCCGGTTTCGTAAGAAACCGGGGTTCTTTGTTTAGAGACAATAGGCCTAGATCAGCGTCAGCAGATAGATCAGGCTAAACAGCACGATCCACACCACGTCTACAAAGTGCCAGTAGATCTCGGCCATCTCAGGGCCAGTGTGGGTGATGTCGGTGTAGTGGTTGGCGCGGCGCGATCGCCACAGCACACCCAAAATTAGCACCAGCCCAATGAACACGTGGGCTCCGTGGAAGCCCGTCGTCAGGTAAAAGCAGTTGCTAAACAGGTTCGTCTTGAGGCCATAGCCCAAGTTCATATACTCATAGACCTGGCCAGCCAGAAAGATTGCGCCCATGGCAGCAGTAATGCCAAACCACTTGCGCATGCCCGCCAGGTCGTTCTTCTTAATTGCCTTGGTGCCCAGGTTGATCACCCAGCTGCTCGATACCAGAATCAGGGTGTTCACCGCCGGTAGCAGCAGCTCAACCTCGGTCTCTTCTGGGGGCCACTGCACGTGGCTGCCGCGAAACACCAGAAATACGGCAAAAAAGCCCGCAAACATCAAAAATTCTGAGGCCAAAAAGGTAATCAAACCCAGCACCCGCAAATCCTGGTGCTCTTCGTGGGCGGCCACCTCGTGGCCAGTGACCACGGGGGTAGAATCAATTGCGCCTTGCATAGGTATGACTGGGGTAAAGGGCAGGGAGTAGATGGATGGGAATGTGAGGAAATGAAAGAGCAGATGGTAGGGTGCATCCGCGCAGCGATGCACCACTCGAAAAACTAAATTGGGACTTGTTCATCCAGGGTAAACGGTGGGCAATGCCCACCCTACGATCGCGACTACTGCCGCGACGCTGGTAGCGGCTCACCCGCTGGCCCCACCTCGTCAGATCGCTCCATACCGTAGGCGTAGGGGCCGTGGGTCAGCACCGGCAGCACCTCCCAATTTTCGATGATCGGCGGCGAATCGGTCGTCCACTCCATCGTCATCGCATTCCAGGGGTTGGGGCCAGCTTCTTTGCCTTTCATCCAGCTCCAGATCACATTGAAGTAAAACGGAATCACCGACACCGCCAGAATGTAGGCTCCCACCGTCACAAGCTGATTCAGGTGAGCAAACTGCGGGTCATACATAGCCACCCGGCGAGGCATGCCCTGCATACCCAGGTTGTGCATGGGCGTAAAGGTGAGAATGGTGCCAATAAAGGTCAGCACAAAATGCACCTTGCCCAGGGGCTCATTCAGCATGCGCCCAGTAATCTTGGGAAACCAGTGGTAGATCCCTGAGTAAATGCCAAACACCGAGCCGCCATACAGCACGTAGTGAAAGTGGCCCACCACGTAGTACGTATCGTGCACGTGAATGTCAAAGGGAGCCGCCCCCAAAGTAACGCCGCTGAGGCCGCCAAACACAAACATCGACAGCAGCCCCACCGCAAACAGCATGGCGGTCGTATAGCGGATCTTGCCGCCCCATAGCGTCGCCACCCAGCTAAAGATTTTGATCCCCGTGGGCACCGCCACAATCAGCGTCGAGATGGTGAAGAAAATCCGCATCCAGGGCGCAGTGCCGCTGGTGAACATGTGGTGAACCCACACAAATAGCCCCACCAGGCAAATGGTAAGAGACGAGTAGGCGATCGCCTTGTAGCCAAAAATCGGCTTGCGGGCATGCACCGGAATCACCTCCGACATAATGCCGAAAATCGGCAAAATCATCAGATACACCGCCGGGTGCGAGTAAAACCAGAACAGGTGCTGATACACCACCACATTGCCGCCCGCATCGGGCTTAAAGAACGAGGTGCCAAAGTTGATGTCAAACAGCAGCAGCACCATCGCCGCCGCCAGCACTGGGGTGGCAAACAGCGCCAAAACCGAGGTGGCTACCATGGCCCAGCAAAACAGCGGCATCTGATCCCAGGCCATACTGGGCACCCGCATCTTCCAGATCGTCACCAAAAAGTTCACCGATCCCAAAATGGAGGATGTACCCACCATGATCAGAGCCACACACCACAGCGTCTGGGGCAGGTTGGCCGTAATCTCGCTCAAAGGTGGATACGACGTCCACCCCGCCTGAGCGCCGCCACCAAAGAAGAAGCTAGCCGCCAGCAGCGCCCCTGCCGGAGGGTTGAGCCAAAACGCTATGGCGTTGAGCTTGGGGAATGCCATATCCCGCGCTCCAATCATCAGCGGAATCAGGTAGTTGCCAAACCCCCCGATCGCCGCCGGCACAATCCACAAGAAGATCATGATTGTGCCGTGGTTGGTCAAAAAGGCGTTGTACAGCTCAGGGCTGAGAAAGTCAGAGTCGGGGGTCGCCAGCTCAGTGCGCATCAGCACCGCCATGAAGCCGCCCACCAGGTAAAACAAAAACGACGTCACCAGGTACTGAATGCCAATCACCTTGTGATCGACATTAAAGGTGAAGTAGTCGTACCACTTCCACTTGTCCGGATGGCCATGGCCACCCTGGACAGGCGTGGGGGTCAAAATATCTGCTTGGGCCATGAATCGGGTAGTTATAAACGGCTGTCAAAACTGTAAGCAAGGGATAAAAACGCTAACCCAGGAACCGGCTATCAATGGGGGCCGTGGGCCATGGTTTGGGCGACTCGCACTGGGGCTGAGGCTAAATCTGGGGCGATCGCCCCAAGGGGCCGGTCTTTGACCATCGCCGCCAGGTAGTCGGCATCCGTGGCATGATCAAGGGTTTGAGCCACCGCCGTCGTGGGGGTCGCCTCGGCCACTCGGCTAGCTACCCAGTCGGCGTACTCTTCGGGGGAATGCACAATCACCTGGGTGCGCATGCCGCCATGGTAGGCCCCGCACAACTCGGCACAGACCACAGGATAGGTGCCCTCGCGAGTGGCCACAAAGCGCAACTCAGCGGGCTCACCGGGCAGAGCGTCTTGCTTGAGGCGAAACTGCGGTACCCAGAAGGAGTGGATCACATCCTTGGCTTCAATCAGCAGCTGTACATCCTGACCTACGGGTACGTGCAGTTCGCCATCGACAATGCCCGTGTCAGGGTAGGTAAAGATCCAGGCGTACTGCATGCCCGTCACATTTACCGTCACGTCAGGCGAGTTCATCGCTCCCAGGGGGCTGGCTCCAAAACCATAGACCTGGGTTTTGCCGAAGATAGTTTCATCGTCAACGCCCTGGGCCAGCAGGGGGGCAACATCAATGACCGACTTTTGCGGGGCCATGGCTACCATAGCGCCGTGGCCGTGGTGACCACCGGGCGAAAAGCCGCCCATTTCTTGAAATACCACCACGCTGTAGAGGCCAAGGCCCACTACAATCACGGCGGGAATGGCCGTCCAGAATGCCTCTAGGGGCAGATTGCCCTCAATGGGTAGCCCATCGGTGTCATCGCCCTTGGGTTGGCGAAAGCGAATCAGCGAATAGACGATCGCCCCCTGCACCACAATGAACAGGGCCGTACCGATAGTGACCATCACATCAAACAGATCATCCACTAGGGGAGCCTGTTCTGACGCCTGTACCGGTAAAAGATTGTGGTTTTGGCCAGCCCACAGACTCACCAGGGTGACCACAATGCCGATCACGAGCGTCCAAAAAGGGGCGGGAATTTGATTCATGGCTACTCTCCTAGGGAGATGGTGCGAAAGATGCACGCCTCAGCCTAATGAGGATATGCACCTGGAATGGGCGAATTAACTACCAGGGCCAAAAAATCATCAGCCATGTCTCTTCGCATGCTAAAGGTCATATCTGGTCTGGCTTAAGAAACTTCTGATTTGCTTCAACTCTGACGATAGACGGCGGCGTTTTTATGAAGTTTTGTAAATTGCAGGAGCGTTGAGAAACAGAACTTCACCAAAAAAGTTAACTATTTCTGGAGATCGATCGCAGATTTGGCCCGCCCAAACGTCATCAGCAGTCTGTCCGTAATTTTTTTCTATCCCTTGCTTTTGGTAACCCTAGCAAACGAGCAAGGTCATTGTCGGGGGGCTGGACAACCGAGTTACATTTTTTTGCAAGGGCAGGATGGCCACCGAGGGACGGGCATTCTAAGCGTACTGCTTGGGCCACAGGCTTGGCCGACGATCGCAGGGGTGTTTATATCCAGGGAGACATTGCACATGGACTTTCCGATGGCCTCTAGCCAGCCCGACGTTCGCAAAGAAGCTCTTGTGGCCCTAACGGCTCAGTTTGTTAAGCAAGGGCATCCCCCTAGCTATGCCCAGCACATGGCTACCGCATCGATTTTTCAGGCCGACTTAGAATTGCGCAACGCTCAGTTCAGTCGCCTGATTGCCTGGCTGAAAGAGACCCACGCTGACATTTACCCTGAGGCGCTCGAAATTGCTGAGGCCGTACGGCAAGAGTTTGAGAAGCGCGTTATCGGCGAGTTTTAGTCACATCTGCTGCCGCTGCGCCAGCTACCTTAGTCCACCCAGCTTAAAAACTACGAAATTCAGCGATCGCAGCCCACTAGACGCTACCCGTGGATACCTGTGGTGAAGCTTGATTCCACTGTGAGCAGCCAAATTGCGTTCAGCAAAAACCGCCCCTTCCTCAGGACAGGTTGTGTCTGAGTAAGGGGCGGTTGAGTGGTCGGCGCGATCGCCTAGCTGGCGATATAACCATGCATGGTAGATTTACGGCGGCGCAGGTGCTTGAGGGCCTGTTGCTCTAGCTGGCGCACCCGCTCGCGGCTGATGTTCATGCGGTTGCCCACCTTGGCCAGCGACAGCTCGTTGCCATCTTCGAGGCCGTAGCGCAGGGTAATCACCTCTTTCTGCTGAGGGGTAAGCTCAGACAGCAGATTGCGAATGTCCTGCTTCAGCGACTCCTGGGCAGTGAAGGTTTCGGGCGAAATGCCGTCGTCTTCTAACAGCTCTTGCAGCTCAGTATCCTGGTTGTCGCCGATGCGCACATCCAGCGAAATCGGCTGCCGCGCCAGCACCAAAAACTCGCGAATTTGCTTGGGCTCCAGCTCTAGCGCCTCGCCGATCTCGTTGGCATTGGGGCTGCGGCCCAGCTGCTGAGACAGCTCGCGCTGCACCCGCTTGATTTTGTTGAGTTTTTCGGTGATGTGAATGGGCAAGCGAATGGTGCGAGCCTGCTGGGCGATCGCCCGGGTAATCGCCTGGCGAATCCACCAGTAGGCGTAGGTTGAGAACTTGTAGCCCTTGGTGGGGTCAAACTTCTCGACGCCGCGCTCTAGGCCCAGGGTGCCCTCCTGAATGAGGTCTAGAAATTCTAGGTTGCGCTTCTGGTATTTTTTGGCGATCGCCACCACCAGACGCAGGTTCGCCTCAATCATCTTGCGCTTGGCTCGCTCGCCCTGGCGCACAGTATGGTTGAGCTGAGCTTCGTCTAAACCAGCGGCTTCGGCCCACTCGCCTAAGGTAGGTTCATGGCCCAAGCTCTCGGTTAGGGCTTCTTTTTGCTCTAGCAGCGCCATGTAGGCCTGCACCTGCTTACCGAAGATAATCTCCTCTTCGTGGGTGAGCAGCGGTACTCGGCCAATCTCATGGAGGTAGGTTCGTACAGCGTCAGCACTGTAGAGGGGCTTGCTTTTTAACGTACGGGTCTTTGTTTTAGCCATGAATTAACCTTTGTCCTCCACTGACGATGCGGCAAACGCTGAATGCTGAAACCCAAAAACTGATGCAAAATAACGATCTTTAAAATGTCTGGGCCGAATCACGGAGAGTAATGAGCTGCTCAGCCCTATATCGGCTTCAATCCTGACCTGAGGAAAATCGTCAAACTGAGTTCTGCCTCTTCCTCGCACCCTCTAACTGCCAA
The DNA here is from genome assembly GCA_003249105.1 of Leptolyngbya sp. Lineage (GTDB taxonomy): Bacteria > Cyanobacteriota > Cyanobacteriia > Phormidesmidales > Phormidesmidaceae > Nodosilinea. The sequence goes on along the minus strand of QBLT01000014.1, from coordinate 28,262 downwards.
GATGCGGTTTTTCAGCTTTCATCACTGACCCTAGGAGATCAGGACTAAGTTAATCACTCGCAATGCAGAGCCACCCGTCCGACGGTCATCCAAATGTGTATCTGCTGAAGCTGCGGCTTGATCAACGGTGTAAGGCCTAGGGTCGATACCAACGGCAGGAGTTCTCAACAAAACTCGAAGCCATTATGAGTTTACTCCTCCAGAATATAACAACTTTCTGGTTGCGTAAAGTGTTACATGTGTAGTTATGCGTCTGACGGGGGTAGGGGGCACTTTGTTTCCCTAGATTTTCAGGTTAATCAACTGTGGCGAGGCAGTCTGCATCAGATGTTTCACTTCCAGACTGGGGAATGAGACCGATGCTTGTGAGAACACCTCCATTTTCAAGGATTCAGGCATTTAGACATGGGGGTTTCCCGCCTGAGAAAACCGAACCTGCTGAACTAGCTGACCGCAGTGGCAGGTTACAATTTCTCAAACATTAGGATACCGAAGCGATGTAGCAGGGGTGTGTCGGCGATATGGCAGCTCTATGGCGGGTTTGGCACTGTACTACAAGCTGCCGACTCCCCTAAGTCGAACCCGTCAGCACCACTACACACCTGCTAGGCAATGCTCAAAAACCGGTAGACTCAGTGAGATTATTTTTTCACTCCTAAGCATAAGCACCTATGAACAACGGGTTAGACCATCGCCTGCTGGCTACGCGACCGGCTCCCATCGGCATCTTCGATAGCGGTGTGGGTGGCCTTACCGTGCTGCGAGAAATCTATCGCCAATTGCCTAATGAGTCTGTCCTGTACTTTGGCGATACGGCGCGACTGCCCTACGGCTCGCGATCGCCCGAAGAGATTCTCTACTTTGTACGCCAAATCTTGACCTGGATGGCTCAAAGAGGAGCCAAGATGGTGATTATGGCCTGCAACACCAGCTCGGCCCTAGCCCTCGACCCGGTGCAGGGGAAGTTTCCCTTTCCGGTGCTGGGGCTGATTCGGCCCGGGGCTCAGGCGGCGGCTTTGCAGGGGCGTCGTATTGGCGTAATTGCGACCCAGGCTACGGTCACCAGCCGTGCCTACACCCAGGCTATCCAAGAAATTAACCCGACCTGCCAGGTTTGGGAGGTGGGCTGCCCTAACTTTGTGCCCATTGTCGAGCAGAACCAGATTCAATCGCCCCATGCCCAGCGCACTGCCGCCACCTACCTGCAACCGCTGATTACTGCCAACATTGACACCCTAGTCTATGGCTGCACCCACTATCCCCACCTGGCCCCAGTACTGAAGCCCATTTTGCCCGCTACGATGCAGTACGTTGATCCAGCCATTTCTATGGTGGCTGCTGCCGCTAAGGAGCTTGATGCTCTGGGGCTGCGGAGCAGTACCTCGGCCTGGTCGACGGAGTTTTATGTGAGTGGCTCGGCCCATGAGTTTAAGCGCTTGGCGGTGCAATGGCTAGGGCACCAGCCTATCGTGCGCCAGGTTCGTCTGCCAGAGTTGGTAGCTAATTCCCCGGGCTAACCCCCCAGGCTAACCCTGAGATCGACGCCGGGTGCTCAGTCGCTGGGCCAGCACGAGCATGCCGTAGATCAGGAGTAGATAGGCGATCGCCAGCAGCGGAATAACAATAAGAGAAGCAGAATAGGTCATTGTCAGCGGCAGCAGATGGGAGAAAACCGTCAAGGCTTGACAAGCTACGGGTTTGTTTGAGAGCAGCATAGGTGCTGCAAAACCCAGCTCCCTCTCTGGAGAAGGAGCGTTGCTCGCCAACAATTTTGGGCGATTACATGCCCGCAGAAGTTAGTAAAAACGACCGAGCGCCTAAGAAACCAGTGGGGAAACCCACTTAGCACCGCGATCGACAGTATTAAGTAAACAAGAGGGAGTCAGGCAAAAATGCCAACAAGCCCCACTTATTTTCTTGAGAAATTCTTAAGTTTAAGTCTATCACGGTATTTTGCTGTCGGGTGAGAAATATGAGCTGCCAAGTCGCTTAAGTTTTGGGCTAATTTTACAAATCGGTTTATGCCATTCAGCCAGCGCTGCGATGCCAATTTGGAAGGGTGTAACGTAGGCCTGGCAACAGGTTTGACCTTGGCGGCAACGGTTGGTTAGGCTGCGGCCAAGGTCTGACACACAACAAAAAAGGCTGAGCTTTTACCAATACTCCTCCTGGGGTTGCCTTAGAATGACGATAGAATATGTAAAAATTCGTAACTTTAGCGCTCTTGCCGGGGTCTATGACTTCAGTAACTTCTCTTTTCGCGCCGGTTGAGTCCGACCTTGACCTGATGACCCAAAATTTGAAGGGGTTGGTCGGGGCACAACATCCGATTTTGTCAGCGGCGGCTGAGCACCTGTTTGGTGCTGGGGGCAAGCGGGTGCGCCCAGCCATTGTGCTGCTGTTGTCTAAGGCCACCCTGCCGGGGCAAGAGATCACTCCCAAGCACCGCCGTCTGGCTGAGATTACCGAAATGATCCACACGGCTAGCCTTGTGCATGACGATGTGGTCGATGAAGCCAGCGTGCGGCGCGGAGTACCTACCGTGCATAGCAGCTTTGGCAACCGCATTGCGGTGCTGGCGGGCGATTTTTTGTTTGCCCAAGCCTCGTGGTATTTGGCTAACCTCGACAACCTGCGAGTGGTCAAGCTGCTTTCCCAAGTCATTATGAATCTGGCCGAGGGCGAGATCCAGCAGGGTTTGAATCGCTTTGATACCAGCCTGTCCATTGATGCCTATCTAGACAAGAGCTATTTCAAAACCGCATCGCTGATGGCAAATAGCGCCAAGGCGGCAGGGGTGCTGAGCGATATGTCAGAAACCGTGATCGAACAGCTTTACGACTACGGTCGGCATCTGGGGCTGGCCTTTCAGATCGTTGACGACATTCTCGACTTCACTAGCTCTGACGAGGTATTGGGCAAGCCTGCCTGCTCTGATCTCAAGAGCGGCAACTTAACGGCTCCTGTGCTCTATGCCATGGCTGAGCATCCCTTTCTCACAACTCTGATTGAGCGAGAGTTTTCTGAAGCCGATGATTTTGACCAGGCGATTAACCTGGTGCATCAGAGCAGCGGTATTGTGCGATCGCGCGAACTCGCCGCCACCCATGCCCGCCTAGCGGCAGCTTGCCTAGAGCACCTGCCCCCTTCTGCCGCTCGCCAGGCTCTCCAAGACCTGACCAGCTACGTACTGCGGCGTATTTCCTAGGCCAGCGGAGCGCTCAATGCAGGGCTATAACCACAGAGCAAGGTAGGCTAGGCTGCAAAGGTAGCTCTTAGCGTAAGCCGATGGGTCAGGAAATCGAGCGCAAATTTTTGGTGGTGGGCGACGGCTGGCGTCAGGGTGCCCAGGGCGAGCTGATGCGCCAGGGCTACATTCCCACCCAGGATGCGCGCACTGTGCGGGTGCGGCAAGTGGGCGATCGCGCCTATCTCACCCTCAAAGGCCCAGCCGTGGGCCTAGTGCGCCCTGAGTTTGAATACCCCATTCCCGTCGCCGATGCCCAAATTATACTGGTAACCCTTTGCCAGCCGCCCCTGATTGAAAAAACGCGCTATCGCCTCCCCCTAGGGAATGTAGTGTGGGAAATAGACGAATTTTTAGGCGAAAACCAGGGGCTAATTATTGCCGAGGTCGAGCTTACCAGTCCCGACCAGGTCATCGACCTGCCCGCCTGGATAGGTGCAGAGGTGAGTTATGATTCGCGCTACCAAAACTCTAACCTAGCCCGCCACCCCTTCAAAAGCTGGAATGCCTAGGGCTCGCTGACGGGATACTGCCGCCCCCGCCACTGGGTAGGTCGCCGCAGAGACGAGAGCCCAATGCGCGCTACCGCCGCTAGGTCAGCCAGAGGCGACAGCCAGAAAGCCCAGGCTCCTGGCGCTCCTTTGAGATCGTAGGCCGACGCCACCGCTGCCTGCATACCCAAGCGCATGAAGATCAAGCCCGTATTCACGATGAGCAAGATCTGTAGCGCCAGCGACCACGAGGCGGGCGCAACGTGCTGAAGTGCCCCTAGACCTGGAACGAGCACCCAGGGTAACCCCTGCACCAGGGCAAGAAACATCCAGTCCCACCAGACCTGAGCTGCCGGAGCCGCATCTTTGAGGTCGAGGGAGCGTCCCCACTCGCGCCAAGTTTCGGCCATGCCTTCGTACATGCGCACCTTGAGTAGGCGAGTGCCATCCCAGAAGCCCACTTTGGCCCCCTGGGCGGCGGCGTGGCGAGCCAGGGTGACATCGTCGCAAAAAGAGGTGGCGGCGGCCTGATAGCCGTCGAGTTTTTCGAGCAGCGATCGCCGCACCATAAAGCACTGCCCGTTGGCCATGACCCGCTGAGACGAGCTGCTGGGGCTACCTGCCGGGCCAAATCGGTACACCAGCGTCATCAGCAACGCGGGCTGTAGCCAAAATTCGCCGGGGTGCTTGAGAATGAATCGGGGCGCTAGCGACACCAGGTCATAGCCCTCGCGGGTCATCGCTTTGGCTAATGCCGCCACTAGCCCTGGCTGAGGCTGGGTATCGGCATCGATGCCCAAAACCCAAGTGCTGGCGGTTGATGTCTGGCGAAAGCCGTAGTCCAAGGCCCAAGGACGTCCTACCCACCCCTGGGGCAAAGGGTCATCCACTAGCAGGCGCAACCGTGGGTCATGGGCCTGGTAAGCCTTGACTACCGACTGGGTGTCGTCGGTAGACCGACTATCGACGACTAAAATTTCCCGCACTTCGTAGCCTTGACGCATCAAACCCTCCAGACAGGGGCGTATACGGTCTGCCTCGTTAAGCGTTGGCACCACCACCGAAACCGTGCCCAGCATATCGAGGGTAGGGGATGTTGGAGCTAGGGGCGGCTTGCGAAAAGGCCCCTGCATCAATCGCGACAGCAGTACCGCCACCATTGGCAGCTGCGCCGACAGCAGCACAAGCGCTACAAAACTTGGCCAGGGGAATGGGGTAGCCACATCGGTGGGCAAGGGAATACCTCTTCAGAATATTTAGCCTCGGATAGTATCTACTATCCGAGGCCTGGGGACTGTTCTCTAGAAATTAGGTAGAAGTTAACGCTGCCCTACTTAAGAGCCCTTAGTCACCGCAACCGGAGCTTCAAGAACCTGAGTAGGCTCAACCAGCGAATCTGATAGCTCCTCTTGAGCCGTGGCACGCCAGCAGAGTACCGCAGGCAGGGCTCCAGTCAAAATGCCCAGTGCGATGGGGATGTAGAAGCCAGCGGCCAGACTCATCACCAGGGCAAAGCCGAAGTTGGCCAGATACACAACCAGGGGTAGGGTGAGCTGCCTCTGGTCGAGCTCAGGCGAAAATTTGAAGGTTTTCCAAAGTCCTAGGGCTACGCCCATAAAGACGACCCCAGTCCCGAGCCAGCCCGCAAAATTTTGGTAGGGCATGCCAAAAAACGCGCCGGGTTCGTGCCAGTACCAGAAAGGCAGAGCGGTCTGACTCATGGCCGGATCGAGCACAAAATCCCAAGAGGTGAGCAGGATGGAGCCTAAAAATACGGCAGCTAGCGATCGCGCCCAGTTGTAGCGACCGGCACCGCCCCCAGCAGCCAAACCGCTGCGGGCCAGCAAAAACGACGCCAGGCCCAGATAAAACCACGACAGCGGAATAGTAAAAGGCACCAGACCAGCCACCTTATAACCCAACCCGTTGAGGTAGCTGTAGTGGCCGAAGGGAAATCCAGTGCTGGTGCCCAGCAGCTCACTTGTGAGCGAAACGCCGATGGCTGCGATCGCAAAGGTGATCAGGCTGCCCAGCCCTAGGGTGCGATAGGCATACAGAGCGACTGCCACGGTTCCCAGCAAAATGTAGCCCACGCCGCCCCCGGCCATGCTCCACCGGAAGAGGGTTGGCCCTGCCGGTAAGTACTCTAGGATGCCAGGGTGAGGCACCACCCACAGCAGCCCAGCCAGGCCAAAGGCCATGGCGACAACGTGACCGTATAGGCAAAACCGCTCGATGGCTAAAAGATTTCTCATGGTAATTCCTAGATACCGCTGGTCGGGCTGTAGGGCTCGACCACTAACCGTTCTTCAATAGATCAGGGCTGAAAAAACAGCCGTAGTTGCAATCGTCGCCTAAATCATAAGTTTTGTAAATGGTGAGTTTTACAGCTCTCCTCCGCTGCATCCTTAAATTTTCTACAAAATTTCTAAAAGAAGCTCTACCGGCTTAGCAGGCAGCCGACGTAGCTCTTGCCTTGACTAGGGGCGGTGTGGAAATCCGGAAAATCGGCTAGGATAACGGCATACAGGTCAGATCTCTGAGATCCTATGGCACCGATGACAGCTCCTGGCCCTACCTTAACAGTAAGGCCGCTGCAATATCGCGATTTAGACGACTTAAAGCAGTGGCAGCCAGAGGATCTGGAAGCTGGTGGTGATCCTGACGCTGCCCAGGCCATCGTCACCTGGTTAGATTATCAGCGCCGCTGGTATGCTCCCCTCAAAGTTTTAAGCTGGCTGCCCCGGTCTGTGCAGCAGCAAAGTCAGACCACCTTTGTAGCCGAGCGCCAAAAGAGTTTGGTGGGGTTTATTCAGGTGTCGCCCTTTAACCAAACGCGCAGCACCTGGCGGGTGGAGCAAGTGGTCATTAATCGTCGTGCTTTAGCCGACACAGCAACCGCTGGATACGTGGCTGCCTCAGGCTACATGGACGTTGGCTCAAGGCTGCTGCGCCACTGCTTTGAGGTGATTTGGGAAGCTAGAACCTGGATGCTTGAAGTGGACGTCAACCACACTTCCGCCCTGGCCCTTTATCGCTTCAACGGGTTTCAGCCGCTGGCTCAGATGACCTATTGGGAAATGGCATCCGAGCAGATCGAAGCCCTGGCCCAGCGGGAGCCTGATTTGCCCAACTTGCTGCCAATCAGCAACGCCGATTCTCAGCTTTTATATCAGCTTGACACGGCTTCTATGCCGCCGCTGGTTCGTCAGGTGTTTGATCACCAAATTCAAGACTTTAAGTCAGGGCTGTTGAGCAGCGTTACCGCCACTGCTGACCGTTTAGTTAATCAGGTGGAAACCGTCAGCGCCTATGTGTTTGAGCAGCAGCGCAAGGCAGCGATCGGCCAATTTAAGCTCGCTATTTCCCGTGATGGGCAGCAGCCTCACGAGGCCGGGTTAACGGTGCATCCGGCCTACACCTGGCTTTACCCCGAGCTGATGACGCAGATGGCCAAGATCTTGCAGCCTTTTCCAGCCCAGTCCCTACGGCTGACTTCCCTCGATTATCAACCTGAGCGGGAGGAGTGTTTTACCCAAATTCAAGCAACTCCCGCATCCCACGCGCTGCTGATGTCGCGCTCGGTGTGGCACAAAGTGCGCGAAGCTCGTCACCTTTCCCTGGAGGGTTTGCAGCTATCAGATGTGTTGACGGGGCTACAGCCCGCTGGCAAGCCGGTGCCTGGACGCATGACCTGGTCGGCAGATCGTTGGCAGGCTATGTTGGGTTCACAAACGCCAGATATAGGTGCCGATACGCCGCCTGCTGAGGGCGATCGCTGAGATTCTACACGGCTATGGCAATGGTTTCGGCCCTAGGGTTAGATATCGGTCGCCGACGCATTGGGGTCGCGGGTTGCGATGGCACCGGCCTAATTGCCACTGGGCTCACCACGCTACAGCGGCGATCGTTTCAAGACTTGGTGGCCGATTTGCAACACTTGGTCAAGGCTCGGCAGGCCCAGGTACTGGTCGTAGGTTTGCCGCTAACCATGGACGGGGAAGAGGGGTCTCAGGCTCGCCAAGTGCGCAAAATGGCCCAGGGACTTAGCCAGGCTCTATCGCTGCCTGTTGTCTACGTCGACGAACGCCTGAGTTCTATAGAGGCCGAACACCTCATGCGTGCCGCAGGCCATTCGGTGGCTCAGGAAAAGGCGCTGATTGACCGCAAGGCGGCCGCCATCATCCTGCAGCGCTGGCTAGACGAACGACGCTTATCGTAAACAGACGTAACAGGATGGGATATTCTGATAACACCGTTCAGTGTTCATACTGGGCTGCGGTGTTGATCCACTGCACCTGGTTACCGAGAGAAGAGTAGCCTCCATGGCGGATAACACCCAACCGATTGACGAGTCAGCCGTAGTTCTCACCGACGATGTCGGCCGGTTTCTGCCCTGCCAGGTGGAGCAGAGCTTTCAGCTCAACGATCGCGAATACTTACTTTTGCTGCCCATTGATGCCCCCATCGAAATTTTTGTGTGGCAGCAAGACGACAATGACGACGAGGTCTTAATGGATGTGGAAGAGGAAGAGATCGATCAAGTCTTTCTTACCGCCAAGGCTGTGCTGGCTGAGCAAAATTTGACCCTTCAGCGCACCGCCATTACCCTAACTGCATCGGGAGAGGTGCCCGAAGCTGAGGAAGACAACTGCCTCACCCTAGAGCTAGATGACCTCGATGAAGCCGGTAACCCCGTCACAGAAGAATTTCAGATTTTGGCCACCTGCTTCTACGAGGAAGAAGAATATACACTGTGCACGCCTCTCGACCCGCTGCTGATTTTTGCTCACCGCACCAGCGACGGTTCGCTGGAGGTAGTGACTCCAGAAGAATTTCAAACCATTCGCGGTAGCCTAGAGGAAAAATTGTTTGATCTACTAGAGTAAGAACGTCCGTAACGGCGATTATCGATAGTGCAATCATGGCTAAAGGTTCACGCTGGGTTCGGTGGAGTTTTTTGGGGCTATTGGTGCCCCTAGCGGCGGGGGGAGCAGCTTGGCAAGGCTGGGCCTGGTGGAGCTGGGCCAATCAACCGGTCAGTGAAACGTCTGCTGAAGCTGCGCCTCAAACAGTTCAAATTCAAATTCCACCGGGCACTCCTGGCCAACAGATTGGCCAAGATTTGGAGGCGGCTGGTCTGATTCGCTCAGCCCTAGCTTGGAAGCTGTGGTCGCGCTGGCAAACCTGGCAGAATGCCGAGGGTGGGTTTCAGGCAGGCACCTATGCCCTAAACCCAGCCGACTCGATGACTGCGATCGCCGACGTGATCCGCAGTGGTCAAGTGGTGCAAACCTCGTTCACGGTTCCTGAGGGGTGGAACCGCCGGCAAATGGCGACCTACTTTGAGGATGAAGGATTTTTCTCCGCCGATGCTTTTTTAGCTGCCACCGAGCAAGTGCCTAAGGATACATACCCCTGGCTGCCCGATGGGATTCCCCACGTGGAGGGCTTTTTGTTCCCCGATACCTATCAACTGCCGGCGGAGGGAGTTACCCCTGAGGCAGTGGTCGATATAATGCTGAACCGATTTGAGACGGTAGCGCTGCCGGTCTACCAACAGGCGAGAACCGACTTAACCCTTTTAGATTGGGCTACCCTAGCCAGCATCGTCGAAAAAGAAGCTGTGATTGCCGACGAGCGCGGCACAATTGCCGGAGTCTTTACCAACCGGCTCAATCAGAATATGCCTTTAGGTGCCGATCCTACGGTCGAATATGGTTTGGGCATTGTGCAGACTCCAGAGCAACCCCTTACCTGGACTCAGGTGGGTACCCCTTCCCCCTACAATACTTACATCAATCCGGGGTTGCCCCCGACTCCGATCGCCAGCGCTGGTAGAGCCAGTCTAGAGGCCACCCTAGCCCCTGAGTCTACCGATTATCTGTTTTTTGTGGCTCGCTACGACGGTACCCACGTGTTTAGCCGCACATTGGCAGAGCACGAAGCCGCCCGCGACGCGATTCGCGCCACCATCGATAATTAGCCCCAACTCATGGGCCCTCCATCCTTTGGGCGACTGCCGTGCCTCAACCGCTACAACTTGGTTGCTGCTGGCTTTTCCAACAGCTTTAGACCACCAATCTAGACTATGCTACGTTTGGGGCTATGGTTTTGTTATGTCGTTTTCTCGCCTGCTGCAACCCGATCTAGTGCTGGACGGCAACGTTCTGGCAATTTCCCCTGAGCTGCTGGCTCAGCACAACCTTAAGGGGCTGATTTTGGATGTGGACGACACCCTGGTGCCTTTGCGTCAGGCTGAAACTAACCCTGACCTAGCCCACTGGATGCATCAGATGAAGGCGATTGCGACGATATGGCTTGTAAGCAACAACATCAATGCTCACCGCATTAGTCGCATTGCCTCGCTGTTTGATGTGCCTTACTTAACTAGCGCCGGCAAGCCCTCAGGACGCAAGTTGAAGCTGGCCTTAGCGGCTATGGACTTGCCCGTTGAACAGGTTGCGATGGTAGGCGATCGCCTATTCACCGATGTCTTAGCTGGCAACCGAGTTGGGTTGTTTACCATCTTGGTCAACCCCATGCCGGGGCTTAACCAGGTGGTTCGCACTTCACCCTTACGGACCCTTGAGGTGGTTATCTCCCAGTATTTTGGCGTTACGTTCTAGGAGTAATAGCTCAAACATTGGCTTAACATTGTTAAAGAATGTTTACACAGCGAAGTATTTCAGACGAAAAAATTCGTAGGTCTAAATATAAAGAAAACATTAGAGTTGAGTTGAAACCTCAATGCCGCTGCGATAGTAGTAATCATAAACAAGGGCCAGTTTCATATAGGCTCTTAAATTTAATAAGCTATTTTTGGGCGTCGCCTTTTGGGTTGGCGCCCAAAGTTTTTAGGGACTCAATAGCGATCCAGAACCGTTCTAGGATCAACTCGACTATGCGCTGTGTCTGGGTCGATTGCTATACTGCCAGGGCTGTCTCTCCTGATATGGCCCGCCTGTGAGCTCAGTTCAAACCCTAGTGGTCAAAATCGGTACTTCTAGCCTAACTGGCACTAGCACTGGTCAGTTTGCCCTCTCTACCCTAGCTGCACTGGTCGAGACCCTTTGCACCCTACGCCAGCAAGGGCACCAGGTTGTTTTAGTCTCCTCAGGGGCCGTGGGCATTGGCTGCCGCCGCCTCAACCTGGCTGAGCGCCCCAAAACTTTGGCGATGAAGCAGGCTGTGGCAGCCGTGGGGCAAGGACGCCTCATGCGCATCTATGATGACCTATTCTCGGCCCTCAACCAGCCTATTGCCCAAGTGCTGCTGACCCGCAGCGATCTGGCCCAGCGATCGCGCTATGTCAACAGCTACCGCACCTTTCGTCAGCTGTTGACGATGGGCATCATTCCCATCGTCAACGAGAACGACACCGTTGCTGTGGAAGAACTCAAGTTTGGCGACAATGACACTCTCTCGGCTCTGGTTGCGAGCTTGATTGGTGCTCAGTGGCTGTTTCTATTGACTGATGTCGATCGCCTATATTCTGCTGATCCCCGCTCTAACCCCGAGGCTCAGCCGATTATCGCTATCGATCGACTGGCAGACATTCAGGCGCTCAAAGCAGGGGCGGGTGGACAGGGCTCGGCCTGGGGTACGGGCGGTATGCTAACTAAGCTAGAAGCTGCTCAAATCGCTACTACGGCGGGGGTGCGCACTGTCATTACCGATGGTCGCCAGCCGCAGAATGTGATTCGGGCCATCGCTGGAGAGGCGGTGGGTACGCAATTTTCCCCATCGCCCCGACCTAGTCGTGCTCGCAAGCGCTGGATTGCCGCTGGTCTTGCTCCCTCAGGCCGCCTTTACTTAGACCAGGGTGCAACCCTGGCTATTTTGCAGGGGGGGAAGTCACTTTTAGCTGCTGGTATTACCCATTTAGAGGGAGACTTTGAGGCCCAAGACGCCGTCGTGGTCTGTGCTGCCAGCGGCGAAGAGATCGCTAGGGGCATTATTAACTACAGTGCCCCAGACCTTAGCCAAATTCTGGGTCGCCGTTCAGAAGATATTCCAGCTATCCTAGGCTATGCCGGCGCAGATACCGTCATCCATCGCGATAACCTGGTGATTGCTACAGATACAGATATAGATACTGAGGGCGATGAGGGCAGTGATCTGTAAACCTGATGCTCCTAAAAGGCACCTCTGCGATCGAGCATTACTACGACCGTCTTGAGAATGACTTGAAGATCGTACCAGGGCGACCAGATGGCCTGATACTGCAAATCTAGGTGCATGATTTCCTCAAAGTCTTTGATGGCTGATCGACCACTGATTTGCCACTGTCCTGTGATGCCAGGTTTAACGTCGAGCCGCCGCCAGTGGTGGGGGCTGTACCGAGAGACCTCATCTGCGGTAGGAGGGCGAGTGCCAACTAGGCTCATATCGCCTTTGAGCACGTTCCAAAACTGTGGAAACTCGTCTAGGCTCGTTTTGCGCAAAACACTCCCGACTCGGGTAATGCGGGGGTCGTTTTCGTTTTTAAAGATGAGTCCCTGGGCTTGATTTGAAACCGTTTGCTTAAGGGCATCAGCATTTTGCACCATGGAACGAAACTTCCAGATGGTGAAAGGCTTGCCCTTGAGACCGTAACGAGTTTGAGCATAGAAAATAGGGCCAGGGCTGTCTAGCCCAATGGCTAGGGCCACTGGCAGCACTACCAAAGCCAGTATGGCCAACCCTACTAGCGCACCCAGAATATCAATGGAACGTTTTATTAGGCACCGGGCTGATGGGTGAATGATAGATATAGAAGTCTCTGGAGAAGCACTTCCAGAGCTATCTGGATGAAGGGATAGCATGGTAGACCCTGTTGACGGAGTGCGTGTGCTAGGAGGCAAAAATAATTTATACCAGTCTATCCGCAGATACGCTTAAAAGCCAGATTGTTTTGTGGTTTTTTATACACAAACACTGCTTTGAAGCTGCCTCAGTCGAAATCGTACTGGAAATAGCAGGTAATTAGTGTGACCTTTGTCACAAGATAGCTACCGTGTAAGTACATATAGCCCCATATGCACACTACCAGTCTAAAAAGGGCAAATCTGGTGGTTGAGAAGACCCTTCGTCAAATCTTGCTAGAGCGGCAATAGACATGGATTTTGTGTGAAGCTTTTAACTTAGTGCTAGCTGTTGCAGCTTGAACTGGCTAAAAAACACGTTCTAAATCGTGAGTCTGAAGAGAACAGATATTAAGATAAAGCCTACAGCCAGCTTGGGCACACCCGAAAAGGATTGATTGCATGGTCGCGGCAGACACTATAGCCGAGGTTTGGTTATCCCGTTTGCGGGAGGACTTTCCCAATCAATCCCAGTCGGTTTGTCAAAGCGTTGTCAGCTGGCTGCTAGGGGAATCGCCGGAGCGGTTGGCGACCCTGGCTGATGCTGACCTCGCGATCGCCCGTCAGGCCATTGAGTATCGCTACCGCATTCTGCAGCAGCGCTATTGGGATGTGAGCCCAGAACAGGGCTATCAGCGACTGATCAAGCGGCTCAGCAGTCTATTTTTGATTCGCAACAAGATTAAGACCTGGATTTCGCTCAGCCGCGATCGCCGCCGCACCGTGGTTGATGTGATCCAGGAAGTGATTCAAGAGATGATGCGCAGCGATCGCCACTTATCCCAACAGCTCAAATGGATCTCGACCTGCACCCAAAACTCGCGCCTGCGCAATCTGCTGATGTTGGCCAGCATTGAAGAATACTGCCTGCGGCCCATTCGCAACCAGCCCTTGATTATCTATCGCTTCGTCAACTATCTACGCCGCAGCCAAAAGGGCGGCATGACCCAGGTGCCAACCGGAGAACTGATTCGCCTAGTGTCTGATGAAATTGCCCCCAACGACAGTGAAGACTCCCTCAGCCTGCTCGATGTAGAGGCCTGGAATCAGTACCAGGACGAGCAAACTGAACTAGAGCAGCAGAGCATGCGCCAGCAGGTCAAAAACTCCTTTGTCAATTACCTCAGCCGCAACCTGGATGACACGGCGGCTCGGTGGCTAGAGCTGCACCTCAACGGTCTCTCCCAGGATCAGATTGCTCAGTCGCTCGGTATGCCTGTGCAGCAGGTCTATCGGCTGCGCGAAAAAATTAGCTACCACGCAATTCGAATTTTTGCCCTGCGAGAGCAACCTGCCATGGTGCTCGGCTGGCTAAAAACCTCGCTGCAGGAGCATAACTTTGGTCTCACCCCAGCCCAGTGGGATGGCTTCTGGCAAGACCTTTCCCCAGAAGAACAGGCGATTTTGACAGCCTATAAGGCGGAGCATCCCCCAGATGATCTGGCTCGCCGTCTAGGGCTCAAGAGTCGGCAGATTCAGGCTCAGTGGGTACAGCTTTACCTGCGTGCCCAGGAGTTGCGCACCCAGACTGAGGGGTAGCTATAGCTTCTCCTGGGGCTGTGATGATTGATGACTGAGTCTAAAAGGCCGTCGTCCAGGGCCTATCAGCACCCCATAGCGGGGGCTAAACAAAAATGCCAGGGCAAACAGCGTCGATACCACCATGACAATTGCCGGACCAGAGGGCAGGTTGAGGTAATAGCTCAAGTACATGCCGCTGACGCTCGAAAACACCCCTACCCCCGCACCCAGCAGCATTACCTGGTGCAGACGGGTTACCAGCAGGTAGGCTGTGGCCCCCGGCGCAATCAGCAGCGACAGCACCAAAATCACCCCTACCACCTTCATGCTAGCCACGACGGTGAGGGCAATCAGCACCATCAGCCCGGCGTGGAGCAGCCCTGTAGGCAGGCCGCTGGCCCTAGCGCCTAGGGGGTCAAAGCTGTAGAACAGCAGCTCTTTGTAGAGTAGAACCACGATCGCAAGCACTAAGGCCGCAATAATGGCCGTATCGCGAACTTCTTGAGCCGTGACGCCCAAAATGTTGCCAAACAGAAAGTGGTTGAGGTCGATCTTGTTGTCTTTTTGGATGGTGGTAATTAGCGTAATGCCCAGGGCAAAAAAGGCCGAGAAGACAATGCCCATGGCGGCATCTTCTTTAATGGGCGATCGCGTGTGAATCCAACCAATAATGACGGTGCTAATTACCCCGGCAATGAAGGCGCCAATGAAGATGTTGATCCCCAGTAGAAAAGCGATCGCCAGCCCCGGCAGCACCGAGTGGCTAATGGCGTCGCCCAGCAGGGCCAAGCGCTGCACCATCAGATAGCTGCCCACCACTGAGCAAATGATCCCCACCATGATCGCCACCGCCAGGGAGCGCTGCATAAAGGCGTACTGCAATGGCTCAGTCAGCCCGTTCAGCAATGCTAGCTCAAGCGGCATGGCCAAAGAAGCCCACGTGGCCGCCATAGGCGCGGGTCATGTTGTCGCGGGTGAGTACCCAGTCGCGAGGGCCAGTGGCAATCAGTTCTTTGTTGAGAAGAATGAGTTGGTCAAAGTTCATAATCGACTCGCCCAGGTCATGGTTGACCACCAGGACAATTTTGCCAGCGGCGGCCAGCTCGCGGAAAATTTTGTAAATCACATCCTCAGTCTTTTGATCGACCCCGACGAAGGGCTCGTCAAAACAAAAGATGTCGGCCTCCTGGGCTAGGGCGCGGGCCAAAAACACCCGCTGCTGCTGCCCGCCAGAGAGGGCTCCAATGGGGCGATCGCAAAACTCAGCCATGTCCACTCGTTCTAGGGCTTCTTTGGCAACTTGGCGACTAGTTGCCGAAAACCGATTAAACCAGCCGGTTTTTTGCACCCGACCCATCATGACTACATCCCAAACGGTAGCGGGAAAAGTCCAGTCGATCTGCGATCGCTGGGGCACGTAGGCTACCCGATCAAGCTGGTGGGCTAAGGTATCCTCGCCATAGATGACCCGTCCGGTGACCAAGGGCATCAGCCCCAGCATGGCTTTGATCAGCGTGCTTTTGCCCGCGCCGTTGGGGCCAAAGACGCCCACCAGCTTGCCGGGGCGCAGGGTGAGGTTGATGTTGCGCAGGGCCTGCACGTCGCGGTAGTTGACGCTCAGGTGGTCGATGGTGATGCAAGGAGCAGGAGCCATACTGGTATCTCTAACGCAGGGGTGAGGAGCTGCAATCGTAAAAATGAAATGATTATGAAATGTATTGTATCGTAAAAATGAAATGATTATGAAAAGCCGCTTATGCAACGCGTGAATCTGTATCCACGGTACGGAAGAACAGCCGCTGTGGTATTGCTCCTAGGGCTGGGATTGGTAAGCTGTGACTCTGCTCAACAGTCAGAACTTACGCCCGATAAAGCCGATGATTCACGCCCTGCCGTGGTGGCTACCAGCACCCTGATTGCTGACTGGGTAGCCGAAGTGGGTGGCGATCAAGTTGTCCTAACAAGCATTTTGCAGCCCGGGGCTGATCCTCACGTCTATGAGCCCGTACCTGCCGACACCATTGCCTTTGAGGATGCCGACCTGATTTTCTATAACGGCTATAACCTAGAGCCCAATCTGGTGCGGCTGCTCAATGCGGCTGGAGTAGACGCCCAGCGGGTAGCCGTAGGTGAGGTGGTGCCGCCCCTCGATTTGCAAAAAGGAACCACCACCGTACCCGATCCCCACGTGTGGGGCGATGTGAGCAATGTGGTGCCTATGGTCGAAACGATTCGGGATCAGCTGATTGAGCTAGCCCCCGATCAGGCGGAGTTGTTTGCCGCTAACGCCGCTGCCTATATTGCTGAACTGGAGCAGCTCCATAGCTGGGTCGAAAGCCAAACGGCTACCATTCCCCTAGAGCAGCGACAGCTGGTCACGACCCACGACGCTTTTCAGTACTACGCCAGCGCCTACGGTCTTACCGTGGTGGGCACCCTGATCGGTCTGAGCACCGAGGAGCAGCCCAGTGCCCGCACCGTGCAGCAGCTAGTCACGTCTATTAAAGGGTTGGAAGTACCCGCCATTTTTGCCGAAACCACCATCAACCCCCAGCTGATTACCACCGTGGCCAACGAATCTGGGGTGGCCCTGGCACCGCAACCTCTCTACTCCGACTCTATCGGTGCCCCTGGCAGCGACGGGGATAGCTATCTCAAAATGGTGGTGGCCAATACGCAAGCGATCGTTGAAAACCTGGGCGGCACAGTGACAGAGGCTCCCTTTTGAGCGATCGCCCGCTACGGAGTAGCGGCAGCGGCACTGGGAGGTACCCCTTCCAGCACTACCAGGGCTTCGATCACCTTCTTAACCAAGGGGGCGGCGACTGTTGAGCCGTAGGCATCGTCTCCCTGGGGTTCGTCGATCACGGCCAGCACCACGTACTGGGGTGCCTCGATGGGTAAAATGCCCACAAAGCTGGTAACGCGTCCTCGGCCATAGCCTCCAGAAACGGTCGCCTTTTGGGCTGTACCGGTTTTGCCTCCGATGCGGTAGCCGGTTAGCTTGGCGGCATCGCCAGTGCCCTCGTTGACGACGGCCTCCATCATGGAGAGGACCTGCTGGGTGGTCTGGGGCGAAAAGACGGTTTTGGGTTGGGGGTGGGGTGGCGTCCATACCTCGTCGCCATCGCTGTTGACCATGCCGCTGACCACGTGGGGAGTGACCAGCTTGCCGCCGTTGGCCAGGGTGCCAAGCAGTTGCAGCATCTTAATGGGTGATAGCGAAAAGCCTTGGCCAAAGGCCGTGGTGGCTGACTCGACTCGACTGCGAACAAACTGCTCGCGGTCTTTCATCTGAGCGGTGGCTTCTGCGGGTAAATCGATGCCGGTGGGGCGATCGAGGCTGAGGCGCTGGAGCCAGTTAAAGTAGTCGGCGGCAGGCATTTTCTGCATGATGCGCACCATACCCACGTTGCTGGAATACTTCAGCACGTCAGTGATGGAGATCGGCCCGCGACCGCCAGCGGTGGCGTAATCGTGGTTTCTAATCTTCCATTCGCCAAACTGCATTTGGCCGCTGTCGTTGACGACTTCGTCGGGGCTGATGAGTCCGGCTTCGAGGGCGATCGCAATGTTGATCGGCTTAAAGGTAGAGCCGGGTTCGTAGAGATCGCTCACCGCCCAGGTCTTAAGGGCTTCGGGGTCGGTTTTGAAATACTGATTGGGATCGTAGGTGGGCACACTGGCCAGGGCCAGCATCTCCCCGGTTTGGGCCTCCATGACCATGACGGTGCCCCGCTTGGCGCTATGGCGATCGACTACCGCTTGGAGCTCCTGCTGGGCAGTTCGCTGGAGTCGACTGTCGAGGGTGAGGCGCAGGCTGGCGGTGCCGTCTGGCTCCGATTTAGCGGTGCTGCTTTCGTTATCTATATCAGTGTCGGGCCGATTTACAGTAACCTCTGCGGTGGCACTAGGCGCTGGCGGCCCATAGGGTTCTAACGGAATTTCCGTATCAGCTGGAGGGGCTGCTTCGGTTGGCGTCAGAGCCAGCTGATCCTGATAGGCAATTTCTAGGCCTGCCTGAGGCTGTCCATCAAAATTGACAAAGCCGACGATAGGGGCAAACAGCTGTTGCTGAGGATAAAAGCGCTGCTGCTGGGGATGTAGTTCGAGACCGTTGAGACGCAGGGCGCGCAGGCGATCGACCGTCGCTTCGGGCAATCCGTCGGCGACGCGAATGCCGGTGGGCTGCTGGCTAAACTGGCCAATCAGGCTAGCTTCTGGGCTGTCTAGCAGCGGGCTGAGGGTCGCTGCCATCTCTTGAATCGATAGATCAAAGAGCTGGGGATGGGCGTAGAGCGTATAGACCACGCGATCGACGGCAATCACGTTGCCCTGCCGATCGACGATGGAGTGCCGCACCTGCCGCTGCACGGGCGATGTGAGCCGCTGCTGCTGGGCCAAACCAGACAGACTATCGCCCTGGGCTAGCTGTAGCCAGGCCAGCCGCCCGGCGATCGCAACCAGTGATAGCACCAGCAACCCCCACACCAGCAAGATTCTGACCCGATTGACCGTTGGGTTAAAGGGAACCACCGCCGGTGGGCGAGGCTGTTTGCGGCGACGGCGACGACGGGCAGAGTAGGCGGAGCTAGCCATGGGTGCAAAGCAGGTAAACAGTGAGGCTAGGGCCTAGTAACCTAAAGGAACATCCACCTTGGGTAGCGCCAGTCGTCCCATCAGCGACGTTGGAGCGGGAGTTGGCATTGCTACGGCAGCCTGCTGCGCTGGCTTGAGAAAGATGACGCTGCTCGGCTGAGGTGGCTGAAACCCCATTTCACTACCCTCCACCTGCTGAGCTAAATGATTTTTAAGCACCTCATTGGCGGTGGTGAGCTGCTGCTCGTTGCGCTGCAAGCGATTGAGTTGTTGACTGGCCTGGTTGAGCTGGCGGTTGATGTAGACCGACGTGCCGTAGCTCACCAGGGTCAGCGCTACTAAAGACGCGGCCAGCGCTGACGACACCAGGTGCAGCTGAGCCAGTCGCCGCACCACTGGGCTAGGAGAAGCTAAGCCTGGAGCCTGGGGCAGCACCACAGGTGCAGAAACCCCTGGCCTGATTGCTGCTGGTCGCGTGGCGGAGCCTAGGGCATGTGCTGTCGCTGCCCTAGGCCGAGACGGCACCGGACAGGGCACATAGGATTTCAGCGCAGCAGACATAGATGACCCACACCAGTAATGAAACTGAAGTCAGGATACTGCATTCTGAAAAATTTGAGCCATCGACCGGCAAAATGAATAGGGCATTTAAGAGCTGAATTTTAGGATCCAAAAAGTAGGATTAATTCCTACAGCTTGAACCTTTTTACAGCAATAAATGACTTTATTTATGCTCTAGAGCTTTGTGCCGCACTCCGAGCAGAAGTTGCTGGTTGAAACATTTTGGTGCCCACAGCTAACACAGGGGGTCAGGCCAGTGCCACTGCCAGTGCCATGCACCTCGGGTAGACCGATCATCTGGTGATTGCCTTTGCCAGGGGCCACCATGGGGTAGCAGTTTTCGTTGCGGCGCACGCGCACGTCGAGCAATACGGGGCCGTCGTGGGCCAGCATCGCCGCCACTGTTGGAGTGAGCTGGTCGCGATCGCGCACCACCATGCCCTTAATGCCGTAGGCCTGAGCCAGCACCTCAAAGTTGGGCATTCCCACTTCCATATTAGAAGAGGAGTAGCGCTCGCCGTGGAAGGCCTGCTGCCACTGGCGCACCATGCCCTGCCAGCCGTTGTTCACAATCACCGTCTTGACTGGAATGTTGTACTGGGCCAGGGTGCCCAGCTCTTGCAAATTCATTTGGAAGCTGGCGTCGCCGCTGATGCAGATCACCGTTTCGTTGGGTAACGCCACTTGCACCCCTAGGGCAGCGGGCATGCCAAAGCCCATGGTGCCTAGACCGGCGCTCGACACCCACTGGCGGGGGCCATTCTTTAAGAACTGAGCCGACCACATCTGGTGCTGCCCGACATCGGTGGTGAAGTAGGCGTGGGGAGCCTGAATGGCGAGTTCGTGGATGACTTCCTGGGGCGACAGCTCGTCGGGATAGGTGGGCACGACCAGAGGGTAGTCGCGCTTCCATCGGTCGATGCGATCGCGCCAGGCCGCCGTTTGATTGGGGGGTGGCAGCTGATTCTCTTCCTCTAGGCGGTTGAGCATGGTGGTGAGCACCTGCTTAACGTCGCCCACAATGGGCACCTGGGGGGCGCGGTTTTTGCCCACCTCAGCCGGGTCAATATCGATGTGAATCACCTGGGCGCGGGAGGCAAACTCGTCTAGCTTGCCGGTAACGCGATCGTCAAAGCGAGCGCCGACGGCAATCAGCAGATCGCACTCGCTAACGGCAAAGTTAGCGTAGGCGGTGCCGTGCATGCCGAGCATGCCAAGGGCTAGGGGATGATGCTCATCAAAGGCTCCCTTGCCCATCAGCGTGGTAGTCACGGGAATTTGAAAATATTCTGCCAGGCGACGAATTTCGCCGTGGGCACCTGCGGTGATGGCACCACCGCCCACATAGAGCAAAGGGCGCTCACTCTGGCGCAGCAGGCGCAAAGCCGGATTTACCTGGCGGGGGTTGCCCCTAACGGTAGGCTTGTAGCCGGGCAGACTCACCTGGCCAGGCTCCACGGGCACGTAGTCAAATTCTGCTAGACCAATGTCTTTGGGAATGTCGATCAGCACTGGGCCAGGGCGACCGGTTTGGGCAATGTAGAAGGCCTCCGCCACCATGCGCGGAATCTGCTCGGGGGTGCGAGCGACGTAGGAATGCTTGACCAAGGGCAGGGTAATGCCGAAGATGTCGGTCTCTTGAAAGGCGTCGCTGCCGATCGCATGGCTGGGCACCTGGCCCGTAATCACCACCATGGGAATGGAGTCCATTTGGGCGGTGGCAATGCCGGTTACCAGGTTGGTAGCTCCGGGGCCAGAGGTGCCAAAGCAAACGCCCACTTTCCCCGTGGCGCGGGCGTAGCCGTCGGCCGCATGGGCACCGCCCTGCTCGTGGCGCACTAAAATATGACTGATGCCCCCAGCGGCTTCGGCGCGGTACAGCTCGTCGTAGATCGGCAAAATAGCCCCACCCGGATAGCCAAAAATATGCTCTACCCCGTGCCGTCTGAGGCTGTCGATCAGGGCAAAAGCACCCGAGGCGCGGCGCACAAGAACACTGTTAGGAGCGGCAATGGGAGTTGTCATAGCGGCGGGTGCTTGAGTTGGGCTAGGGCTAGATTGCATTAGTTAAGAAGAAAACAAAGTCAGAACATTTTCTCCCTCAGGCCACACGGGCAGTGAACAGGCTCACCGCCGCTGCTTTACAGGAATCGTGGTGCTAAATGCTGTTAAATGAAGAACATTTCCTCTCATATTAGCAGCAGAGGCCGGGGTCATCGTAGCCGTAGGGACTACTTTAGGCCGCTGGTTATGGGGTGTTGATATTCAGCTATGAACCGGCGGTGTAGCGGTCAATGGCCTGGCGCGATCGCAGGCAAAGAAAATCGGCAGCGCTCAGGCGTTCCTTAGTTTTCCCTGGCGCAATGGCCCAACCCACTACCGACTGAGGCTGCTGCCACAGGTGAAGGTGCGGCACGGCCGGATCGGCGTAAAAATCGATATCTCCTGCTCCCAACCAGCGAGAGGTGTTATGGGTGGTGCGATCGTGGCTGAGCCGATAGGTTGGCACCTTGGGGTCGCGGGGCACGCCCCAGCCGTCTGCTATCAAGAGAGCCAGCACTGGCCCTTGGTAACGGTGCCAGTGAGTAGCCAGGGCCACTGCTCCTACACAACCGGCGCTAAACGCCCAAATAACGAGTGCTGGCGGTGCTTCTTCAGGTGAGGTGCTGTCTAAATTCGATTTTAAAGGGGTTGCAAAGCTTGATGCGCTGCTCAACCCAGCTCTGGTCTGAAGAGCTTGGCGCAGGGCAAAAGGTGAAAGCACGCCCAGCGTGGAGCGGGGCGCATAGACAAGCTGACTATATTGGCTCAGGGCTTCATCGCTGGCGATCGTAGCTAGAATCTGCCCGGTGTAGCTAGGCGGGTGTATGCCGCCACAGATCAATAAAACAATTTGCCGCAGTGCCACCGCTTACCACATTCTTTGTTGATTGGGTCGAAATTCGCTCAACAGATACGCATCGTAATAGCCAGGAGAATAACACTCCTACTAGAAACAACAACGGTTGAGAAACGAATCAGTTTACGTAGTTTTTATAATCGCTCGCAAGAGAAAAATGATTTTTTTCTAAAACTTAGATAAGGGGATCGTCATTGACGCACATATATAGGGAATATCTAAGGTCAGCTGGGAGGTGCTTCGCTTCAAAGCTTTAGAACTTTTCTATGGCCGGCTCTAGCCGTCGCTTCAAATCAATCCCTAAGCTGAGCTGGTCTATTTGGTGAACAGTTTTTTTAGCTCTTTAGTCTTGCTCATAGGCTTTTCTTGGCTTGTTTAACTTGATCCCCGATCTGTGAGTGAAGTACCTACTCATGATCTTGCCGCCCAATACTCCTGGAGTTTAATTCAAATGCCTCAAGCTATTGTCAACCTAACTTTACCGATTGTAACGGATAAGATTGACGCTATTTTAGCGGCCTATCCGCTCTACGAATATCGCCAGGTTTTTGAAGTTCCTGAGCTACGGCAAAAACTGACGGCCTACGTTCTAGCTCGGCTGCCGGTTGTCTATGTCACCATGGACAGCAGTACTGCCTGCGACATGGCACCGACAGGGCACTGCTACTCTTCCGAGCAGCACAATCAGATTAATCAGCTGATTCACCAAGGTATTGAGGCTTTGCTGGGTCGGCCTGAG
The DNA here is from genome assembly GCA_003249105.1 of Leptolyngbya sp. Taxonomy (GTDB): domain Bacteria; phylum Cyanobacteriota; class Cyanobacteriia; order Phormidesmidales; family Phormidesmidaceae; genus Nodosilinea. The sequence goes on along the minus strand of QBLT01000014.1, from coordinate 5,359 downwards.
GCCGGGCAGCGTCGCTCTAGTGCTGAACGGGTTGAGGCTGAGTCCATTCCGTCGAGCTGGTTCGGCTAAATTGGCCGGGTTTCCGTTCGGTTCTACCCATAGCTCAATCATGGTTAAAGGCGTAGTCTCGTAATAGACGGTGGGTTGTCTGTAGTGGGCAACCTGCTGACTGTGGCTTAAGTGCCGGAGTTGGCCGATCGCAGAGACAGGTGACGCCTTGGTGCAGCAGTTTTTACCCCTTAGTCCATTGCTCAGTGAGCAGCAGGCTCCCTCTGGCTTTTGTCCGGAGGAGGCCCATTGGCAGCCTGGAGCTGCTAGCAGCGTGCCTCAGGCCCACATGCAGGCTGAGCACGAGTGGCTGGGCGGTCTCACAGCCTTGATCAGACTGCTCATCGAACTTCCTCCCGACTCTGCGGAGACAGCATCGGGAGGGCTGATGCCTCTGATGGGAGGGGTCTTGTCGGGGCCGTTTCCGGTGCTGCCCGATCGCCTCAAGGGACAGCGGCTGGCTCACTGGCTTTTGGTGCCCGAACAGCTAGAGCAGATTCTGGCCGTAACCCGCCCTCTGCTGCCAGGTCAGGGGAAGGGAACGGCCGCCGCTCCCGCCTGTGATTTGCAGATGGTGCCCCTAACCAGCAGTGACCCACTCGTGGGAGAACGGTTTTGTCTGCTGCTGACCCGGCGCATTAGCCTGCTGTTGGTGTTGGGCTACGATGCCCACGGTCTACCCCAGTTTCAGTTTTCCTTTGCTCCTGAGGTGGTGGAGCAGGGCTGGCATCGCTTGCGCGATCGCGTTGTGGCTACCCGCCCTCCCCTGGTGCAGGCCCTCGATCGCCTGATCGATCAGTTTCCTCCTGTTGAGCCCGACTATCGCCTGGTGACTCGCTACAGCCATTTGCTCATGGCCCAACTGCGCCATCTACCCCCTGGGTCAGTCGAGGCTGAGGGGCATGGATCGGCTGTGGCTATGCCAGCCTTGGCCCTGCCCGCTCGCCCTACTGTGGCGGCCTTTCAGACTGACTCGCCCCCTCACTTTAAATCTGTATTCGGCAGTGCTGCTGAGGCAACCCCCGAGCCCGCTGAGGAGGGCAGCCCCGATACTGAACTGCTCAAGGCAATGGCCCACGAAATTCGTACGCCCTTGACGACAATTCGCACGCTGACGCGATCGCTGCTCAAGCGCAAAGATATCAGCGATGAAGTGGGTAAGCGGCTGCGGCTGATCGATCGCGAATGCACCCAGCAGATCGATCGCTTTAGCCTGATTTTTCGAGCTGTAGAGCTAGAAACCGACCGGACGGCCAGACCGCGATCGCCCCTGTCGGCGATTTCCCTCAACCAGCTGTTTGACGATGCCATTCCTCGCTGGCAGCAGCAGGCCAGTCGCCGCAACCTCAGCCTGACGGTGAACGTACCCCCCTGTCTGCCCATGGTAAATAGTGACCCAGCTATGCTGACCCAGGTGCTGACCGGGCTGATCGACCGCTTTACCCACAGCTTGCCTCCTTACAGCCACATCGAGCTGGCCGTCACCCTGGCTGGGCACCAGCTCAAGCTTCAGTTTCAGTCGCTGCCCCCCACGGGCAGTGATGACCAGCCCAAGGATGATCCCTTCTCATCGCCCTTCAAGGCCTTGGGGCAGTTACTGATGTTTCAGCCCGAAACCGGGGGCCTCAGCCTTAATCTCAACGCCACCAAGAATTTGTTTCAGGCCTTGGGCGGCAAACTCATCGTGCGGCATCGTCCCCAGGCTGGCGAAGTGCTGACGGTATTTTTGCCCTTGGAGACTAAAACACTGTAGGCCGCGTTACTGCTCGCTTAGGGACCTTCTGTAGAGGGTCCCTTTTTTGATGTTTGGGTAATTGCCCTTAGAAAACAGACCTGTTTTCTAAGCTGATGGTCAAAATCTAAGGGTTTTTGGCTAAATAACTAAATTTTGGGCTTTATCGCTTCTATTCATCTCACGTTTCTGGGCAATCTCAGGCAGAGCTTGTGTGCCAGGGCCAGCGATCGCTGTGACATTAGCCGACAGCCATAGGTCGGTTTCCTTGCCCTACTCCAACTCTGGGCTGGGCTGGTTTGTGCTAGCAAAGGATCTCCATGACTGCGCCGCTACCCTCCCAAACTCGACAAATTGCGGTGCCAGGAATTTTAGGCGGCCTAGGCCCCATGGCCCATGTGCAGTTTGAGCAGCGACTCATTCAGCGCAACGTGAGCCGGGGGGCCACTGGCGATCAAGATCATCCCGTGTGGCTGCTGGTCAACGGCACCACAATTCCTAACCGCACGGCGAGCTTGCAGGGCATTGGGCCAGACTGCGTGCCGGATCTGGTGCGCTACGGCCAGCTGCTAGAGCGAGCCGGGGCCACCTTTTTAATCGTCACCTGTAACACGGCCCACGGCGTCTACGACCAGGTGCAGGCTCAGCTCAGCATTCCCTGGATTCACCTGATGGCCTGCACCACGAGTTACATTCGCCAGGCCCACCCTAAGATGCAGCGGATTGGTGTGCTGGCCACCGATGGCACGGTGCAGTGCGGCCTGTACAACCGCAGCTTGAGCCAGGTAGGGCTTACCCCTATGGGCTTTGAGCCGCAGTCTCCCTGGCAAGATTTGGTGATGCAGTCGATCTACCACCCCGATTGGGGAATAAAGACCACAGGGACTCAGGTATCTACCCAAGCATTGACCGTGTTGGAGCAGGCGACAAGCTGGCTTAAAACCCAAGGGGCCGAGGCGGTAATCGCGGGCTGCACAGAACTATCTGTGGCTTTTGCCCAAATGCCATCGCTGCCGTTGCCCTGGATCGATCCGCTAGAGGTGGTGGCTGACATCACGCTGGATCTAGCCTGGGGGGTTCGGTCTCTGCCGCTTCGGCAGGCTGCCTAGGAGAAACCATGGCGCAGACACTGATGGCAATTCAGGATCCTTTTATCCCCAAGATGTGGGCAGAATTTAGGCGGGCGATCGCCCTGGGGGGCTTCAGGCACCTGGCACTTGGCCTCGTGCTGCCGATAGTTTTAGGCTTAATCCTTGGCTGGAGCGATGCGGCCCAGGCGGCCCCCAAAGCATCTCCCAGCACCACTCCCACCGCGACGCGCACCACCGGATCTCCCCAGGCTCGACCGGTTGCTGCCCCAGTGCCGTTGCCCGCGATGCCGCCGGATATTCAAGGCATTGTGGAGCGAGGCAAGCTGACGGTGGCGGTGCTGGGTCAAGACAACGCGCCGTTTTTTATGCAGACGGAGGCCCAGCTCAGTGGGTTAGATATTCAACTGGCCCGCGCCCTGGCCGACCAGCTAGGGGTGAGTCTAGACATTATCCGCTCGGCCCAAACCTTTGACCAGGTGGTGGATACGGTCTATGGTCGGAAGGCCGATCTGGCGATTTCTAAAATCAGCCGTACCCTCAAGCGGGCGCAACGGGTGCGCTTTTCGCAGCCCTACCTGCGCATGCGTCAGGGATTGCTAGTGAACCGTCTGCAAATGGCGGAGCAAACCCAGGGGCGATCGATAGTCGAAACCATTCGCGATCTGCGAGGCCAGGTGGGGGTGATTAAGGGGTCATCCTACGTAGGATTTTTGAAGCAGAAGTTTCCCCAAGCCGCCATCGTGGAATATCCCACCTGGGAAGACGTTGTAGAGGCGGTGGTGCGGGGCGATATTCTGGCCGCCTATCGAGATGAGCTGGAAGTGAAGAAGGTGGTGCGCACCCGGCCCGATGCGGCGCTACAGCTGCAAACCATTGCCCTCACCGATACCCAAGACGCTTTGGCCGTGGTGCTGCCCTGGAGCAGTGCCCATCTGCTCGCCTTTGTCGATCAGTACTTAGATACTCTGACAGCCCAATACACCGTGGATACGGTGCTGGATGAATACGCCACCTACTGGGCTGCCCAAAGCCCGCTGCAACCGTAGTTTTTAACGACACCCATGGTTCCTCTGAAAGCCTATCTTCCCCGCCGGGTCTCTGTTGAATGGTTGCGCAGCCCCTGGGCAATTTTGATCAGTGGTGGCTTGGGCGTATTTCTGGGTACCACCCAACCCCAGGTGGCCCTGTGGATTGCGCCCTTTGGCACCCTGTATTTGGGGCTGCTGAAGATGTGCGTGCTGCCGATTTTGCTGGCTGCGATTACTAACAGCCTGGGGCGACTGATGCAGAGCCACGATGCCCGGCAGTATGTGCAGCGGATTGTGGTGGTGTTTCCGTTGAGTCTGCTGGGGGTGAGCGCGATCGCCGCTGCGATCGCCACCCTAGCTGGCCCTGGTCGCAACCTCACCACCGATACTCTGCAAACCCTGGGGGTGTTGGTCAACCAGTCGGGCGTCGATCTAGAAATGGCCTTGAGCGGCCCCCTGCCGGAAGCCTCTGGCAGCGACGTGAGCACCCTGGTCAACAGCATGGTGCCCGACAACATCTTTGCTGCCCTCAGCGAAGGCCAAACCCTGAAGGTGCTGCTGTTTGCGATGATTTTTGGGGTTTCGCTGGGCTTGGTCAAAGCCTCGACCACCGCTGCCCTGTTCGATACCCTCGACAGCCTCTACCAGGCGTTTAACAAAGTGATCTATGGGTTGACCTATCTGCTGCCCTTTGGCCTGTGCAGCCTGCTGGCCTACCAGCTATCTCAGGTGGGGATTGAGGTGCTGCTGTCGATGGTCGATTTTGTGGTGGTGGCGATCGCCACCTTTGCCCTGATCTACCTGATCAGCACCCTGGTGATCTGGCGGCGATCGGGAGTTGGGCTATGGCCCACTCTGCTGGCGCTTAAAGATCCCACTATTCTCTCGTTGGCCACCTCTAGCAGCCTGGCCTGCCTGCCCGCCGCCATCACTAGCCTCAGCGATCACCTCAAATTCAACCCGCAAACCACCAACCTGGTAACGCCACTGGCGATTACTCTATGCCGCTTTGGCTCAGTAATATATTTTGCTTCTGCCACGTTGTTTGTGGTGCAGCTCTACCAGCGCGATTTAGGCCTAGCCGGTTTGGGCATAGTAATTGTGGGCTCTATCTTGGCGGGTATGGCCACGTCAGGGGTCACAGGCATTCTCACCCTGACCATGCTGGGACTAGTGCTAGATCCGCTCAAGCTTCCTTTAGAAGCAGTGCTTGTCTTATTTATTGCCATTGACCCGTTGATGGATCCCTTCCGCACTCTGGGGATTGTGCATACGGGGATGGCGGCGACGGCGCTGGTGGCAAGTCGGGAGTGAAGAAGTGGGTGAGTAGGTGAGTGAGTGGGTGAGCGCCCCTATATGTTTTCTGACCTTGTTTCCCCCTGACCCTTTCCACCTACTTCACTCACTCATCTACCCCATCCACCCACCTACTTCACTCCCTAACCCCCATGCCTTTCCCC
>QBLT01000149.1 GCA_003249105.1 Leptolyngbya sp. | reverse complement strand
CAACACCATCTGGCCATGACCCTGCTCACCCTCAACGTTCTGGCGTTCTTGTTTCATACCGTCTTGCATCTCGTTGAGGCCTCCTACCCGCGAATCCGACAGCAGCGAGGTACCCGCAAGGGCTTCTTTCAAGACCTTCAGACCCTAACGAAGTATCTGCTCTTTGACTCCTGGCAGCATCTGATTGACTGCATGCTCGACGAGTCGACGCCAGCGACCACGGGTAATACATCCTAACTATTTTTGAATTTATAATTGCTGGTAGCGCTAACCATAGCTTGATAGTGCAAATGCACCACAGTATCATAGGGGAGCTGACCCTTGGGCTCCCCTATGGCCATTGTTTCTTCTCACACCGCCGACGATTCGGCCCAGCCCAAGCGGGCTAAGCCAAAACCGGCAGCCCAGCCCACTACAGACGAGGCCTTACAACCGCTGCTCTCCCTCGTCAAAGGCGGAGAGATGCAGCCAGAAGATTTAGGGGATGAGCCCAGTACCCAGGCGGCCTCGTCTACGGCTCCCGAAGACACCCTGCGGCCCCAGCGACTGCAAGATTACATTGGCCAGGCATCCCTTAAAGAAGTGCTGGGCATCGCCATTCAGGCGGCCCAGTCGCGCCAAGAGCCCCTCGACCATCTGCTGTTGTACGGGCCACCAGGGCTGGGCAAAACCACCATGGCGCTAATTTTGGCTCAGGAAATGGGGGTGACCTGCAAAATTACCACCGCCCCTGCCCTAGAGCGCCCCCGCGACATTGCTGGTCTGCTGGTCAACCTCAAGCCCGGCGACGTGCTGTTTATCGACGAGATTCACCGGCTGCCCCGGGTCACCGAAGAGATTCTCTACCCAGCTATGGAAGACTCGCGGCTGGATATCACCATCGGCAAAGGGCAGTCGGCCCGCACTCGCAGCATTCCGCTGTGCCCGTTTACTCTGGTGGGGGCGACGACCAGGGTGGGGGCGCTGAGTTCGCCGCTGCGCGATCGCTTCGGGCTGATCCAGCGGCTGCGCTTCTACGAAATCGAGGAACTTCAGCCCATTGTGCTGCGCACCGCCGACGTCCTCAAAACCCCCATCGAACCCGCCGGGGCTGAAGAAATTGCCCGCCGCGCCCGAGGCACCCCCCGCATTGCCAACCGTCTGCTGCGGCGCGTGCGCGACTATGCCGAGGTCAAGCTGGCAGGCCCTATTACCGCCGCCCTCGCCGCCGAAGCGCTAGAGCTGTTTAATGTTGACCCCTGCGGCCTCGACTGGACCGATCGCCGCCTGCTCTCAGTAATGATCGAAAATTTTGGCGGGGGCCCCGTCGGTCTTGACACCATGGCTGCCTCCACCGGCGAAGACCCCCAAACCATTGAAGAAGTCTACGAACCCTATCTGCTGCAAATTGGCTACCTCCAGCGCACTCCCCGAGGCCGAGTCGTCACCCCCGCCGCCCGCCGCCACCTGGGCTATGACGAAGCGCTCCCGGATGACGGCAGCCAGATGACACTGTTGTGAGTCGGGGGAGGCAGGGCCAAAGGCACAGGGCTCTAGAGCGTCCTTTACCCTTTCTAACCTTGCACCCCGTTCTCACTTCTAGGCTGGCTGACTCTTAAAAGCGACCGTCCCCGCCACGTCTCCCGGCATGTCGATAATCGCCTGCATCAGGTTGGTCTGGTTTAGATTGGCCCCAGTCAGGTCAGTGCCTAGCAGGTTTGCCCCTAGCAGGTTGGCTCCGCTGAGGTCAGCATTGGCTAGGCAAGCGCCCCACAGATCGGTATGCATGAGGTTAGCTCCAGTTAAATTAGCCCCCCTAAGGTCTACCCCAGTCAGCCTTGCCCCACTGAGGTCAGCGCCCCACAGAGACGCACCGGGGGCCAGGTGGTGCAGCGTTTTAGGCACCTGAAACCCTCGCGGAAACTGAGTGCTATCTGAGTAGAGGGCACCCTCTAAATTGGCGTGAGCTAGCTGACACCCGCGCAGGTTGGCCCCAATCAGATTGGCCTGGCCAAGGTCGCTATGGCGCAGGTCGGCCCCACGCAGGTCGGCTAACATCAGCGTGGCCTGACGCAGGTCAGCGTAGCGCAAATCACTATCGCCAACCAGAGCACTGAGCAGGTTGCTGCGTCTCAGCACCGCCCCAAACAGATGACTATTGACCAGTAGCGCTCCACTGAGATCGGCGGCTGTTAAGTCAGTGCCGCCCAGATCACGCTCTCGCAAATCTTTAGTTGCCAGGGCAGCCCCCGGTACCAAGCTCCACATGCGGGCCTGGCCGGGGTTAAACCCTTCGGGAAACTGGGTTTGGGCGTTGTAGAGTGCGCCTTCCAGTCGAGCATCGTCGAGGTTGGCCCCAGTCAACACAGCCTCGCGCAGATCGGTCCAGCGCAGGTCGGCCCCCACCAGATTAGCGTTGCAGAACTGGGTTTGCTTGAGGTTAGCCCGACGAAAATTAGCCTGGGTGAGGTTTGCCCCGTTAAAGTCAGCCCCCCAAAAGTCAACTCTGGCTAAACTCCAATGGTTGAGGTCGGCTCCGGCTAAATTGATGCCAGTAAAGTCTCGCTCCCCCTCCACAAAGGCCGTCCAAAGATTTTCTAGCGTTTTGAGATTCATGCCTGCGTACTGCTCAACATTGCCTAGGAACATCGTTAGTGATCAATTGACTTTTGCCTATTGGGCCGGCACCCCTAGCCAAGGAACGGCCTGCTGCGGTCGATCGGGCTGAAGGATAGCGAAGCCAAGGTAGCGAATCGAAAATTCCTGATGCTGGTTAGTGTTCAGAGTTGAGTCAACCCAGTAGCTGAGGGGTTGGGGTAGCCGCTCCGAGATCTGGGTCGCGCGATCAAAGGCCGTTGGCCTGGTAAGAGTCGCAAACCCAGCACTAGATACCAGCAGCGCCGGCAAAAAAATACGAGGAAAGGGAGAGTTATTCATAACAGGAAACACACTGAGGTGAATAAATCACCCCCCAGCAGGTCTCCTTTAGAATACGCAATAGACCAGCAAGGAACTGCGAATTCACTGATGGTACTCTGTGATACTTTGATGAAACCTTGGCACTATATCCGTATAAATACGGATATAGTGCCAATCATCCCATAGCCAGGCTGAGGGCTTTGCCAAGGAATAGTTTGGCCTGCATCACCACTCGATGCGATCGCGCCGGATTGGAGTTGGCACCCTTGAGTATTGGAATACCTGCCCAGCACCCCGGCCCCAACTAGGTGTTAGAAGATCTTGATCAGTCTGCTCGTACTCTGCCGCTGTCACCCTCAACGCCTGGCGCGTGGCCAACGAACAACTCAGCCACCCAACCCTAAAAGCCGTAGCGAATGCCGCCACCGAGACCGTGACCACAGTCCAGGCCGTAGTCTCTCCCCGCGATCGCCGCTGTCAGCAGTGCAAACTAGCCGACGCCGACCTCAGTGGCCAAGACCTCAGCCGCAAAATTTTTGAGAGGCCGGTTGACCAGAGCCAACCTAACTGGCACCCCGCTCGTCAATGCCGTCCTGTCCAGGAAAAATCTCACCCAGGCCACCCTCCATTAAGCCAACCGCCAGGGGGCAGACCCCTCCGAAACTAAGTGGAGTAGACCTGCGCTACGCCGACCGCTACAAAGCTGACTTAACCAACGCCAATCTCACCGGGGCGCACCTAGAGTTTGTTCACCATGCCCGATGGCATCACCTACAACCAGAGTCATGGACAGCCCATCAACCTTTCCCAGACTGCGCCCCCAACCCTTCTGAAAGCGTGGTCAATCAACCCAAACCCTAAAGCCCCCAACTTAGGTGACTTCTGGAAAACTTTCTCCCTAATGGTGGGCAGTGCCCACACTACAGTGGTTATAGTTGCCCGATAAAGCAGGGATCTTCTTTTCTAGAAATCTCCCTAGAACTTAGCGGCCAGAGGAAATGACTCAAGCCGCCGCAAACCGTTCTCTTTCCGACTCCCAAATCTGGTTTTACCAGAATGACTTTAGAAAGTATGAGCTGCGGTCATTGAAAGTTGACGATGCGAGCAAAGCTTTCGGGCTCTAGGCTAGCACCGCCCACCAGGGCACCGTCAATCTCGGGCTGAGCCATCAGCTCATCGACATTGCTGGGTTTGACCGAACCGCCGTACTGAATGGTAACGTCAGGGTTTTTTAGCAGCTTGCGAATGCCACCGATCACCTGGTTAGCATCAGCGGCTTCGCAGGTGTCGCCTGTACCGATCGCCCAAATCGGTTCGTAGGCAATGACCAAATTGTTCTGGTCAACATCCACCAGCCCCTTCTCAATCTGAGTAGCAATCAGCGACTCAGTTTCGCCAGCATCGCGCTGACTTTTGGTTTCGCCCACGCACAAAATTGGGGTAAGGCCGCACTTTTGAGCCGCCTTCAGGCGTAGGTTGACCGTTTCGTCAGTGTCGCCGAAGTACTGGCGGCGCTCGCTGTGGCCCACAATCACGTAGCGCACCCCTAGCTCTCGCAACATATCCCCGGAAATTTCGCCGGTAAACGCTCCCTCCGGCATCCAGTGAATGTTCTGAGCACCCACCCTAATTCTGGCTCCGTGCAGGCTTTTAGACAGGGCTCCCAAGGCGGTGAAGGGCGCGCACAGAACTATTTCACGCCCATCAGGAGTGTCGGCGAGTTGTCCGAGAAAATGGCGCAGAAAGTCCAGGGTTTCGGACTGGGTCTTGTACATTTTCCAGTTGCCAGCGATAACGATTTTGCGCACGGTGTTTTGAGGTTAAAGGCTAGATATACAAAATTGCATCCCTGCATCGTACTAAGAAAAGAACCCCCGAATCAAATGTTGCAGCGTGCAATGTTGATTCGAGGGCCGAGGGGTACGACAATGGGGACGATGAGGGAATGGGGAAGATGAGGAGAGATGAGCGAGGACTTTGCGATCGCCTCACCCCCCTCCCTCTCTTATCTTCCTCACCTTTCCACTGCCCTAGCGCAGCGCAGCAGCTTCGCGGGCCGCCGCCGCCTCGTCGGGATGAATGTTGAGGCGGGTCAGGTTAATCCGACCGCGGCCATCAATTTCACGCACCTTGATAATCACTTCGTCACCGACGTTGACCTCATCTTCGACCTTGGCAACTCGGTAGTCGGCCAGCTGCGAAATGTGAACCATGCCCTCCTGGCCGGGCATAAATTCCACAAAGGCCCCGATGGGGATAACGCGGGTAACTTTGCCCACAAACACGTCGCCAGCGGCAGGCTTAAAGACGATCGATTCAATCAGAGCCTTGGCCTGAAGGGCTTTTTCGCCTTCGATCGCCGAAACGGTAACGGTGCCGTCGTCGTTAATATCGACCTTAGCGCCGGTTTGCTCGGTAATCGCCTTGATTTTCTTGCCGCCGGGGCCAATCACCATGCCGATCATCTCAGGATCGATCTTGAAGCTGATCAGACGCGGGGCGTAGGGCGACAGCTCTGCCCTGGGGGTGTCAATGGTAGCCAGCATTTTCTCTAAGATATGCAGGCGGGCGGGTTTGGCCTGGTTAATGGCGTCGGCAATCACCGATAGGGGCAGGCCGGTGATTTTCATATCCATTTGCAGGGCGGTGATGCCCGTGTCGGTACCGGCGACTTTGAAGTCCATATCGCCCAAAAAGTCTTCGATACCCTGGATGTCGGTGAGAATACGCACCTCGTCGCCTTCTTTGATCAAGCCCATAGCGGCTCCGCTCACCGGCTTAGTGATGGGCACGCCAGCATCCATCAGCGACAGGGTAGAGCCACACACTGACCCCATGGAGGTAGAGCCGTTGGAGGATAGCACCTCCGACACCACCCGAATCACGTAGGGAAAGTCTTCCTTGGAGGGCAGCACCGGCACTAGGGCTCGCTCAGCGAGAGCGCCGTGGCCGATCTCGCGGCGACCGGGCGATCGCATGGGCCGGGTCTCACCCACCGAGTAGGGAGGGAAGTTGTAGTGGTGCAGGTAGCGCTTCTCTTCGTCGGGATGCAGATCATCCATCATCTGGGCGTCGCCAGGGGTGCCGAGGGTGGCAACCGACATCACCTGGGTGAGGCCGCGCTGAAATAGCCCCGTGCCGTGTACCCGCTTGGGCAGCAGCCCCACGCGGCAGGAGATGGGGCGCACCTCGTCGAGCTGGCGACCATCGACCCGCACCTTCTCATCGACGATCTGCTGACGCATCAGCTTTTTGGTCACCGACTTATAGGTGTTGCCCAGGGCTTTACCATTTTCGGCCACCGCCACCTTGATCGGGTTTTCGTCCTCCAGGGCGTCAATCGCGGACACCAGCTCATCTTTAATGGCGTCGAGTTTTTCGTCGCGCTCGGGCTTGGTGAGGCTAAACTGCTTCAGCACGTCTTTGATAGCGGCAGCAGTTTTTTCTTCAATGAAGGTGGCCAGGGTGGGGTCGGTCTCCGGCTCTTGCTCGGTGACGATCTCGATGCCCAGCTCTTTGATCAGCTCCAGCTGGGCTTTGATCAGGTCTTGAACCACTTCATAGCCAAAGTCGATGGCCTCAATCACATCGGCTTCGGGAAGCTGGTTAGCCCCAGCTTCTACCATGATCACACCGTCGGGAGAACCCGCTACCACCAGATCGAGATCGCCAGTTTCAACTTCTTTGTAGGTAGGGTTAATGACAAAATCATCGCCCACTAAACCCACCCGCACGGCGGCCATGGGGCCATAGAAAGGGATTTTGGCCAGCAGTACTGCGATCGACGCACCGGTTGCCGCCAGCACATCGGGGGGCACCTGCTCATCCATGGCCAGGGTGGTGGCGACAATTTGAATGTCGTCGCGCAGCCACTGAGGAAACAGTGGGCGCATGGGACGGTCAATCAGGCGACAAATCAGTGTAGCCCGCTCAGGGGGGCGCCCCTCCCGCCGCAAAAAACCACCGGGGATGCGCCCGGCGGCGTAAAGGCGCTCTTCGTAATCAACCAGCAGGGGCAAAAAGTCGATGCCCTGACGACCTGCTGAGCGGGTGGCGGTCACCAAAACCGCCGTCTCACCCGACTGTACCAACACTGCGCCCCCCGCCTGGGGAGCCAACAGCCCACCCCTCAGGTGAATATCACGACCACCGAAGGAGATTGTTTTTTCAAATTCTTGCATGTACGACTACGTCCTTTCTCTCTTACCATTCTTCTTGGTTTCTTTGGCCTGATCCTAGCACCGATGACGACAATGGCTTGTTGTGGGGGCTGCCAGAGGCCAAATTAGGCAAAAGACTTAAGATTTTGGGGGGCTTTGGGTTAACCTACGAGCGTTAGTTTAGATGCAAATTTCTGGCCCTAGGAGGCTACGGTCATCGCTGTACTGGTTACTGGGGTAGCGGGGTTTGTCGGTTCCTTTGTCGCCCGGCGGCTGTTAGACAGCGGCCAGCAGGTCTACGGCATCGACAACCTCAACGACTACTACGACGTGGGTCTGAAGCGCGATCGCCTCGCCCAGCTTACCCCCCACGATGGCTTTACCTTCGAGCAGCTCGATCTGTTCGATCGCGCGGGCATGCTGGCCCTGTTTCGCAATCATCAGTTCCAGTACGTCATTCACCTGGCCGCCCAGGCGGGGGTTCGCTACTCGCTAGAAAACCCCTTTGCCTATTCCGACAGCAATCTATCGGGGTTCCTCAACCTGCTGGAGGGTTGCCGCATGCTAGGGGTTGAGCATCTGGTGTTTGCCTCATCCAGTTCGGTGTATGGGGCCAATCGCAAGGTGCCGTTCTCAGTGGACGATCGCGTTGACTACCCGGTGTCGCTCTACGCCGCCACCAAAAAGGCCAACGAACTGATGGCCCACGCCTACAGCAGTCTGTACCAAATTCCCACCACGGGGCTACGTTTTTTTACGGTGTATGGCCCCTGGGGGAGGCCCGATATGGCCTACTTCAAGTTTGTAGAGGCTATTTTGGGCGATCGCCCCATCCAGGTGTTTAACCAGGGCCAGATGAAGCGCGACTTCACCTACATCGATGACGTGGTGGAAGGGGTAGTGCGGGTCATGACCCACATTCCAAATGCCAGCATGGATCCCAGCAGCGATAGCCAGGCTCCCTATAAGATCTACAACATCGGCAACCACCAGCCAGTGGAGCTGCTGCGCTTTATTCAAGTAATTGAAGCGGCTCTTGGCAAGACTGCCAAGACTGTTCTATGCGGCATGCAGCCCGGAGATGTGCCCTCCACCTATGCCGATGTTAGCGATCTGATAGCCGATGTAGGATTTGCCCCCAGTACCTCCATAGAAGAAGGCATTCAGCGGTTTGTGGATTGGTATAAGCAGTATTACAAGGTCTAGTAGGCCAAAGTTTCTAAGGTTTCGCGCAGGTAGCGACGTACCAGCTGATCGAGGGGCGCGGCTTCGGCCTCGGCAGCGGGCAGCTCACCCTTCCAGCTTTTGAAGCCAGAGCTACTGGCGATCGCAGACTTGAGGCTAAACCAAATGCGGGCGTGTTCAGAAAGCTGCATGGGGTTGACGGAGCGAGTTACGGCCATAGCTGCCTCTAAAGAGTTTAGATAACTGTCAAAACCTCAGGTCTTCCTACCGCTCAGAGCCACTCGATCAGTCGGCGAGCCAGCAAAAGCTCTGATTACCGGAAGCCTACCTACAAGATAGCGCAATCATTCCGCTGCTATTGTGCCAAGGACCACAGTACCAAAAATTGACAAAAATCTATGGTCAGTGCGCCGTAGCCTTAGCGGGCATGGGGGTAGACATCAGCGATCGTAGGCAAGGACTGCGAATAGTCCGCATTGTCTAGGTAGCTCACATCGTCGCTAAACCCCTCGACTTCTGGGTGACGCAAAGGCCTATAGTCACTCGCAGTATCGCTGTCTACACTGGAATCTTCTTTGACAGGGTCTTCGGGGGCAGCAGCGTCTGCGATCGCCTCTGAAGAGGCCGACAAATCTAATATATTGACATGAGTCATCAAGTCTTCAGTTATACCTGCTGCAACCGTCTGCTCCAAAGGAACTTCGGTATCAACTATCGCTTCGGCGATGCTATCCACTGCCTCTACATTTAATTCTTCAACATCTAATACTTCAGCAGGCACAACATGATGAGGTTCCGGGGCCTCTACCACGTCTGGGGCGGCCATCTCAGGCATTTGCCGGTTCATTAGATCGGGCAAAATTTTGCCGACTGCCAGCCCAATCCAGGTAAAGTCAGCCACAACGTTCTCAGCAGCATAGGGGGGCACCTTGGACATCACCCGATCTGGCGTAGCCAATACCTGAAGTACGGCTATGGGTATCTGCAAGAAAAGATTAGCCATCAGGAAGCTCAGAGCGGCGATCGCCACCCCACCCAGCCGTCCCAAATCGCTGAAGGGCGTTAGGTCACGGGCCAAAAAGGCTAGGGGGTAGAGCTTGAGCAAAACCCACACCAGCGGCACCGGCACTAGCAGTGCGCCCAAACGCACCCACCATCGCCGAAATTGGCTCAGCAGACGACGCTGATCGTCTTGCAGCGCAGCAGGCTTAAGCGCCACTCCTGGCAAGCTAAATATATAAAAGGGCCGCCGCAGCTGCATGACCAGTACCGGCAGCACGCCTAGCGCCACAATGACACCCAGCTCTAGCTCAGGCAGGGTCGGGTTACCTACCGCTAGCCCAAGCAGGCACAGATCGATCCACAAAGGTACGGTAGCCAATCCAGCCAGGTGTACCCACAGATATGGATCGCGGCGCCAGGGTGCCATTTTCTACTCCATTGTTCTACGTTGCTTCTTGCAGGGTTCCAAGTTAGGGAACCCTGCCCTTGCCTAGGCCATCGCCAGAGTGCGACGCTTCGTGACCATCTTGAAGGCGTCGATAATGTCGCCTTCCTTCCAGTCGCTGAAGTTGTCAATGCCGATACCGCACTCGAACCCGGAGGCCACGTCTTTGGCATCTTCTTTCATGCGCTTGAGGGAGTCGAGCTTGCCCGTGTAGACAACCTCGCCGCCGCGTACCACCCGTAGGTTGCAGTTGCGAGTGACCTTGCCCGAAAGCACGTAACACCCAGCCACCGCGCCCTTGCGCACGGGGAATACCGCCCGCACTTCCACCTGACCCAGGGGCTCTTCGACCATTTCGGGATCGAGGAGACCTTCCATGGCACCCTGGATGTCATCGAGGAGGTTGTAGATCACCTCGTAGTCGCGCACGTCTACACCGAGGCGATCGGCAGACTGCCGTGCCCCAGGAGCCAGGGTGGTGTTGAAGCCAACGATGACCGCACCACTAGCAGCTGCCAGGTCGACATCCGTTTCGCTGATTTCGCCAGGGGCTGCCAGCAGAACTCGAATCTGCACCTCGTTCTGGGGCAACTGCTGGAGCGCCGCCAGAATGGCTTCGATCGAGCCTTGAACGTCAGCCTTGAGCAGCAGGTTGAGATCCTTGAGATCGCCCTCCTGAACCTGGGCAGAGATGGTGTTGAGGGTGACGCGACGAGAGGCCATCGACTGCTGTAGGCGCGACTGGCGCTGCTCAAGCATGCGCTTGTCGGCCACGGCTCGGGCAGTCTTCTCGTCGGAATAGACCTCAAACTCGTCCCCAGCGGCGGGGACATCGTTGAGACCCAGCACCTCGACGGCAAAGGAGGGGCCAGCAACTTGAACCCGCTTCAGGCGATCGTCGAGCATGGCTTTGACCTTGCCCAAGATGGGGCCAGCCACCAGCGAATCGCCCACCCGCAGCGTACCGTTCTGAATCAGCAGGGTAGCGACTGGGCCACGGGCCTTATCGAGGTTGGCCTCAATGACGGTACCGCGAGCCAGACGGTCAGGGTTGGCCTGGAGGTCTTCTATCTCAGCGACCAGCACAATCATCTCCAGCAAGCTGTCGAGGTTTTCACCCGAGAGGGCGCTCACCGGCACCATAATGGTGTCGCCGCCCCATTCTTCAGGTACCAGCCCGTGCTCCATCAGCTCTTGCTTGACGCGATCGGGGTTGGCTGTCTCTTTGTCAACCTTGTTGATGGCCACGATTAGCGGCACCTCGGCAGCCTTGGCATGGCTAATGGCCTCAATGGTTTGGGGCCGCACACCGTCATCCGCCGCCACCACCAGGATAGCGATGTCGGTAACCCTCGTACCCCGCGCCCGCATGGCGGTAAACGCCTCGTGGCCGGGAGTATCTAGGAACACGATCTGATGGGACGTGCCCGCATGATCGACATCGACGTGGTAAGCACCGATGTGCTGGGTGATGCCGCCCGCCTCGCCCTGAGCCACCTTGGTCTTGCGGATGGAGTCGAGCAGTGTGGTTTTACCGTGGTCAACGTGACCCATGATAGTAACCACCGGAGGCCGCCGCTTGAGGCTTTCTAGGTCAGCCTCGTCGATCATCTCAGTGACCTTTTTGGCCTCTGACTCGACTTCGCTGGTTTCGACCATCACCTCAAACTCTTCGGCCACCATTTTGGCGGTTTCGATATCGAGGGTTTGGTTGATATTGGCGGCAATACCTTTGAAGAACAGAGACTTGATCAGCTCTGTTTCGGGCACCATAATCTGCTCGGCCAGCTCATGGACGGTTAGCCCTTCGGAGAGCACGATAAATTCGGGGCGCTCCTGGGTAGGCTGAGCTTCGCCCCGACGACCGCGACGGGAGCGACCACCGCCGCTACTACTGTCGCGATGCTGAGGCTTGTGGCTCTTCATCGTCGGCGATGATGGCTTACCACCACCAGCGCTCTTAGGCTTGGGCGGACGCGCTAGGGAAATGCTCAGATTTTGGGCATCGGTGGCTTGCTCTTCGTCTTCGTCAAGCTCGTCAACCAGCACGTCGAGATCTTCGTCGTCCTCGCCCAGCACACCTTGGCCTCGCCGCTTGGTCTTGCCGACCTTGCTGGCTTTTTCGCGCATCTTTTGATCGTCGTCCTCGTCTTCGCGCTCTTCGCGCTTGTGGCGAGGCGGTGAAGGGCGACGCGGTTGATCGTCAAGACCACCGACCCCAAGCACCGAAATCGAATCATTGCCGGGAGGGGTTTCGTTGCGGGCAGCCGTTTCGGCTCTGGCCGTCTCAGCATCGGCATTGGGCCGCCGCAGCTTGGGCTTGGGCTTCAGACGGGTAACATCTTCGCCTGCGTCAATTTCGCGAATGGGAATGGTGGGACGCGGTGCGCCAGGGCCGTCAGCCGAGCGACCCTCTGAGCCGCGACTTTCAGGGCTGCGGCTTTCGGGGCGGCGAATGACAGGGCGGGGCGGACGAGCACCCTCTGGCACAATTACCTGGCGATCGTCGCTGTCGGTGCGCACCCGCGACACAGGGCCAACCAGCTCTGGCCTGGGCTTAACTGGCGGTGGAGAGGAC
>QBLT01000148.1 GCA_003249105.1 Leptolyngbya sp. | reverse complement strand
CCCACTCCCCTACTCGCCCACCTATCCCCTCTCCATGGAGAACTTTCGGAACTACTACGCCATTCTGGAGATTCCTAGGGAAGCGACCGCCAGCGAGATCAAGCAAGCTTACCGAAAGCTAGCCCGGCAGTACCACCCCGACCTCAACCCCGGTGACCAGGCCGCAGAGGAGCAGTTTAAGCTCATCAGCGAAGCCTACACCGTGCTCTCCGACGACGAAAAGCGCGCCCAGTACGAAAAATTTAGCGAGTACTGGCAGCAGGAAGGCTTCAAAAAAGGCCAGAGCAAATCCGTCGTCAGTGATATCTTCGGCGGGCGAATTTCTCTAGAAGACTTTGGGTTTGGAGAGTTCCCCGACTTCAATCTGTTTGTCGACCAGCTCCTCAACCGTCGCCCCGCCCGCCGTAGTGCTAGCGACGATGACGGCTATGCGGCCAACGCCGCTACCTACAGCCCCTCGACTACCTCTGGCCGCCGCGATGCCGAGGCCGACCTCACTGTTCCCCTCGAAAAAGCCTTTCGGGGCGGGCGCGAGCGCATTCGTCTAGAGGATGGGCGATCGCTAGAGGTCAACATGCCTGCTGGCATGGTCACTGGGCAGCGTATTCGCCTGCGGGGCCAGGGGGTGGGCGGCGGCAATCTGTACCTGCGCATCCAAGTTGACCCCCACCCCTTCTACAGCCTCCGGGGCAACGATGTGTACTGCCGGATGCCCATTACCCCCAGCGAAGCTGCCCTGGGGAGCACCATCGATATTCCCACCCTAGATGGCCCAGTGCGCACTACCCTGCCCCAGGGGGCGCAGACCGGGCAAATTATTCAGCTGCCGGGGCGAGGCTATCCCGTAGGTAAAGAAAGCCGGGGCGACCAGATTGTGGAGCTAGAGGTGGTGGTGCCGACGGGGCTAAGCGATCGCGAAAAAGCCCTCTACGAAGAACTCCGCCAAACCGAACGCTTCCGCCCCCGCGCCGACCTTTTCACCTAGCCAATTGTTGCAAAAGCGTTACGAAATTCCCCGACTTTCTCACCAGAAGAATATCGGGTAACGCCAAAGAATTCCCTACAGAATGGACGTTTTAGCCTAGTTCTCGCTCTGGTCAACCCGCTCAGAGCACCTTTGGCATCGACAACTAAATGAGAATTTAGCTTTCCCTGATGGCCCTCAAGTCGCTAGACTAGCTAAGGAAAAAGGTCATCCCGTCATTTTTAACTATGTCTGTTGTTAGCCAAGTTATTTTGAATGCCGACGACGAGCTGCGCTATCCAACCACTGGCGAGCTCAAGGCCATTGAAGAATTTTTGAAGACTGGCGAGCAGCGCACCCGCATTGCCGCCACCCTGTCTGAGAACGAGAAAAAGATTGTTGACCAGGCCAGCAGAGAGCTATGGCGGCGACGGCCCGACTTCATCGCCCCCGGCGGCAATGCCTATGGCCAAAAGCAGCGTGCCCTCTGCATTCGTGACTACGGCTGGTACCTGCGCCTGGTCACCTACGGCGTGCTGGCGGGCGACCAGACCCCCATTGAGGCGATTGGCATCGTGGGTGTCCGCGAAATGTACAACGCCCTAGACGTGCCCGTGCCCGGCATGGCCGAAGCCATCCGCTGCTTGAAAGAAGCTTCTCTCAATCTGCTGTCTGACGAAGACGCCGCCGAAGCTCAGCCCTATTTCGACTACATCATCCAGGCAATGTCATAGGTCTAGCGAAAGCTTAAAAACCCCTGAGTCTTAAAGACTCAGGGGTTTTGTAGTAGCTAGGCTAGCTGTCCTGGGGTGCGTCACCCCAAGCGGTGACGCACCCATTGAAGGCCTTACAGAGCTGCCAGTACGTCGCGGGCGGCGGCGATCGTGGCGTCAATATCGGCATTGGTGTGGGCTAGGGAGGTGAACCCGGCCTCAAACTGCGACGGTGCCAAGTAAACCCCGCGCTCCAGCATGCCCCGGTGGAAGCGGCTAAACTTCTCCAGATCAGCCCCCTTCGCGTCTTCAAAGTTGCTGATCGGCCCCGCATGGAAGAACATGCCAAACATGGCGCTGATGTGGCCACCGTACACAGCGTGACCTGCATCTCGCGCTACCTGAAGCAGGCCGTCGATGAGCTTCTTGGTCAGGCGATCGAGCTCGTCGTAGGTGCCGGGGCGCTGGAGCAGTTCCAGGGTTTTAATGCCTGCGGTCATGGCCAGGGGGTTGCCCGACAGGGTGCCCGCCTGGTACACCGGCCCAGCGGGGGCGATCATTTCCATAATGTCGCGGCGACCGCCGTAGGCACCGACGGGCAAGCCACCACCAATCACCTTGCCCAAGGTGGTGAGGTCGGGGGTAACGTTGAATTTAGCCTGGGCACCGCCGTAGGCAATGCGGAAGCCCGTCATCACTTCGTCGAACACTAGCAGCGCATCGTTTTCGCGGGTGATTTCTCGCAGCCCTTCTAGAAAGCCGCCATCGGGGGTGATAAACCCGGCGTTACCCACCACCGGCTCGAGAATGACCCCAGCGATTTCTCCAGGGTTTTGGGCAAAGAGGGCCTTGACCGCTTCGAGGTCATTGTAGGGGGCAGTGAGGGTGTCGCTGGTGGCTGACTTGGGTACCCCTGGGGAGTCGGGTAGACCTAAGGTAGCGACCCCAGAACCCGCTTGCACCAGGAACATATCGGCATGGCCGTGGTAGCAGCCTGAGAACTTGATGATTTTGTTGCGCCCGGTGTAGGCCCGCATCAGCCGCAGCACCGCCATGCAGGCCTCGGTGCCGGAGTTGACGAAGCGCACCATCTCGATGCTGGGCACGGCCTGAATCACCATTTCGGCCAGCACGTTCTCGAGGTAGCAGGGCGCGCCAAAGCTGGTGCCTTTTTCCAAGGCCGCTGCCAGAGCCGCCAGCACTTCAGGGTGGGCGTGACCGCAGATAGCCGGGCCCCAGGTGCCTACGTAGTCGATGTACTGATTACCGTCTACATCCCAGATGTAGGCACCCTTAACTCTGTCAAATACAATGGGCTGCCCGCCCACCGACTTAAAGGCCCGTACCGGAGAGTTAACGCCGCCCGGCATGAGGTTTTGGGCAGCGGAGAAAATTTCTTGTGATTTTGCTGTTTTAAACGGGGCTGTACTGACCAAAGCGCGTTCCTCTCAGAGTCCAAAGTCATTTGGCGGCCTAGGTTAAGACCGCCTGAATGTTAGCTCTGATCATTATCCTATTGATTGGATAAGGCGCACCGGTTGATGTTAAGGAACGTAAACTACCGGCGCAGGTGATGCAGGCGACCATTCTTAATCTGCACAACCGGGTGATTAGAGATGCGCACCAGATGCTCGTCGTGGGTGGTGACGATAACGGTAATGCCGATGGAGTTGAGCTTTTTGAGGATCTTGATCACCTGAAGGGAGTTTTCGGCATCGAGGTTGCCGGTGGGCTCATCGGCCAGCAGCAGGGGCGGGGTATTGACCACGGCGCGGGCAATGCTGACCCGCTGCTGCTCACCACCGGAGAGTTCGTCGGGGAAGCACTGAGCCTTGCCCTGGAGACCAACCATTTTGAGGGTTGGCCAGAGGCGGCGGTGAATTTCTTTGCGGGTAAAGCCCTGGGCCCACAGCACGAAGGCCACATTCTCAGCCACGGTGCGCTTGGGGATCAGTTTGTAGTCTTGAAATACAACACCAATGCGGCGGCGCATCATCGCTAGGCGGTTGCCCCGCAGGTCAGAAATGGGTTCATCGCCGACGAGAATATTGCCGCCCGTGGGGCGCTCGTAGCCGTAGAGCAGTTTGAGCAGGGTCGATTTTCCTGAGCCCGAGGGACCGGTGACGAATAGAAAGTCGCCGGGATTTACGGTCAGATTGACACCAGCTAGCGCCTTGCTGCCGTTGGCGTAGACCTTCTCAACGTTGCTGAGGGAAACGATAGGCTGAATAGAGGGGTCTTTGGGCGGAGCGGCGTCGAGCACGGGGGCAGGAGAAGGGTCAGCGGTGGAGCGGGCGGGCACTACAAGTTTGAAGCGGTCTTGTAGCCTGGCCCTGACGTCTTCGGGAAGACCGGACAGTTTGGCGTCGTCGGTGGGGCGATGGAGCACAGAAGTCATGGAACGTCCTAACTGAAATGGGCTAGACAGGCTCAGGGGTGAGGCTGACAAAAACGTATGAACTGCGCAGCCAGCACCGAGGACAGGGCTGACGGGGCTTTTGGGTGGTCATTGTACCGGAAACACTGTATCCGGCAAAAGGCATATTTGTTTTTTCAATAATCGTTATGTTTCGTTACTGAGGAAACAGCGCGGCTGAAGGACTCGTCTAACCTAAGGCTCTAGAAGAGTACCGCAACGTTTGCAAAATTGGGCATCGTTGTCGTGTAGGGTTAGGCCGCAGTTAGTGCAGGGGCGGTGTTGACCGACTTGGCCTAGTTGTCGAATCAGGCTGCTGACTTGGGTAGGAATGAGCGCGATGCCGGTAAGAATCATCATCACCGTAAGCCCCCGCCCGGCTTCAGAAATAGGGGTGACGTCGCCGTAGCCTACCGTGGTCATGGTGACTACAGCGAAATAGAGTGCGTCTAAAAAGGTGCCGAATTCTGCGGGGTTGCTGGGATGCTCAACCTGAAAGATCAGGCCAGAGTAGATAAAAACAATCGTTCCTAACGTCAGCAAAATACGAATTAAGATGAGGCTGTCCGTGCTGGTTACTTGGCCAAACCAGAGTCGATCGTTGAAAATGCGCACTAAGCGCAAAATTCGCAACGATCTAAAAAAGCGCAAAAAGCGAATGTCGAAAACGCCAATCCAAGAGGGCAGAATGGCGATTATGTCGATCAGGCCATAGAGGCTAAAGGCATACTGCCAGGGGCGCGGGGCTGTCCAGAGGCGCAAACCATATTCGAGGGTAAAGGCCAGCACGATCAGCCAGTCGAGCCAGTCCAGCCATTTATCTAGGGCAGGAGAGATAGGGTAGCTCTTGACCACAAAAATGGCAGCCGACATAAAGATCAGCAGCACGATCGCCCCATTGACTACCCGGCCAGTTAGGGTGTCGGTGGTGTCTAGGTAGCCGCGCAGGCGTTCCCGCAGCGGGGGGCTTTGCTCCTCGCCCCAGGTGTCTTGCTCCAATTCCATCGGTTCTTTCATCGCGTGAATGCCCACCCCCAGGATGGTTCTGTGCTCTGCCCTGGGCTAAGATAACCAGGCAGACTAATTTTTATCTGGCTGCGATTTTTTAATTATCCTGGCTCTGACATCAGACTTATTCGGTAGTGAATTGAGCATTTGTAGTCTGAACTGGGTCTAGATTAGCGTTTGTCGCTTGGCTTAGACTGGTATTGGCTCAATTTCTACAGGTGATATCTTTGGGTTAAGGCTAAGGGTTAGATTGAGTATCACTGCGGCAATTTGAGCACCTATGGCGATCGCACCCATTATTACCACTCCCCACGACTTCTCGCCCAGGGCAACCGGCACTTGGTCGCCTTTGCCAAGCCAGCGCCCGCTGCTGCTGGTGGGCCACGGTAGCCGAGACACAGAGGGGCGCGATCGCGTTCTAGAATTTGCCGCTGCTTACCAAAAGCTCGACAATTCTCGTCCGGTAATTCCCTGCTTTTTAGAACTAACGGAACCCACTATTCAAGATGGTGTGGATCTGTGCGTAGAAAAGGGCTACACCGACATCTCTGTGCTACCAATTTTGCTCTTTGCGGCCCGCCACAATAAGTTTGACGTTACCAACGAGCTAGACCGCGCTCGTCTACGCCATCCCCAGGTGAAATTTCACTATGGTCGTCACTTCGGTATTACCCCGGCCATCATTCAACTCTGGCAAGAGCGGCTGGCAGAGCTAGATACGCCGCGCTTTAATCCCAATGGCATTGCCCGTGAGGATACGGTGCTGCTGTTTGTGGGCCGGGGCGCCAGCGACCCCGATGCCAATGGCGATGTCTATAAATTGGCCCGCATTGTGTGGGAGGGCAGCCGCTATAAAACGGTGGAAATTTGCTTTATTGGCATTACCCATCCCCGGTTAGAAGAGGGTTTTCGCCGGGCTCGTATGTACGAACCAAAACGCATCATTGTGTTGCCTTACTTTCTCTTTACCGGCGTGTTGGTAAAGAAAATTTTAGAGATTACCCAGCAGGAGCAGTCAGCCCATCCAGAACAATTGGTGAGTTATCTGCCGGAGATGGGCAGTCATCCTCAACTGATGCAGATCTTGCGCGATCGCGAAATTGAAACCCACCTGGGCCAGGTGGCGATGAACTGCGAAATGTGCAAATTTCGCCTCGCCGCTGGGGGCACTCAGCACGGCCACGCCCATGACCACGGCCATGCTCACGAACAGGGTCATGCCCATGGCCACAACCACGGGCACGGCCATGCTCACGATCACGGGCACGGGCATCACCACGGTGAACCCGTCGATCTGTTTCCAGAACCAGACGACTACCATCAGCGGGCCTGGCAGGTTCCTTAGACTCAGGACGCTGGGAATGCTAGAAACAACGCCTAGGCAGCGACCTGGGTGAGTTTTTAGCGCAGCCCAGGGAGTAGCCATGTTTAAATCCGTTGGTCGGCACGTATGCGCCTTTGACTTAGAGTGGGTGCCCGACCCCATATCGGGACAGCGCGTGTATGGTCTGCCCGCAACGCTATCGGATTCTGAGGTATTTGAAGTGATGTGGGCCAAGGCTGGCGCTACGGCAGAAAAACCTCGACCCCATCTCAAGACGGCGCTGTGCCGCGTGGTTGCTGTTTCGGCGGTGGTGCGAGAGCAGCAACCCAATGGGGAGCTTAACCTGCGACTAACGACTCTACCCAGGCAGAGCGATCGCCTGATGGATGAAGCCGATCTGATCTCAACTTTTCTGGGCTACCTGGGGCAACACCATCCTCAGCTGGTGGGCTTTAATTCTCAAACCGCCGACCTGCCAATCTTGCTGCAGCGGGGGCTAGTATCAGGTGTCTCGGCGGCAGAGTTTTGCCGTCGGACCGACAAGGGCTGGGGCAGCGACTACTTTAGCCGCCACGGCGATGCCCATATTGATTTAAAGAGCGTCCTCAGCGGCTGGGGCATTGCGACGCCCACCCTCCATGAACTGGCAGCGGCTATGGGCATTCCTGGCCAGGTGAGGGAGCAACCCCATGACGTGGTGAATTGGTGGGTCGAGGGAGATTTGCGATCGATCGTGGCGCAGAGCCAGTTCGACGCACTGAGTACCTATCTGGTGTGGCTGCGGGCGGCAAGGTTTGCTGGGTTCTTTAGTGCAGAGCAGTACTCGGAAGAGGAATCGCGAGTGCGCGGGATGGTGGGCGATCGCATTGCCCAGGGCGACTGTCACCTCACCCATTACCTGGATCGGTGGAGTAGCTTCAATTCCCAGCCTACTGACGCAACGATCCTTCCCCTAGCACCCGCTGAGATCACAGACCAGGCCGCTTAAGGTTGACCTCCCTCGACCCAGGGTAGATGGTTCAGTTTACTCTTCCTCCAAAGTGGCTTCGGTGGATACCTCGGTAGCCTCCTCGATCGCTTCTACAATTGCCTCCACCGTATCCTCGAAGGGTTCTTCCTGTAGGGCGGGGGGCACCACGGCGACAGCGGCGATCGCATCCTCCGCATCGAGCCGCTGCAGCCGCACCCCGGTCGCCGGTCGCGACTGAATCGAGATATCGTTCACCCGCTGGCGAATGATAATGCCGCGATTGGTAACCAGCATGAGTTCATCGCCCTCGCCCACCACCAGCAGCGAGGCCAGGGTGTCGTCACGCTTGCGGAACTTGATCGCCATCAGGCCCATGCCCGCCCGGTTTTGCAGGCGAAACTTAGCCACCGGCACCCGCTTGCCCAGACCTGAAGCCGTGATCACCAGCACCCAGGGGCCGCTCTCGCTACCGTTGGTGACGGTGTCGTCCTCGTCGTCGTCATTTTCGGCGGCAACCACCGCTTCTACCACCTGGCTGGGCAGAATATCCATGCTGATCAGCTCATCGCCATCGCGCAGGGACATAGCCCGCACCCCGCGAGTGGGCCGACCCAGAGGCCGCAGCTGGTCGTCGTCGGCCTTAAAGTGAATGGTCATGCCCCGCCGTGAGCCGATCAGAATGCTGTCGGTGTTGCGGGCCAGGCGCACCCACCGCAGGTGGTCGCCCTCTTCGAGGGAAATGGCGATCAGACCGTTGGTGCGAATGTTGCTGAAGGCCGACAGTGCCGTCTTTTTCACAAAGCCGCCCTGGGTGAGCATCACCAGGTAGTCTTCGTCGGTAAACTCGCGCACCGCCAGCACCGAGGTAATCGCCTCTTCTTTGGGGATGGGCAGCATCTGCACAATCGGCATGCCCCGCGCCGCGCGGGAGCCCTCGGCGATCTGGTAGGCCCGTAGGGCGTAGGTGACGCCGCGATCGCTAAAGAACAGCAGGTAGTCGTGGGTGTAGCAGGTGATGAAGTGCTGCACGCCGTCGTCTTCCTTCATTTTGGCCCCGGCTTTGCCACGGGTGGCGCGGCTCTGGGCCTCAAAGGTGGCCACGGGCATGCGCTTGATGTAGCCCTGGTCGGTGACCAAAATCACCACCTGCTCGTTGGCGATTAGCGAGATGTCGGTGAGTTCCCCGTCGTCCATCTCGATCACGGTGCGGCGCGGACTGTCGTGCTTAGCCTTCAGCTCACCCAGCTCCGTGGTGATAATTTCAAGAATGCGTTCGCGGCGGGCCAAAATGTCTTGCAGGTCGGTGATTTTGGCGACCAGCTCTTCGTGCTCCTGCTGGATTTTGTCGGCCTCCAGGGCGGTGAGGCGGCGCAGCTGCATTTGCAGAATGGCGTCGGCCTGTAGCTCCGAGAGGCTGTAGGTGTCCATCAGCTCCTGCTTAGCGGTTGGGGTGTCTGCCGCGCCGCGAATCAGGGCAATAATGGCATCCAAATTGTCTAGGGCGATCAGGTACCCCTGGAGCAGGTGGTCGCGCTCCTCTGCTTTGCGTAACTCGTAGCGGGTGCGGCGAACGATGGTTTCTTCGCGAAACTCCAGGAACACCTCCAGCATGCGCTTGAGGCCGAGCAGCTGGGGTTCGCCGTTGACTAGGGCCAGCATGTTGACGCCAAAGTTGTTTTGCAGGGGCGTCTGCTTGTAGAGGTTGTTGAGCACCACGCGGGGATAGGCGTCGCGCTTCAGCTCGATGACGATGCGCATGCCGTCGCGATCGCTCTCATCCCTGATATCCGAAATCCCCTCCAGCCGTCGCTCGTTCACCATCTCAGCGATCCGCTCGATCATGCCCGCCTTGTTGGTCTGGTAGGGCAGCTCGGTGATGATAATGGCTTCGCGATCGGGCCGACCCCGGTGCTCAATGGTTTCCATGCTGGCCACGCCGCGCATAGTCACCGAACCGCGCCCGGTCATATAGGCGTCGCGAATGCCGCTGCGGCCCAGGATCTGCCCCCCGGTGGGGAAGTCGGGGCCGGGAATGATCTCCATCAGCTCGGCGGTGGAGATGTCGGGGTTGTTGATCAGCGCAATCACGCCGTCAATCAGTTCCCCAGGATTGTGGGGCGGAATATTGGTTGCCATGCCAACGGCAATACCCGAGGAACCGTTGAGCAACAGCTGGGGTAGCCGCGAGGGCATCACCACCGGCTCTTGCTGAGAGCCGTCGAAGTTGTCGGCAAAATCGACTGTGTCAGACTCAATATCTTGCAGCAGCGAATCGCTGGTCAGCGATTGCAGACGACACTCGGTGTATCGCATCGCCGCCGGAGGGTCGTTGTCGATAGAGCCGAAGTTGCCGTGGCCGTTGATCAACGGCATCCGCATGGAGAAATCTTGGGCCATCCGCACCAGGGCGTCGTACACGGCGGTGTCGCCGTGGGGGTGGTACTTACCCAGCACTTCCCCAACTACACGGGCGCACTTACGGAAGGGGCGATCGGCGGCTAAACCCAGCTCGTGCATGGCATAGAGAATGCGGCGATGCACCGGCTTGAGCCCGTCCCTGGCGTCTGGCAGCGCTCGACCCACGATCACGCTCATGGCGTATTCCAGGTAAGAGCTTTGCATTTCAACGCGCAGATCGGTCGGGACGATGCGCTCTTCTGGGGTCGCCATAGGCTCAAAAACTCCGAATTTGCGAACAACAAAGCGCTAGTCAGACCCTCGCACCGAGCGGTGCTGAATAGCGCTTAATCAGTATGGTTTTTACGGACTCATTCAAGCTATATTTTAGCACGAATTCCCCGGTTAAAATCAGCAAGCGCTATGGTAGATTCAAGGGCGCGAGAGGCTTGATTTAGGGGCGTTTCGCCGCCCTAGCTAAAACCTTAATTTGTAGTAGTTCACCGTCCCTGAGTTTGCCGTGCACCACGCCTTCTCTATGGCTGATTTTGCGATTATCTATTCGCCAGATTTTTTGACCCACGATACTGGCAGTTTTCACCCTGAAAATGCGGGGCGATTGAAAGCGATTGTGGCCGCTTTGGAAAAGGCTCCCTGGGCTAACCATCTCGACTGGCGCGAACCGACGCCAGTCGCTCAGCGGGAGGAGGTAGATGCCCTGATCGCCCAGCTACACAATCCTCGCTACGTCACGGCCCTGCGCGAGATCGCCCACACGGGCGGCGGCCACATCGACGGCGATACCGTGGTGTCTGAGGCCAGCTACGCTGTGGCGCGACTGGCGGTGAGCGCCTGGCTCGATGGGGTAGATTACGTCCTCGAAACCGGGCATTCGGCCTTTGTGCTGGCGCGGCCACCGGGGCACCATGCGATGCGCGATCGCGGTATGGGCTTTTGTCTGTTCTCCAATGCGGCGATCGCCGCCCATTACGCCTTAGCAAGGACCGATATTAACCGCGTCGCTATTCTCGACTGGGATGTACACCACGGCAATGGAACGCAGGCTTTGGTGGAGAAAAACGCGGCGATCGCCTACTGCTCTCTTCATCAACTCCTTGCCTACCCCGGCACTGGTCACAGCAGTGAAACCGGCTTTCATCAAAACGTTCTAAACTTACCCATGCCACCCGGCAGTGCTAGCGACGTTTACCAGGTGCAGTTCGAGCAAAAGGTACTTCCCTTTCTCAATGCATTCACGCCTGATCTGCTCATTATTAGCGCTGGATACGACGCCAATGCTGCCGACCCTTTAGCCAATATCAACCTACAGCCCAAAGATTATGGTGTATTTACCCAACAATGCTTGAGCGTCACCGATAAAATTTTGTTTGGCCTTGAGGGCGGTTACGACTACAATTCGCTGAGCCAGTCAGTGCTAGCTACCATCGGTGCACGAATAGGATTGTAAGTAGGTAGACCCTCAGTACAAGGACAAAAGATGTAGCGCCTGATTGAATTCAGCGCGTCGTAGGGCGAGATCGCAGAAGGTGCGCCGCAGAAAGTCACAACCATAGCGGAACAGGCTTTTGGCGCGACGCTCATGGGTCTTGAGTGGAATGGGGTGCTGCTGGTGTTGCCAGAGTCCGGTGAGCATGGCCCAACAGAAGGCCAGGGCCAGCAGGGCAATCAACGTACTGAGCCGCTCAGCGTGGCGGAAGTGGGTTGATTCGAGGTTGAAGCCTCGGGTTTTGAGCGCCGCGAACAAGGTCTCAATGCCCCATCTCAAGCGGTAATCCGCCAGTGCGCTCTGAGGGCGGTGGCCGGTCGCTAAAATCAGGAGTTCCCCATCCTCCAGACGGGTGGCGACAACGTAGACGCGACGGCCCCACACCCAACGCTTGTCCGAGAGCACCCGCTGTTCACCGACCGCCAGGTTGGCAAAGACCCGTTCACCCCGCTGTCGCCGTTTGCCCGAGCGCGAGCTGATGCGGTCACTGTGGCGCAGCCTCAGGCGGAAGGGCATGGCCTTGGACAACGGCAAAAAGCTACACCACGCCTGGCCCACAAACTCTCGGTCACTGGTTAGACAGTGAATCTGGGCATCGGGGAAAAGGCACTCGAAGCGCTCTAGTCAATCCATCCGCTGGTCACTGCTGCTGTTGCCGTGCTTGTCGAGCATCGTCTACAGAATGGGAAAGGCCACTCCTTCGTGGACAATGCCCAATATCAGGATATTGAAATGGACACTGCCGAAGCTCCAATTCGTGCGGTCTAATACCAAATCCGAGTTACATACCTCCGTAATAGTATAGGGTTGTGGGATGCCTAGACCCCTCCATCTCGAACCTCATTTTTCAGCCGAGGAGCTCAAAGCGCGATATCGTGCTAGTGTTGAGTCAAGCAAATAATGACGGGTAAAGGGAATAAGATTTAGTCAGTTTCCTAAGGTTACTGGCATGGTCAAAAAATACGTTGTGAGCTTGAGCGAA
>QBLT01000147.1 GCA_003249105.1 Leptolyngbya sp. | reverse complement strand
AGTCCTCCGAAGCGCTCATCTACATCGCCATGACTCGGGTCATGCTACGCAGGTTAGCTTGACGCTTTCGATACCCCGCCTCCGTGTTTTCAAATATCCTCTGAGGGCTTGCAGCTCATGCAGTCGGGTATAGGCCAGCAGCAGCTGGGGGTCACTGGCGAGGTTGTCAAAAAAATTAGTTTCTAGGGTGGCCGTGCCCCCATAGTCCAGGCCCAACCACTGAGCATGTCGCCGCAGGTATTCAGTGATGCCCGTGGCGAAGTCAGAGGCGAATAGGTAGAGCTCGCTTTCGATCTTTTTGGCCTGCACCATAGTGGTGCTGGCCGCTTGGCGATCGCTGGGCTTGACCAGGTAATCAGCCCCGAGGAAATCCATCGCAGATTCAATGTCCTTTACCTCGATACGCGACATAGCAAGGCTTTGACTGTTCGGCTCAGACCAGCCAAAGCCACCACCCAAGGGCACATCAACTATCCGCCGAGGCCCCAGCGTCAGCGCCTCACCCTGGCCACCGGTACGGACTGGCGTAGGGAATGAGCAGTAGTGCATTTTCTGGTGGTGGTCAGAGCTGACCTGGTAGTGAACTAGGTTCAGCTTGGCGAGGCTTAGAAGCGTGGGGTTGCTGCTAAAGAACCCAGTGCGATCGCCACCGTAGAGGCAGACCAAAGGGATATGGTCGAAGGGTTGCACCACGCCGCGCAGCCGCCGCCCCATCGGCCCAGAGCGCTCGGCAATATGAATCTGCTCAAATTTGCCGCTCGATGTCCTCACGACCACAAACGTATCGAAGCGCCCAGGGGTGAGCTGTAGGTAAAAGGTTTGCTCGGCCTCTCCATAGGGGCCATCCGGCAAAAGCTGCGAGTATTTCAGCACGGCCATGCTCAGCACGTTGCGGCCACCCACGCGCCGATAGCGCCAGTTGATCACATCGAAGGGTTTAAAGTGCTGCCAGTAGGGGGCACGGCCCGCGCCCAGGCTATCGGCCAAACTCACTATCGAGTCATCAGCTTCGGGATGATCCACCAGGGCGAAGGTGTGGCCCAGGCGCAGCGCCGCCATGCCAATGTGACCACACAGGCGATCGCCCGCCAGGCCCGACCCGTCGAGGTTGGTCCAATGCGTTGCGATCGCAGAGGGCATGCCCTCAAGCCGCACCCCTTTGTTAAAGACCAGGCCCACAAAATCCCGGCAGCTCTGGGCAAAGCGATCGTCGAAATGCGATTGCAGCAGCCGGAGCTTATATTCGCTGGCTTCTTCCCCCGGCAGCTGGGGCAGGTAGCGTTGGGCATTCTGGCGCGGCTCTATGGTGCCGTCTGCTCGGTAGTCCAACCAGGCGCGATCGCCCGTGTAGACATCTTCCAGCAGTCGCCACACGGGCAGCTGTCGGCGATAAGCAGTGCATTGAGTGTCGATTAGCGCAGAAGGCAAGGCATGAGACTCAATGTGAGACTCACCCAGAATACCCGCTGCACAGGAATAGAGCGCTTTTGTTAAGTGGGCAATGGCCCAGGGGGTGCCGGTCGTGGCGGTAGATCTGTGCCTGCCATTGCCGTTCTAGGTCGAGCGCATAAAAAACCGCCCAGGAGCAACTAGGCGGCTGACCACAGCTTGAGAGATTCAACCTTAGCCCCGCATTGTAACGCCCCCGCTCCATCGGCCCCCGCCGTCGCCCCCGCCATAAATGCGGCGGTAGACCAGTAGCCCCGTGGTGGCGGCAATTTCGTCGATGTACTGGTTAGCCTCATTGTGAAACGCCGCCATGCGTTGACCAGGGGCATACTGCTGGGTTCCCCCGGCCCCACTGCTAAAGGTTTGGGCCGCGAAGGGGACCGCATTCGTGATCTGCTGTTGGATGCGGTCGAGCTGGCGCAAGTGCCCGCGAATCGTGCCCTCGCTGGCTTCGGTCAAATGGTTCGCGCAGCGGCTGGCGATCGCCTGTGTGTTGGTGGCATCGCCCGGATAGCCCAGGTAGCGGCGGATGCTTTCGAGTTCGGCGGCAGTCATCATGTTTGGGTCGCTCCGGTAGTGTCTGACCAGACGCTAAGGCTTGTGGTCGTCGCCAACAGGGCGCAGTGTCGGCGATATTCCCGGCGCAGCTCAGAGACGAGGGTAGAGCCTTCGGTTTGGGCCTCGGTGAGGATGGCTGTAGAGAGGGTGTCGAGGGTGGTTAGATAGGCTTCGATTGTGGCGATCGCACCGTCTCTATAGGTGGCATCGGTCATCGCTTCGATAGCGGCCAGGGCCGAGGCGATCGCCCCTTGGCTGGCATTATCGGCGGGGTAGCCCAGATATTTGCCCACTTTTTGGGCAGTGGCAGCAGCAAAAGGCATAGGTTAACGGAGGCTTACGCCATAGAATCTAGAGTTTGCCCGGGTGCCTGGAATAGTAACGTAGCGGGGCGCTCCAGGCGACGGGTTAGGGTTAGGGATCTGAATCGAGCGATTGTTGCGCCGAGTCCCAGCAGGGCCAGTACCCCCGACCATAAGCGTGGCAGCGGTGCGGACACGGTTAGGCCTGATCAGCCCCTCCACCTCATAGCGAATCTGGTAGCCAACGTCTGACGCAGACCAAAATCTAGGGTCAGCGGCGCGCTGACTAGCCGTAGGAGCTATCAAGGGTTGGCGGGGTGCAGAGACTAGATCCTGAAGGTCAGAGCGTCTCTGTTCTCGATCATAAGCGGCCATCCTGCGGGCCGTGTCGGTGTTGCTGTAGCCCTGCATCAGCTGCTCGGGTGAAGTCTCCCTATAAAGATCCCAGCGGTTATCTAGAGCCTCAAAGTTGAGAGGAACCCCATAGTTATCGCGCTTGCCCTGATATGCCCCGTAGGCATCCAGACAAAAGAACGTCCCCAGGTTTCGCATTAAAGCCGCTCGGCTCCGTTCAGCCCGACGAATCTTGTTAACCGCCTGACGGTTAAGGCGAGTGGTGCGCCTAAAGGCGGCATCCATTTCTCGCTGAGCTTTGTAGTAATTGCGATCAACTCCAATCGTCGGCGAGGTGGTGAACTCAGTTCCAGGGCTATCGGTGCGGTAGCTGCGCACCCAGTTAAGCAAGGTCTTTTGGTCGCCCAGGGCGCGCGCCGACGAGACAATATGTTTACAGGGTGACAGTGGGCGAATCTGCCCCCAGCTGCGGGCTCTCCGGTGTGATGGCGCGGTGGCCACCTTATAGGGTTCTTCCTCGCCGGTAAAGTCTGGGCAGCTGCAAGCGTAGGCCCACGGCCCCTCACCCATCAAAAAGCCAGGGGGAACGGTGCCGCCGCCTGGGTCAGGCAGTGGGCTAGAGCCATCATCACAGTAAGGAGTGGGTAGCCCGTTAGGGTTTTCTGCCAAAAACCCATCACCAGCAACCTGCGTCAGCACAAAGCCAGGGGTCACATAGCGATCATCTGCTTTCCATTCGTTCCAGAGAGCGGCCAGGTTGGGGTTAGGGTCTGTGCTGCTGTAAAAGACCGTTTCACCCAACCACCCCATATCACCATCGTCATTCGTCCAGTACCACGGGGCATAGGTAAAAGGCCCATCAGAGTAACTATCCTCGAAAAGGTAGGTATTGGGGGGTGATATTGACGCGGCCACAGATTCAGGCATTTGCCCAGAACCCGAACCCGTGGTGTAGTAAGGCGGTGGGAGAGTGAAATTAAAATCGAGGTAGTGCCACCCCACCCAAAGATAGTTAAGCGTGGTGCCCGCAGGGGGGCAGGCAGGCAAGCCGCCGCCGCCGCCATCGCCGCCGCCGCCGCCGCCGCCATCGGCCCGCACCACATCCACCCGCCAATTCCCCTTGTCAGCAGCAGGCCCGCGCGGCGAAAAGAACCAAAGCCGCCAGCCGTCGCCGGTGCGGTTCCCCTCCGGGGACGCTAAGCGAACGCGCCGGGTCGGGCTCAGGTGAAACCCCCGGCTCACCCGTGCTTTACGGCTGACATAGTTGCGAGTCTCCCAGCCCGTATACCTGACTTTGGCCCCTGGGGCGCGGAAGTAATTGCCCATCGTCACAGCTCCATTGCGTTAAAGCGCGAGGCAAATTGCTTTAGTCGCAGCGTCCAGGCATGAACAGCACGACCCAGAGCCGCCGTTCCACTCACCACCTCCTCATGAATCATGTAGGGGGTGACATGGTAAGTGGCGATCGCCGTTAGCCCCCGCTCTGGGTACATGCGGCCCCACGCCAAAAAGTAGCCCGCCGCCTGTAGCTGCGCCTCGGCCACGGCTTCAGGCCAAATCGTATAGGCCGAAGTCTTTAGCTCAATCAGGGCCACCAGGCCGCTCGGTAGGGTGGCCACCACATCTAGTGTTCCGGCATAGCCCATGGGGATGCTATGCACCACCTCATCAGTCCACACCTGGCCATCCATTTTGATGATGCCCCTCACCAGCGGCAGCAGCCGCTTACACTGGAGCTCGACGGGGTGAGGGGCTCCATAGACCCGCTTTTCCCTCAGACAGCGCTTTACCCAGTCATCTACCGCAGTCCCACGGGCGATCGCCGCCTCTCGTTTGATGTGGTAGTTCACGGGCGCGGCAAGCTCTGCTCTTACCAACGTTTCGCGCCGGTTCTGGGGCATGGTCACATCTAAGATCGTGGTCACGCTCGGCAGGCGGATCGGCTCGGTGCCAGGGGGGTCAGTGACGGTGTACCAGCGCACAGCTCTTTTTTAAAGGTGGTTTTTTGCGTATGCCCTATCATGCCCGCCCTGAGTCCAATCATGAGACTAGCGAAAGCTGGCTGAGCCAAACCGAGGCATAGCAACGCCGGTCAGCTCTAGATAGGCCAGGGCCGCAGCGTCGGTTATGTCGTCGTGGGGGCCATCGGGGAAGGCGGTTAACTCGTTAATCAGCTGGTTATTCCACGGCCCTTGCAGCAAATACACCTCGCCAAATTCCGCCGCCCTGGAGAGTGGGTTAGCTCGCTCTAGTTTGCTTAGCGTGGTCGTGATGCCCTTCGCGTCATAGCCAGGAAGCTGCGATCGCAGCACTTGATTTTGGTATTCCCCTGCTTGGCCTGGGTCGCGTTGCCAGCGCTGGTGAATGCCAGGGCCATCGGCAGCGGCTACAGCCTGTAACTTTGTCGTCACCCCGGCAGGGGTTAGGTGGTCGTGGGTGCAGTCGGTGATTACCACGCCACCGTTTTGCATCAGGCCCATGCGAATGCTAGCGGTAGCGTCGGGGTCACCCATGCGATCGCTAGTGCTAGCAAAGTCCCACACCCTAACCCACTTCACCACCTGGGGCAGCTGCTGGGTAATGGTGAAGAATTCCGTTCTAAAGATTTTGCCCGCCTCAGCACGGGTATTCCAATTGCCCTCTAGTAGTTTTTGGCGCTCGACGAGGGGCAGCGCTTTTAGGTTTTTGAGGTAGTTAGGGTCTTTTTGCAGCAGGGCCGGATTATCGTAGACGCTTGAGGGTATGAAGGTCAGCGATTTGCTGTCGGCTGTGGGTTGGTCGAACCATAGAAGCTGTCCGTCATGGCGCTCGAAGTGGCGCACGGTGCCAATTTTTTCGGGGTCGGGTAACCCGGCATCGTTGAGCCACCAGCCGATCAGCGATCGCACCCAGCTGTCAGCGTCTGGGTTACAGGTTGCCCGCAGGTAGGGCGCAATGCCCGAGGTAGAGCGTAAGCGGCTGGTGAGATACCAGAACTGATACTCCGAGAAGTGGGTCAGCTCATCCAGGGCCACATAGACAAGCTCCGTTCCCTGCCATTCCAGCACCGCCGCATCATTCTTGAGGTGCCGCATCACCGCGTAAGAGCCAGCGGGGAACGTCCATTTCAAGGCGCTTACTTGCGGAATGCCACCAGCGAGAGGGAACACCGCCAAGCTGGCATCCCATAGGCCGCCAGGGTTCTTGACCTAATCTGCGGGTATGACCGTCTAAAGAATGTCGCGTTGAAGCTGGGGTTTTTGATGTGCCTCAAGGCTTCGAGCAAAATTGTCCACGACTTCCCACCGCCCGCACCTCCCCCAAAAATGACGAAGTCTGCGGAGCTGGCAAGCGCCTGTGTTTGTGGCCCTGGCTGGGGCCGTAGCTCTAGGGGTGCCCGCAGATTAAATCACCTCCTGGTGCCCCGTGAGGTGGGGTTGCCCTAGTTAGCTGGGGGAATGCCCAGGCTGTTTCTGAGCCGATGAACCGACGACTTCCCTACGTTAAAGCGTTTGGCGATTTCATAATCAGACAGAATGCCCAGTTGTGCGATCGCCTCCGGTGGTAAGTCTGCTTTCTGAACGCTTCCACCAGGGGGAACAGCCAGGGGAATTTGGCGGGCCGCTCGTGCCCTGCCTATGGTCTGGGGGCTGACGCCATAAGCAGCGGCTAACCGCTCATCAGGAATTACCCCAAGTTAGGCGATCGCCTCGATGGGTAGAGTCTTTCTCAATCGAGGGGTGCCGTAGCGGCTACGGTAGTCAGGGATGCCCAATTCGCGTCGACGGTGCATCACAGTTCCAGCAGAGCAGCCAGCGAGCGCCCCTGCGTCAGCGTCCGACATTGTTCCCAAAATGGGATCGAGCTTGGCATAGTTGACCGTAGGGTAGCCCTCACCACCTAGAGTTCCATTGGTCAAGTCCCAACCCTGCGATCGCCCGTGCTGAATCCATCGTGCCTCGGCCTCAGTCCAATCAGCGGGGTTTCGTTCCAGCTCTCGGATCTCTGGCAGGAGGCCCAGGGCCAGCAGCTCACGAATCCAGTTCAGGCGGTGGTAGGTGTTTTCTACCTCATGCTTTGCAGCAGCGATGTGCCGCGACAGCCGAAGCGATAGCCTACAGCTAGTCTTGCCGATATAGCGAACCTGGCCATCCCTCGGATCGACCAGGCCGTAAATCCATGTCAAACTTTTCATGTTCCTATTCAGGTTAGGGACCGCGCCCCAGGCTGTTAGCGCAGCGCTGGGGTACACCTGTATTATCCCACGATTCAGTCACAGCAAAGCTTTCAGCGAAGGCTTCACCATTCACCGCTTCGCCTTCGGCTGTGGGGTCAGTTCCACAACCGGCGTTGCCGAATTGAGGCATGGATATGGGTAGGGGCAAACGGCCGTTTGCCCTTGCGAAGGGCGTTGAATGCTCACTCCCAGGCGCTGGAGCCTCAGCCTTCCTTCGGGAACGAACACTCCACCGTAATCTTGAGGTTGGCGTCAGCGGTGCCTTCGGTGACGTAAGGCACCCCAGCTTCCCCAGCCACTTTCACCCCAAATTCGAGCGTCACCTTGTCGACGTTAGCTCCGGCCATCTGCCGAAACGCATTGAGGGTGTAGCTGGTGTAGGCGCGAATGGTGCCCTGCATCGCCTGAAAACTCCGCATGACTTGCTCACTAGCGCCTTTAGCGGTGCGGGTAGTCTCTCCAGGGAGACTAGCGGGGTCTGCGGGAATATCGGCTACAGTGCCGGTTGTCTCGATATAAATCACGGTGCCATCGTCGAGAGTTAGCGGGGCCAGTTGTGTCATGGGAGCCTCTTATAGGTGGCTTATTAGTAGTGAGAAAGGCCATACTGGGGGCGATCTGCTGTTTAGAATACTGGCTAACACATGAGTCGGGATGCCCTGATCATTGGAATCAATCAGTATCGCCATAGTCAGTTAGGTCATCTCACCTCCCCCGCAACCGACGCCGAAGCCATCGCTCAGATGCTTAATAAGCATGGCCACTTTACGACGGTGCGCCGCCTGCCCGAGGCATTTAAGGAGGGCGCTCCTCAGGTCAGCCCCAGCGGACAGGTCACACGAAAGCAGCTGCGAGAGGCGATCGCCCAGCTCTTCAACCCCAAAACCAAAACCCAGGTACCCGACACGGCCCTGCTGTATTTCTCCGGGCACGGCTGGCAGAGCAGCCTGAGCGCTGCCGACGGCTATCTAGCCCCCAGTGATGCCAACCCAGACGAAGACCTGGGCGTCGAGCTGCAATGGCTCAGATCCCAGCTAGAGCAAAGCGAGGTCAAGCAGCAGATCATCTGGCTCGACTGCTGCAACAGCGGCAGTTTGCTCAACTTTGATTCGGTGACTTCGACCCCAATGGGCAAAGTGCGCGATCGCTACTTCATCACCTCGTCCCGCGATTTTGAAGCCTCGTACCAAAACCCAGGCTCTGCCTACAGCGTGCTGACCGAAGCCCTGCTGGCCGGGCTTGACCCCAACAAATCTGAGAGTGGTGAGGTCACCAACCATTCCCTAACTGCTCGTTTAGAGCAAGCCCTGAAGGGACAAATCCAGGGCTTTCGCTGCCACAGCACCAGCGGCTCTATTCTGCTCACCAGCGGTGGAACCGGGCAAATTCCCCCCCATCTACATCCCCAAAAGCGGTACGACATACCCCTTCAGATGCCGCCCTTGCCCGAGCACTTTGTAGAGCGGCCCGAGTATCAGCAGGCGGTAAGAGACTGCCTGCTCTCCACCGATCCCAAAGTGTTTGGCACCCTGGTGGTCAGCGCCATCTATGGCCTGGGCGGCATTGGCAAATCGGTACTCGCCGCCAAGCTAGCCCATGAAGAGGCCATTCAAGCTCGGTTCTCCGACGGCATCCTCTGGGCCACCCTGGGCCAAAGCCCCGACATCCTGCCCCTGCTCAGCGGCTGGATTCAGGCCCTGGGCGATACCGACTATAAGCCCACGGCCATCGAGTCGGCCTCGGTGCACCTGCGCACCCTGCTGTACGACAAAAAAGCCCTGCTGGTAGTTGATGATGTCTGGCACCCAGAGCACTTGGAGCCCTTTCGCGTCGGCGGTAACGACTGCTGTGTGCTGGTCACTACCCGCGAAGCCCGCATCCCAGAGGCCCACCGCTACAACCTGGATGTGATGAGTTCAGATCAAGCGCTGGCCTTGATGACCCAAAAACTATCCGAGCCCCTGCGGGAAATCGAAACCCAGCAAGCCCTGGCCTTTGCCAACCGAGTTGGCTACCTGCCCCTGGCCCTAGAGCTGGCCGCCACCCAAATTGAAGAAGGGGTAAGTTGGGCCGAACTCTTTGAAGACTTTCAGTCTGAGGTAGTCCGCCTAGAAACCTTAGATATTTACAGCCAAGACGACATTCCCGACGATGCCAAGCGGCGTAAATACAGCCTGCTGGCCTGCTTCAACCTCAGCCTCAAGCAGCTTTCCATCGAGCAGCTGCGCCAGTTTGCCTGGCTGGGCATTGTGCCAGAGGATGTCAACCTCACCCAAGAGATGGCCACCACACTGTGGCAGGTGACCTCACGCCAGGCGGGGGCAATCCTGCGCCTGTTCAGCGCCAAGGCATTGTTGCTGCCTGGGGCTAAACAAGTGGGCGGCCAACGCGCCTACCGCCTGCACGACCTGATGCATGACCTGGCTCAACGGCTCTTAACCAGCCCACCGCACCCAGCCCAAAATGGAGACTTGCCAGGGTTAGGGTTAACCAAAGCCGAGGCCCACAACCAGCTGCTAGAACGCTACCGGGCCAAAACCCAAAACGGCCAGTGGCACACCCTAGCCGACGATGGCTATATCTATGCCTCTCTCACCTGGCACATGGAGCAGTCTAAACGCCCCGATGCAATCCACCAACTGCTGCGGGAGACCAATGGGTTGGGTCGCAATGGCTGGTATGACGCCTGCGATGCCATTGGCAAACCGGCGGGCTTTGTGAATGACCTGGCTCGGGCCTGGCGGGCCGCCGAGAGCCGTTATGAGGCCGACCCAGAGACAGCGCTGGCGTTGCTGTTTCGCTACGCGCTGATACGCACCTCGCTCAATAGCTTGGCCAGCAATGTCCCCGCCGAGCTGTTGGGGGCTCTGGTCAAGCACCAACTCTGGCAGCCGGCCCAGGGGTTGGCCTATTCCCAGCAAACCCAAGATCCTTGGCAGCGGGCCGAGTGCATTTCCGAGCTAGTCCCTTACCTGCCCGAGTCCTTGCTTCCTGAGGTGCTAGAGACCATCCATCAAATTCATGATGCAGCCTACCGATCGTTTGCGCTGAGTAAACTCGTTGCCCGATTTCCAGCCCACTGGCCAGAGGTGCTGTCAGCCATTAGCCAAATTCAAGATCGCTGCGGTGGAGACAGGTATGGCAGGAGAGGTTTCTTGTACCGCGCCAGAGCCCTGCATGAATTGGCGAAGCAGCTGCCACCTGACCTGCTACCCGAGGCGCTGGAAATGGCCCGTCAGATTGGCGATGAATCTGACCGCGCCTGGGCCCTGAGGGAACTGGCGAAACACCTACCACCTGAACTACTGCTGGAGGCGCTGGAAGTAACCCGCCAAATTAGCGATGAGTCCTCCCGCGGCAGCGCCCTGAGTGGCCTCGGGCAGCAGCTGCCACCTGAACTGCTGCCCGAGGCGCTGGAAATGGCCCGTCAGATTAGCGATGAATCCTCCCGTGCCTCAGCCCTGATTGGCCTGGCGAAACAGATCCCGGAGCTACTACCCGAGGCGCTAGAGGTGACCCGGCAAATTAGCGATGAATCCTCCCGTGCTTTAGCCCTGATTGGCCTAGCGAAACAGATCCCGGAGCTACTACCCGAGGCGCTAGAGGTGACCCGGCAAATTAGCGATGAATCCTCCCGTGCTTTAGCCCTGATTGGCCTAGCGAAACAGATCCCGGAGCTACTACCCGAGGCGCTAGAGGTGACCCGGCAAATTAGCGATGAATCCTCCCGTGCTTTAGCCCTGATTGGCCTAGCGAAACAGCTAATACCCCCCGGGCTGCTGCCGGAGGTCCTAGTAATGACCCATCAGATTAGCCGTGGATACTACCGCACCTGGGCCCTGAGTGAACTGGCGAACCAACTGCCCCCAGAGCTGCTGCCAAAGGCTCTGGCAATGACCCATCAGATTAGTAGCGAATCCTCCCGTGCCACGGTCCTGAGTGAACTGGCAAAACATTTGCCCCCAGAGCTGCTGCCTGAGGTTCTGACGGTGACCCGTCAAATTAGTAGCGAATCCTCCCGTGCCACAGCCCTGGGTGAGCTGGCAAAACAGCTGCCGGAGCTGCTGCCCGAGGCGCTGGAAGTGACCCATCAAATTAGTAGCGAATCTTCCCGTGCCACGGTCCTGAGTGAGCTGGCAAAACAGCTGCCAGAGCTGCTGCCCGAGGCCCTGGAAGTAATCCGGCAAATTAGCAGTGAATCTGACCGCGCCAGAGCCCTGAGTAAACTGGCGAACCAACTGCCCCCAGAGCTGCTGCCAAAGGCCCTGGCGATGACCCGTCAGATTAGCGATGAATTCTACTGCGATATAGCACTGTGTGAGCTGGCGAACCAGCTGCCTCCAGAGCTATTGCCGGAGGCGCTAGAAGTAACCCGTCAGATTAGCAGTGAACACTACCGCGCTATGGCCCTGAGGGAACTGGCAAAACAGCTGCCAGAGCTGCTGCTGGAGGCGCTAGAAGTAACCCGGCAAATTAGCAGTGAACCCGCGCGCGCCTGGGCCCTGAGGGAACTAGCAAAACAGCTGCCAGAGCTGCTGCCGGAGGCCCTGGAAGTGACCCGGCAGATTAGCAATGAATCTGACCGCGCCAGGGCCCTGAGGGAACTAGCAAAACAGCTGCCAGAGCTGCTGCCGGAGGCCCTGGAAGTGACCCGGCAGATTAGCAATGAATCTGACCGCGCCAGAGCCCTGAGGGAACTAGCAAAACAGCTGCCAGAGCTACTGCCCGAGGCTCTGGAAGTGACCCGGCAGATTAGCAATGAATCTGACCGCGCCAGGACCCTGAGTGAACTGGCAAAACAGCTGCCCCCGGAGCTGCTGCCGGAGGCGCTAGAAGTGACCCGGCAGATTAGCAATGAATCTGACCGCGCCAGGGCCCTGAGGGAGCTGGCAAAACAGCTGCCGGAGCTGCTGCCGGAGGCGCTAGAAGTAACCCGGCAAATTAGCAGTGAATCTGGCCGCGCTGTAACCCTGAGTGAACTAGCGAACCAGCTGCCAGAGCTGCTGCCCGAGGCCCTGGAAGTGACCCGGCAGATTAGCGATGAATCCCGCCGCGCCAGGGCCCTGAGGGAACTGGCAAAACAGCTGCCCCTGGAGCTACTGCCGGAGGCCCTGGAGGTGACCCGGCAGATTAACGATGAATCTAACTGCGCCATAGCACTGAGGGAACTGGCAAAACGGCTGCCCTCGGAGCTATTGCAAACTGCCTTTAACCTGATAGAGCAATTTGGCGATAAGTACTACAGTGCCTCAGCTTTACGAGGGCTACTGCCACGTTTAGAAGAGATGCAGGTAAATATGGCTTGCTTCGCTCAATGTATAGACACCTTGGCCTATCAAGGCCGCAAAGATTTTCTCCGCAGTCTTCCAGCCCTCAAAGACACCCTCACGCGCCTAGGCGGCAAGCATACGCTGGCCCTATGCCTGGAGGCAATGCGAGAGGTCTGTGCTCAATGGCCTTAAGAGTATTCCAAACAAATAATCATCCGTTAGGGTAGTGGGGTAAGCGAGAGA
>QBLT01000146.1 GCA_003249105.1 Leptolyngbya sp. | reverse complement strand
AAGCCCCCCGCCGTTCTGGTAGACGGCGGTAGCGTCTTACACTAAATCCGCTTTGGCTACCCTGGTTGGGCTGGGGCAAACACCGTTTGCTCTTACGCAAGCCACTTATTTGGAGTCGGGGTAATGTGATTTCGACAGTTCTTCCTCGCTCGACTCACGCATATCCCCGCAAAATCCAGCATCGCTAATGATCAGGGCGGTCGTGGCGGATATCTCTAGCTAACCTGTTCAGGTTTGGCCAGCGAGCAACCAGAGCCATCCATCGTTGATGCCGTCGGGCTAAACCATTCTCGCTGTGGAGGAATTAAGGCCGAGTTAGGGCGATTTTGCGGATGGCGGCGGCACTGGTGCCTGCGATCGCTCCCCAAACAAAAGTTGCCACCAAACTGAGAGCAACAGCCCGCCTATCGGTCGAGTAGTCGGTAACGCCGCCGCCGCTCAGCCCAATCATGAGATTGATAGGCACCACAAACAGCGCCAGGTAGATCAACCCCACCGTGCCACCCCCCAGGGCCGCGCCCCTGAGCAATCGTCGCGTCATGCCGCCTAGGGCACCCCCCAGCGCCCCCAGCCCAGCGGATAGCCCAAAAAATATCCAGGCCGGGTAAGACGACACCAGGGCGGGCAAACTAACGCCCACGTGATTGCTA
The DNA here is from genome assembly GCA_003249105.1 of Leptolyngbya sp. Taxonomy (GTDB): domain Bacteria; phylum Cyanobacteriota; class Cyanobacteriia; order Phormidesmidales; family Phormidesmidaceae; genus Nodosilinea. Next base: position 14,319 of record QBLT01000146.1, on the reverse strand, counting down.
AAAAACGGCCCGCCCCAGTTGAACACGTAGTAAAAAAAGAGCACCGCAATTAGATATTGGCCGACGCCACCGATCAAGGCCCCGACCACGCTACCCAACCAGGGGCGTTTGCGGCTGGCTGAAACCTGTTTTCCCATAGTGTTTGGCTCAAAGGATAGGTGTGAGACTCACGGTAGTCGAGCCGGTGGGGTTGACCAGAGTTGCGTGAATTGAATCGGCGGGAGCGACAGTTGTTTCAGGCTTTGCGTCGCGATCGCACTTGGCTAGAGCGGGCGCGATCGCTCGGGTTTGCGGCTGTCCCACGACAGCTCTAGGGCCTTGCGAAAGTCATCCATGGCCAGGGCGGCATTGTTGCCCAGGCGAATATTGGTGTGGCCGCGACCAATGTAGGCCTCGGCCAGGGTGGCGCTGATCTCGATGGCGCGGTTGAAGTCGTCGAGGGCCATCGCCCACTCGTCGAGAAAGTAGAGGGCGTAGCCGCGATCGCAGTAGGCCAAAGCGTCGCTGTCGTTGATGTCGAGGGCCAGGTCAAAGTCGGCGATCGCCGCCGGGTAGTCTTCTTGGCGGCTAAACACGCGGCCCCGGTTGGCCAAAATGCGGCCGCTATTGGGGTTAAAGCGCAGGGCCAGGGTGTAGTCGGCGATCGCGCCTTCCATGTCGCCCACCTGGGCCCGCAGCAGCCCCCGGCTGTCGTACAGGTCAGCCAGGCGAAAACGCAGGTTGAGCGGGGTATCTTCGCTCAGGGTGGCGTCGGGGCTGTCGAGGGCCAGGCCCACCAGCGTTTGGTTGTAGGAGCGGTCTTGCAGGTCAGGGTTGAGCTCTAGCACCGTAGTGTAATCGTCGATCGCCCCCTGAAAATCGCCCAGCTCGTGGCGCAGCATGCCCCGGTTGATGTAGGCCTCGGCGTAGTCGGCCTGGCAGTCGAGGGCGCAGTTGATGTCGAGGGTGGCCTGGTAGGTGTTGCGCAGCTGAAAATAGGCCACCGCCCGGTAGTTGTAGGCCTCAGCATGGTGAGGCTGGCTCTGCAATAGCTGAGAAAAGTCGACAATGGCAAACTGGTAGGCTTCGCGGCGGTGTTCGGCCAGGGCGGCGATCGCCCCCTGCTTCAGGTAGGCCAGTCCTCGCCACAGCAGCACTTTGGCGAACTTGGGCTGCTCGGCCAGCACCACCGAAAAGTCGGCGATCGCCCCGGCATAATCTTCTAAGTCGAGCTTGATACGGCCTCGGTTGCCAAAGGCCTTCACCGAAGTTGGCTGGAGCTCAATGGCTCGGTCTAAATCGCCCAGGGCCTCCCCTAGCTGGCCCACCAGCCGATGGACGCTGCCCCGATTAATGTAGGCATTGACAAACGTCGGCTCTAGGCACAGAGCCGACGAAAAGTCGTCGATCGCGGCTCTGTGACGGCCCAGGTCGCGGTGGGCACAGCCCCGATTGTAAAAGCCCTTGACACAGGTCTGGTCTAGGGCTACGGCTTGGGAAAACTGGGCGATCGCCGCCTCGAAGTAGCCCAACCGAGCTTGCTCAATACCGGCTTTGAGAAGGTCGCTTAGCTGACGGGTTTGGGTTGTCATAGGCCTGCCGGGGAATTCAACACTACACCGTGTACATCGAATCTGGGCAATGCGCTTACCGATGCTCCTCAACCCCAAAGTTAGTTTCCATTATGCCCCATGGCGTCAACCGTGGGGGTACTCAAACCGTCGCCTGACGCAGCGCCTGCACCGTGGTCACCACCCCAGCGGCTACCTCGTCGATCTCAGCGGCGGTGGTAAACCGCCCCAGGCCAAAGCGCAGCGAGGCATAGGCCAGCCCATCTTCTCGGCCCAGGGCCTTGAGCACGGGGGAAGGGGCGGTGCTGGCGGTGCTACAGGCGGCCCCCGACGACAGCGCCACAATCCCCCGCAGCCCCAGCAGNTGAGCACGAGGGAAGGGGCGGTGGTGGGGGTGCTACAGGCGGCCCCCGACGACAGCGCCACAATCCCCCGCAGCCCCAGCAGCAGCGCCTGACCATCGACCCCTGCAAAGCTGACATTGAGGTTGCCGGGCAGCCGCCGGTTAGCATGACCGTTGAGCTGCAAACCGCCCAGGGGTTGTAGGCCCTCCCACAGGCGCTGGCGCAGCGCCACCAGCCGAGCCGATTCTGTCTCCATTTCAGTCAGTCCCAGCTCCACCGCCTTAGCAAACCCGACGATCTGAGGCGGATATAGGGTGCCCGACCTCAGCCCCCGCTCATGGCCGCCGCCGTGGAGCTGCGGAGCTAGGGGCACGCGGGGTCGTCGCCGCACGTAAAGGGCACCGATGCCCTTGGGGCCATAGACCTTGTGGGCCGTCAGCGACAGCAGATCTAAATTCATGGCCTCTACGTTGAGGGGAATTTTGGCAATCGCCTGGGCGGCGTCGCTGTGGAAGAAGACCTTGCGATCGCGGCACCGCGCCCCAATCTCGGCCAGGGGTTGCAGGACCCCAATCTCGTTGTTGGCCGCCATCACCGACACCAGCACCGTATCGTCGCGAAAAGCTTTTTCCAGAGCATCGAGATCCACTAGCCCGTCGGGCTGCACCGGCAGGTAGGTGACCTCAAAGCCCAAAGATTCGAGATAGCGGCAGGGGTCGAGCACGGCGCTGTGTTCGGTCTGCACCGTAATGATGTGTCGCCCCCGGCGAAAGCAGGCTTCGGCAATGCCTTTAATCGCCAGATTGTTGGCCTCGGTGGCCCCGCTGGTAAAGACAATCTCCTCAGGGCTGGCGTGAATGGCGGTGGCGATGGTTTCCCTAGCCTTTGTCACCGCCGCCTCGGCCTCCCAGCCGTAGGTATGGGTGAGGCTGGCGGGGTTGCCAAAGTGCTCGGTAAAAAACGGCAGCATCGCCTCCACCACTCGCGGATCTACGGGGGTCGTGGCGTGGCAGTCGAGATAAATCGGTCGATGTACCATAATCCCTATGAATACTCCCAGTCACCTGATTCTCAACCTGGCTCTGCTGCGTCGCCCGGTGGCTCCGGTGATGACCTGGCCGATCTTGATCGGGGCGCTGATCCCCGATGCGGCCCTGTTTTTATTCTACGGCTGGGGTCGTCAGCAGGGCTTACCCGAGCAAACTATCTGGGGCGAGGCCTACTACAGCCAGCCCTGGCAAGCCATTTTTGCCGTGGGTAACTCTATTCCCCTGGGGCTGCTGGGGGTAGCGCTCGGCTATAGCCTCAGGCGTTTCTGGTTCGGCCCCTCGATCGGGTTTTTGGGAGCCAGCATGGTGCTGCACCACCTGGCCGACCTGCCCCTGCACCACGACGATGCTCACCAGCACCTTTGGCCGTTCAGCGCGGTGCGCTTCATCAGCCCCATCTCCTATTGGGATGTGGATCACTTCGGTCGCCTCGGGGCCACCATAGAACTGGGGCTGGTGCTGGTCGCCAGCGCCTACCTGCTGCGTCGGCTCAGCTCTAGGTTGAGCCAAGCGCTGCTGGGCATCACGACGGTGCTGATCGTCGTAGCCTACGGGGCGCTGGTGCTCGCGCCCCTAACCTAGCACCGCAGTTGAAACACCTGGTACTGGTTGCGGCCGGCGTCTTTGGCGGCGTAGAGGGCCTGGTCAGCGATTTCTAAAATGGCCTCGGCGGGGCTGTCGGGGGTAGGGTTGACGGTAGCAATTCCAAAGCTGAGGGTGATGGTATCGCCGCTGGGGTTGGCCCCGTGGGGCAGACCGAGGGTTTGCAGGTGATAGCGCACCAGCTGCACTACGCGAATGGCCCCGGTGGTATCGGTATCGGGCAGCACCAGGGCAAATTCTTCCCCGCCGTAGCGGGCGGCCAGGTCAGCGGGGCGACGAACGCCAAAGCGGATGGCGCTAGCAATTTCTACCAGACATTGATCTCCCGCCGCGTGGCCGTAGGTGTCGTTGTAGGGTTTGAAGTAGTCGACATCGGCCAGCACCAAGCTCAGCGGTTTGCCCTCCCGGGCCAGCCGCTGCCACTCCTGGCTGAGGTATTCGTCGAGCCAGCGGCGGTTGGCCAGCTGCGTGAGGCTGTCTACCTTAGAGATGCGATCGAGTTCTTGGTTGGCTGCCTGGAGCTGGCGGTACAGCTCGGCCTGGTGCAGCGCTGTGTTGAGCTGATCGGCGAAGTGTTGCAGCATGTTGGCCTCAAAGGGCTGCCACTGGCGCTGTTCGCCGCAGGCATGCACCACCAAAATGCCCCACAGTGGTTGATCATCGCCCCCAAAGGGGTGAGCAATAGGCGCAATCATCGCCGATTTAACCCTGATCGTCGAGAGAAACGCGGTTAGCTCTGGAGACCAGGGCTCTGCTGCAACGTCATTGACGATGTAGGGCTGCCACGTATACAGCTTCTCAAGATAGGGCGCAGGCAGTGGCCCAGTCGGAATCATGCTGTCGGCGATGGTGCCGTAGTCGGGGTTGCTTGCCTGCTGGGCAATGCGGCGATCGCCATTGGCCAAGATCTGAAAAATCACCGCGCGATCGGCACTAAACACCGTTTTAATGCCAGCTACCGTGGCACCCAAAATAGTTTCCAGGTCGAGGCTTTCGCGCATGCGTGCCGTCAGCATGCGCAGCAGCTGCTCTTGCCCCACGCGGCGGCTGAGGGCAGCCTCGGTCGCCCTCAGGCTGGCCTGCAACTGGCGGCGATCGGTGCAGTCCTCGGCCCAACCCACCATGTAGCGGGGCTGATTTTGCGCATCGTTGACCACCTGCACGTGGGCCTGCACCCAGCGCACGTCACCGGTAGGGCGCACAATGCGGTACTCCCGCCGCACCGAATTGCCGTCAAACTGTCGCCCCAGGGAGGACTGCACCCGAGGCAAATCGTCGGGATGCACCTGCCTAAGCCACAGACCGGGATCGTTATATAGCAGGGTTGGGGAATGGCCCCAGATGCGCTCGTAGGCTGCGCTGATGTAGAAAAATTGGCCCGACACCGCATCGCGAATAAACAAGACCTGCTCGACGTGGTGAGTAAAGAGATCGAAGAGCTGCTCCGTTTGGCTACGGACAGCCGCCGCCTGGAGCTGCTGCCGCAGCCCGTGTTGGTAAACGCCCTGGCCCAAGTGACGGGCGGCATGCACCAACAAGTCACGACTTGATGGGTTCCACGGGCGGGGGCTGCGGCAGTGGTGGGCAATGAGCATGCCCCATAGATCAGATCCCATAAATATCGGTACCGCTAGGTTGGCCTGCACCTGTAGACGACCCAGCAAGTCGGCGTAGCAGGGGGCAAGGGTGTCGTGCTGAACATCGGCCACCAGGCTCACTTGGCCCCGGCGGTAGCGCTCCTGCTGCCCGCTGGCAAAGCAAGCTTCGCTGATGCGATCGCCCCGCAACGGCCGCCAGGGGGCTTCTACCGATTCGGCAATGACGAAACCATCCTGGGGCGACAACACCTGATAGACCACAACCCGATCGGTGTCGAGCAGCGATCGCAGCCGATCTACCCCCTGCTGGAGCAGCACCTCTAGCTCACTGCCCGCTGCCGCCGCATCGCAGATTGCAGTCACCATGTCTAAAATCTGCGCTTGACTAATATCGGGCTGGGGGAAGGATTGGCGCGTCATGCGTCAGATACAGTCAAGAGAAAAGCAATTACATTTGGCAAGCCATCACCCGCTATGCCCGCCTTTGACCTAGCTGCTGCACAGTGGGACTCGCCCATTAGCTATACAAAAGCTCCTATCTCTATTCCCGACTGCCGCCCATGGGGAAGGCCCAGCTCAAGCCGAAGAAATTATTTTTTCTAACCCTAGCCCCAGAGCAAGGCCCGACGGATAGCCAACTTGCTCTACCTAAACTTGTCTCCCCTGGGCCAGAAAGTGAAGCATTCCACTCCAAAAAGCACTTAATCGAGACAATTTGACTTTAAATTAAGGCATAACGGCCAAAACAGCCTGGGTAAGCCTACCGAGACCTCAAAAATGACTCATACCTAGCGTATTTTACCCTTTCTCGGGGGTTTGGGTAGGGCCAGCGTGCTCCATTCCGATCGCCCATCGGTGAGCAGCCTGGGTATAACCCGCCCCTTACCTAAAAATATTGCAGAATGTAAAGAGAAATGGTTTACCACCGGACTAGCCCATGACATCCCTTGCGATCGCTCCCCAGTCTGCGGGTTTCACCGCCTCTCTACCTGCCGGTGGCCCCGACCCCGCTCGGTTTGACTGGGCCGAGGCCTGGTACCCCATCGCCTATGTAGAAGACCTCGACCCAGCGCAGCCCACCCGCTTCACCCTGCTCGATCGCGGCATCGTCATCTGGTGGGATGCCCAGGGCAACGCCTGGCGCGTGTTCGAAGACAAGTGCCCCCACCGCCTCGCCCCCCTATCCGAGGGCCGGGTGAACGAAGCTGGCGAGCTAGAGTGCCCCTACCACGGCTGGGCGTTTGCGGGCGACGGCACCTGCACCCACATTCCCCAGCAGCCTGCCGACGGTCTTGGCCATCAATCTAAGCGGGCCTGTGCCCTAGCGCTGCCGACGGCGATCGCCCAAGGGCTCCTATTTGTTTATCCTGGCCAAGCTCAAAACGCTCCCCAGGTCGAGGTGCCGATCATTGCCCCGGTGGAGGAAGACCCCGACGGCTGGGTGGTGCTCAACACCTTTCGCGACCTGCCCTACGACGCCCTCACCCTGCTCGAAAACGTGCTGGATGCCAGCCACATTCCCTATACCCACCACAAAACCGTGGGCAAGCGAGAAAACGCTGCCCCCATGGAGATGGACGTTTTAGAAGCTGGAAAACAAGGGTTTCGAGGTCTCTGGCCCGAAGGCCCCCGCAAGGGCAAGCTGGGTACTCAGCACACCACCTTCGTCGCTCCGGCGCTGATGTACCACGACCTCACCTCTAAGCAGTTTGGCCGCACCCTAACCGTGGTCTACGCCACCCCGATTCGCAAGGGCGAGTGCCGGTTGTTTGCCCGTTTTCCCTTTAAGTTTTCGTCAAAACTGCCCGCCACGGTCATCGGCCTCACCCCCCGCTGGTACAGCCACATCGGCAACAACGGCGTGCTCGAAGACGACCAGATTTTTCTGCACCTGCAAGAGCGCGAACTAGAAAAAGCCAACCGCACCTACGCCCAGGCCTGCTACCTGCCCACCCAGGCCGATCGCTACGTGCTGGCCTTTCGCAACTGGGTCAGCGACTTCGAGGCCGATCCCTTCCCTGGGCAATCCCTAGGGCCAGCCTTGAGCCAAGCCGCGCTGCTCGATCGCTACCACTCCCACACCCAGCACTGCCACAGCTGCCGCACCGCGCTGAACCGCATTCAAAAACTGCGCTGGGGGCTGCTGGGGGTGAGCGCGGTGGTCTGGTCGCTGCTGCCGATCGCGATCGCCACCGGCAGCCTCACTAGCCTGGCCGCCATGCTGCTGGGGCTGCTGCCCCTAGCCACCGCCGCCGCCTGGGCAGGGCTGGGTATTTTAGAACGCCGCTTTTATGAAGGCCGGGCGATTCCACCCCGCAACTTCCCTGAGAAAAAAGCCAAGGCCAAGGGTTGATTCAGCCCGCAACTAGTTCCGCAGCGCCAGGCATGGAATTCCTTCGATTAGTCAGCTGGAATCACCTGCACCATACCCACGAGGTCAATACCGGCGGGGGTTACGGCTAGCTGGCGAATATCGACCTCTGAGCCCAGGTCAAAGGCGATTTCGTCTAATGCGATCGGCGACGATGGCTCTCCGATCGCTGGCACCACTGTAGCCACCGGCTGCTTTAAACACAGCCACCGCCCCTCCCGCATCGCCAGCCCCAGGCTGAGCTCCAGTGCGTCGCTGCTCAGGGATGACCCTGGCCAGCGCAGGGTCATGCGATCGCTCCCTAGGGCAATATCAACCTCAGAGGACTCGCCGCCCTCCCCCAGCCAGCTCACCAAAGGAACCTGCTGGTTGGACACGGCTCCGGCCAGCAGCTGCTTCAGCACGTCGCGCAGTCCCTCGCCCAGCAGCGCGGAACCCAGCGATGCCCGCAGATCCTCGGCCAGCACCGTCACTTGACCATCCACCGGAAAGGGCTGCAACAGCCGCAGGGGCTTACCCCGCAGCACCTGGGGCAGATTGACGCGAATATCTGTTGCTTTGACCTCGGCCTGGCTGACATGCAGCCCCTGGTACACCGCTTGGCGAGCCGCCAGGGTCACCCCCGGCAGGTAGCCGCCTAAAATCTGGCGGTCTTTGCCGTCGATGGCGAACTCCAGCCCGTCTAAATGGTCGAGCTGGGTGTGTAGCCACAGGCGAATGGCGGGGGGCAGTAGCCGACTGATGATGCGGCTGCCCTTGGCAGCATCGGCAGAATTGACAGGCTCAGAGGTCATAGGCGGGCTACAGAGAACAAGACTGAACGATGCTGGGGTGTGCCCCGACGAGCCGGGGTTCATGGCCGTCGCATCCCCAAACTCTAGCAGGGGATGCGACACAGGTTGGAGCACGACATTTTGAAGGGGCGATCGCCCTCAGCCCTACCGCACAGCCCTCCAGTAAGTTATGAAACCTTGACGCAACAATACTCACCGGGATCAATTTGTCAGGAAGCTGTGACAAATCGATCCCCGAACCCCTACTCCTTCGCTTGTAGAGCCAGAAAAGCCTTGCCAGGGGCTTGATCCCAGCGGTAGTTTTTGTCATGCTACGGGGCAACAGTTGATCCCCACCTAAACCTAAGGTTCGGCAGCTAGGCGGAGAGATTTTAGACGGAATGCCCTATCCTGAGCGCGGGATCGCCAGGGCCTTCCTCCGCTGGTGGCTAGTCCCTTCGGCCTGTCGTGATCGATTGCCTGTCGTCCTGGTCTCTATAAGGAGAGTGCTCTATGTCTTCCCCCCGCCTACCCTTAGAAGAAATGACTCTGCGGCAGCTCCGCAGAGTGGCCAGTGAGTATGAGGTGTCTCGCTACAGCCGCATGCGCAAAACTGAGCTGATCGAGGCTATTCAGGCGATCGATGCCAAGCGCGGTTTGGGGGCAGCGCCGGTTTCGCTCCCAAAGGAGCCAGCGGCGGTACCCGCTATGGTCGGCGCTACCGCTGGGGCGACTCCTGCCTATCAAGCCCCAACTCCGCCCCCGGTGGAGGTGCTGGCCACCGTCGATGAGGGTCTGGCTGACCTGCCCAGCGGCTACGGCGAAAGCCGCATCGTGCTCATGCCCCGCGACCCCCAGTGGGCCTACTGCTACTGGGATATTCCCCACACCCACAAAGACGAGCTGCGGCGGCAGGGCGGCTCGCGGCTGGCGCTGCGCTTTTACGACGTCACCGACATCGATTTTCTGCGTCAGACTCCCCACAGCTTGCAGCAGTACGAGTGTGACGAAATGGCGCGGGAGTGGTACCTGCCGATTCCGGTGAGCGATCGCGACTACGTGGCCGAGATCGGCTACCTCTGCAACGATGGCCGCTGGCTGGTGCTGGCCCGCTCCCTGCCCGTCCACATCCCCCCCGTCTACCCCTCCGACTGGGTCGAAGACCACTTTGTCACCGTCGATTGGCAGGCTGACCTGCGCGGCAAGACGGTTGCGGCGCTCAAGCACCCCAGCCAGCGCGCCGCCGAAAGCGCCAACGCCATCTACGACGAAATCTACGCCATGACCCAGTCCACCGAGGCCCAGCGGGTCGCCGGGTCACTCTTTGGCTCCATGCAGCACGTGCCGGGCTCCATGGCTCCCGAAAAGGCCGTTAGCTCCTACGTGTTCCCCTCGGGGGCCGGGCTCTGGGCCGTCCCCGGTGCCGCCGCTGGGGTGCCCACCATGTCGGGCATCGGGTCAGGCATTGGGGCCTTTAACGAACTCACCATGTCGGGGGCGGGCTTCACCATGTCCGGCGCTGGGCTGACCATGTCCGGGGCGGGCTTCTCGGCCTCCGCACCGCCCATTCGCCCGCGCAAGTTCTGGCTGGTGGCCGATGCCGAGCTGATCGTCTACGGGGCCACCGAGCCCGATGCCACCGTCACCATTGGCGGGCAGCCGATCAAGCTCAACTCCGACGGCACCTTCCGGTTCCAGATGTCGTTCCAGGACGGCAATATCGACTATCCAATCATGGCGGTAGCGGCGGATGGCGAGCAGACTCGCGCCATCCACATGACCTTCGATCGCGCTACCCCCTCGCGCCGCACCAACACCAAAGACGAAGCGGTGTTGGAGTGGCTGCCCTAGGCTGCCCCGCTTAACGGCAGAATCACAAGTTAAGGAGCGCCCCTGGGGGTGCTCCTTTTTTTGAGAAATGCGACAACTCCCCGCATAGAATGAGTTGTTACCCCCCGCCTGGCAACCCCCAATCGCGATCGTTAACCCCTAAGTAAACTCCTAAGCCGTGAACGTATTCCTATTCCATACCCCTGAAGAAGTGCCTGAGCAGGGCGCACCCGACTGTGCGATCGCCATCGATGTGCTGCGCGCCACCACCACTATGGCCGCTGCCCTGGCGGCGGGGGCCGAGGCCATTCAAGTGTTTAGCGACATCGACGAGCTGCTCACCACCAGCGAAACCTGGCCCGCCGACAAACGGCTGCGGGCAGGCGAACGGGGCGGTGGCCAGGTCGAGGGCTGCGACCTGGGCAACTCGCCGCTCGATCACTCTCCCGAACGGTCGGGGGGCAAGCGCCTGTTTATGAGCACCACCAACGGCACCCGCTGCCTCAAGCGCATCGAGCACGCCCCCACGGTGATCACCGCCGCCCTCACCACCCGCCAGGCCGTGGTCGATTTTTTGCTCAGCCACAATCCTGAGACCGTGTGGATCGTCGGCTCGGGCTGGGAGGGTACCTATTCCTTAGAAGATACCGTCTGCGCTGGGGCCATCATCCACGGCATCATTGCCGCCACAGGGCAGACCTTTAAGGAGTTGGCCGGAAATGACGCGGCGATCGCCGCCGTCAGCCTCTACCTTCAGTGGCAAGACCAGCTGCTCGACCTGATGCACTACGCCAGCCACGGCCAGCGCCTGCTGCGCCTCAACAACGAAACCGACCTGCAATACTGCGCCCAGCTCGACGTCCTCGACATCGTGCCCCGTCAGCATGAGCTAGGCGTGCTGAGCCTGTAGATGCTTGCTGGGGAAACAAGCCCTCCACCTCGTTCGTCGTTTTTCCTTCTTCTTGTTTCCCTTTTCTTCCCCAGCCTTAATCTCCCTTTCAAACTGTCTCAGCCATCCCTCAGAATTTTTGCCTATGCTCTAGGGAAATGGACCTAAACGCATTCCCAACCAGCACCCCAGGGCAAGGAGACTACCATGGCCGTTGACTACGATTTGGTGATCATTGGCGGCGGTTCTGCCGGATTGGTCGCCGCCAGTGCCTCCGCTCAGCTCAAAGCCAAAGTCGCCCTGGTCGAGCGAGAGGGCAGCCTCGGTGGCGACTGTTTACACCACGGCTGCGTACCCAGCAAATCCCTCATCCACGCCTCGCGGGTAGCCCATGAGGTCTCACGCGGCCCTGGGTTCGGGGTTCACGCCCAGCTCGAAAAAATTGACTTCCAGGCTGCCCTAGGTCACGTGCACCGCGTGATTGACACCATTCAGGTGCACGACTCCACCGAGCGCTTTGAATCGCTGGGGGTCGAGGTCATCTACGGTAAAGGCCAGTTCACCGACCGTCGCACCTTTACCGTCAACGGTCGGGCGCTCAAGGCCCGCAGCTATATCATTGCTACCGGCTCGCGCCCAGCTAGCCCCAATATTGAGGGGCTAGAAGAAGCGGGCTACATCACCAACCTGACGGTATTTTCCCTGAAATACCAGCCGAAATCTTTGGCGGTGATTGGCTCTGGCCCCATTGGCTGTGAGCTGGGCCAGGCCTTTGCCCGCCTGGGCACCGAGGTCACCCTGATTGGCGGCCAAGACCACATTCTGCCCAAGGAAGACCCCGAAGCCGCCGCCGTGGTGCAGGCGCAAATGGAGAACGATGGCGTGCGCATTCTCAATGGCACCCGTGCCCAGCGAGTCGAGGTAATCGACGGTAAAAAACATGTGCACACCACCAATGGCACCGTGGTAGTAGACGACATTTTGCTGGCGGCAGGCCGAGTACCCAACGTCGAGTCTCTCAACCTAGAGGCCGCTGGGGTTGCCGTAGGTAAGGAGGGCATCACCGTGAACTCTAAGCTGCAAACCACTAACTCTCGCATCTACGCCGCTGGGGATGTGATTAGCGGCTATCAGTTTACCCACGTGGCTGGCTACGAGGGGGCCGTAGCCATGCAAAACGCCCTGCTGTTTCCCACTAAAACTGCCGACTATCGGGTCATACCCTGGGCCACATTCACTGACCCTGAGCTGGCGCGGGTGGGCCTTACCGAAGCCCAGGCTCGGCAGCGCTACAGCGATGTGTATGTGCTCAAGCAGGACTTTGCCGGGGTCGATCGCGCCCTGGCCGAGGCCGCTGGCCAAGGATTCGCCAAGATCATCACTCGCAGCAGCGGCGAAATTTTGGGGGCGCACCTGGTTGGCCCCCACGCCGGAGAGCTGATCCATGAAATTGTGCTGGCCATGAGCAACAACCTCAAGGTCGGTGCGCTGACTAGCATGATTCACATCTACCCCACCCTGGCGGAGGTGAACAGCAAGGCGGCGCTTCAGCTAACAAAGCAGAAGTACGCTAAAAATCAGCGCCTTCAGGGGATATTGTCCAAGGTCTTTGGGGTGCTGCGCTCCTGGGGCTAATTGAGAACAAGGCACTGGCTTCCTAACGAGTGATGGCTAGTACCGGATGGCAGAAAAACGCCTACCATTAAGGAGTAGGGTGCAGGAGGGTACTCCCTATGCCAAGACTAACTGCGGCTCCTATCGCCTTAACGGCGTCAGAACAAGCAGACCTCGAGACATTGGCCAGACGCCCCAGCACCGCACGGTAGTGCATTTTAGTAAAGGACAGAAGAAAAGATGGGCTCTTCTCTTTCTGCCAGCTTTTCTCTGATTCGGCGATTGTAGTCATGGATGAACATCCAGATTGCACCGATGTGATTCTCTAGCTTCTTGGAAAAGGACAGCGTCTTGCGCACCAACCGAGAAATCTGTTGCCTCAGCGTGTTGTTCAATCTTTCAATGTAGCTGGTCAAGCCGCTGTCTTTGTCAACAGCACCATGTCGCTTGCTCGGAATCACGTTGACGTAGGCTTCCCAGTAATCGGTGTAGACCTGGGCACACTGCCTGTACACCGCAGGAATGGACTGCCATAGGGCAATCGCCGATTCCCTAGAGCGGTCACCGATGTGGCAGCCGATGATTTCTCGGGTGTCTGCATCAATTGCCAGCCAGACCCACTGCTTGTTGCCTTTGTTATCGACAAATGACCAGAGTTCATCCATCTGCACGTTCAGCTTGCCTTTGGCCTTGGGGACGACCTCTGCCGCTTGTGGCACGGCTTCATAGCAAGCGTTGGCCTAGCCTTGTAGCCAACTCTCCGAGACGTGGGTGGCTCTAGCAATGCCAGCTAGGGGGATCTTCTCTAACAGCAGCAGATCAATAAAAGCCCGAGTATCTTTGTCTTTTGGCTTCCACTGGGGATCCTCAATGAATTGGCGGTTGCAGTCTCGGCATTTGTAGTTTTGCTTACCGCGACGAGTGGTGCCGTTCTTGGAGATGTCGTGAGACCCACAGGTTGGACAAGTCATCTCGATTGTCATGGATCCTACTCCCTAGAATCTAGAAGTGCGACGGCGATGCCTTGTTTTTCTCTATCCTTTACACTAATCCACTACCCAACGCACAGCAGATCGCGCTGCGAGCGCACATTATTCTGCGGGCGAGTCGGGGCGAAGGGCACGGTCAGATATCGCGAGAGTTGGGCATCAGCAAAGACATGAGTCGGCTGTGGCGGAATCGCTGGCTCGAGGTTAGCCCCCGGGGTATTCCCGTAGCAGAGCGGCTGCGCGATGCGCCCCGACCAGTGATCTTGACTCAAGAAAGTGGACAGATAATTTAAGCTGCCTTCAAGCCCTCTAGGGAGAGCCAATAGTTATCTTCAAACTGCACCGGAGGTAGGTATCCAAGGGTCGAATGCAACCGCTGTCGGTTATAGAAAACCTCAATCCATTCAGCAATAATGGTGCGGGCAACCGTTCGAGTCGAGAAGATCCTGGGATGGATCAACTCGGTTTTGAGGGTGCCGAAAAAGCTTTCAGCCACCGCATTGTCCCAACAATTACCTCGACGGCTCATGCTGCCCATTATCGTAGCCTGCTGAAGTGCCTTCTGGTACTCTCCACTGGCATATTGAGAGCCTCGGTCAGAATGAAACAGCAAGCCCGATGGAGCCGGTTGGCGGTGCCCTAGGGCCGCCTCTAAGAGGATATTTGAAAAGTATCAATTAATACCCGTGTAGAGGAAAGGGCTTCCTAA
>QBLT01000145.1 GCA_003249105.1 Leptolyngbya sp. | reverse complement strand
CCCCTGGCACCCACCCCACCGCGATGCAGCCCCAGTACAGTACACCAGCAACCGCACCCAGGCCGAATTCTGCGCCAGCGTCGAGCAGGCCAAGGCTCACATTCAGGCTGGCGACATTTTCCAGGTGGTGATTTCCCAGCGGTTAAACACTACCTACGGCGGCAACCCCTTTGATCTGTACCGCTCGCTGCGGCAGATCAATCCCTCTCCCTACATGTGCTACTTCAACTTCTACGACTGGCAGTTGATTGGCTCCAGCCCCGAAGTCATGGTCAAAGCCACCCTAGCCGACGACCCCAGCCAGCCCCAGGTGGCCACGGTGCGGCCGATCGCCGGTACTCGCCCCCGAGGCAAAACCGCCGCCGAAGACACCGCCTACGAGCACGACCTGCTGGCTGATCCCAAAGAGCGGGCCGAGCACGTCATGCTGGTTGATCTAGGCCGCAACGACCTGGGCCGCGTCTGTCTCAGCGGCACGGTGCAGGTCGATGAGCTGATGGTGATTGAGCGCTATTCTCACGTCATGCACATCGTCAGCAACGTGGTGGGGCACCTCAGCCCCAGCAAAACCGCCTGGGATTTGCTCAAAGCCTGCTTTCCAGCGGGTACCGTCAGCGGTGCACCCAAAATTCGCGCCATGCAGATCATCCATGACCTAGAGCCCTGTCGCCGTGGCCCCTACTCGGGGGTTTACGGCTACTACGACTTTGAGGGCCAGCTCAATACCGCCATCACCATTCGCACCATGGTAGTGAGGGCGCTGCCCGAGGGCGGTCACAGTGTTGCGGTGCAGGCCGGGGCCGGGCTGGTGGCCGACTCGATACCCGAATCAGAGTACCAAGAAACCCTCAACAAAGCCCGAGGCATGTTAGAAGCGATTCGATGCCTAAGCTAGCTCCGCCTGGGGCAACTTATTGCTATCCGCAGCCTTCAGCCCAAGTGACTGACGGAAACTGTCCGGTGCGAAATTGGGTAACGCGGCCTTGGTCGTCAGTTTCAAATACCAGGCGATAGACGTTTTCACCGGGATCTTGGGGGGTAAAGATGACGGTTTTACCGAGGGTCACCGGGTTGGCGATGGCCTCTAGCTGCTGACCATAAACCCGCACTAGGTCTTTCTCGGTTGAGCCAATCCGAATGCCGCTGCGGGTAGTCGTCAGACTGCCTGGCCAAATATCAACCCGCAGCACCTGATCGTCAATAGCCATCAGCCCTAGCGGTTCACCGTGGTCTTTAATGCGGTAGTACTGGCATTGACCGTTGCTGGCGTCTTCGATCAGGACTGGGGTAAGCCCCTTCGCCCGCAGATCGTCTAGCTCCATGCCAATGCGAATAGGGCCAAGCCCCGTAGTCTTGAGCGGCGCTGCTAACAACGCCAGGGTTGGTGCTACATCGGCATCGCCCCCAGGGGTCAAGGCGATCGCGCGCTGCATCACCCTCAGCGCGCTGAGGGGCGCGAGCACACCGTCGAGTAGTAAACCGGCCTGGGGACTGTAGGAAGGCAATGCTTGAGCGGTGGGCGCAGTGGTTTTCGCAAGGATGGCCTGGGCCTCTGCCTGGGGCCGTTGGCCATAGCTGGCGGCTAACAGCCCGACCAGAGATGTAAAGGCCGCGATCGCAGCCAGGGAGCCCCGGCGTTTTTGTTTCCCCTTGACCATTACTTCTAAGTCCGATACGTGGCTCAACCAGCGACAGAATGGCGGTATGGGTAAAACGCCGCCACTACTGGCCAGCCAAAATTTTACGCTAGGCCTAACCCGGCCCAATCCCTAGGCAAGACTTATCATAGGGGGGCAAGTCTGGTCAATAGCGTGGCCTAACCTCGCTCTAGTGTAGCAGCCGTAGCCATCTGTCCCCCATGCCATTCCGTCCTTTGCCCCGGTGATCCCAGATGCCGTCACCTCGTCGCCCTCGATCGCACCCATGGGTGACTGCCGGACTGTTGGCGGTTGCCACCGGCCTAACCCTCATCGCCTGGACTAGCAAACGCCCCGTAGACGCTGGCGCTACTTTGATACCAGCAACCAGTTCGCCCTCGGTGCGCAGCCTCCCAAGGCTGTTTCACCGCGCCTCTCAGCGATCGCCGCTGACAGTGCCGCCCCCGGTAATACCTCAGCCCCTGCCGCCTCAGCAAGCTTGGCCTGAGCTACCGCTGGTGCAGCCTCAGACCAGTTTTAACGACCTCGACACCGATCACTGGGCCTGGCCATTGCTAGCCGACTTGGCCCAGCGAGATTTGGTAGCGGGCTTTCCCGACGGCTCCTTCCGCCCTGGGGCGGCGATGACACGGGCCGAGTTTGCGGTTCAGCTGGCCCAGCTTAATCTCTCCCCTGATCGCCCTCCACTCCCCGTGCCAACTTCATACCCAGACGTGCAGCCGGGCCACTGGGCCTACAGTAGCGTGCAAAAGTCAGTAACAATGGGGTTTCTCAGCGGCTATCCCGAGGGAGCTTTTCTGCCCGACCAGACTGTCAGCCGCATTCAGGTCATCGTGGCCTTAGCCAACGGGCTAGCGCTAAAATCAAGCCGCGCCGCCGCCGAAGCATTAGTACCCTATACCGACCGCGATGAGGTACCGATCTGGGCGATTCGGCAACTAGTTGCGGCCACCGAAGCAGGCCTGGTGGTCAACTATCCAGAAATTACTATGCTGGCCCCCAATCGGGCCGCCAGCCGAGCCGAAGTGGCCACCATGTTACATCGATCGCTGGTGTACACAGGCCGTCTTCAAGCCATCGCCTCACCTTACATTGTCGAAAAGGCCGAACTACCATCGTGGCAAAGCGACTAGGCCATACCTGCTACAGCTCAAGCATGGTAGCAGCCCGAGCAACTACACCAGAAAGCTGGCTAAAACGACGGCAGCGAGATGCCGTCTAGGCCATCTTGCTCTAGGGCAGGTAGCTCTAAACGCTGACTGCGGCGGGTGCGCATGGCTAGGCGATAGCTGACGCTCTGAAGCTCGGCCTGGAGCTGGCGATTTTCGCGCTGAATTTCTGCGACCCGCTGTTTGACGGCATCCATACGCTCGGCAAACTTTTGGCGGTAAACCGTGGGCAGTTCTTGCACGACCTGCTCTAGCATACGGGTGCGATCGGTCAACTCCTGCACCGTTTGCCGCAGTTGTAGCACTTCACCATCGCGCTCTTCTAGCTGCCCCTGGTAAAAGTCAATCTGCTTTTCGACCCCCCGCAGCTGATCGCGCAGAGCACTCATCTCCGCCTGATGCTGTTCAGACACCTCAGGACTGGGCACAAACCCAGTGTTGCCCTTCACCAGGCGAAACAGTTCCTGAGAAAGCTGCTGCACCAGCTGGTCACGAATAGCCAGCTCAGACTCGAGCCGGGCAATTTCGGCCTGCTGCTCGTTCATATCAGCGTATGAAGACTGCGCCACAAGATTACTCCCACACCAAACGACTAACCTGCTACCCGATGCACCAAAGCCTGAATCATGCCCCCTGCCCTGGCTCAACTCGCTATGTCCAAAATAATATGGGTGGCACAGAGAGACTTTGACAGGGTTAGATTAAGTTGCTGCTAACTTATAACACCTGTCTGAAAAGTTGGCACATCCAAAATTAAACCGGCACCTGGCAAACCAAAACCGCTGGCCAATCTCTTCCCTAGGGTAGATTGACCAGCGGCAGGGGGGCGGCTTTAAGCCAATTTTGGCTTACTCTTCTTCGCCAGCAGCGACGGCAGCAACAGCCTCAGCTGGTTCTTCGACCTCTTCAGGTAGAGGCTCGTCAGTCTCTTGCTTCACGGTCAAAAAGCGAATCACTTCCTCGCTGAGGCGCATGGCGCGCTCAAGGGGTGCGATCGCCGCCCCAGGACCGGTGTAGTTCATCTGAATATAGATGCCTTCGCGGTGGCGATCAATTTCGTAGGCCAGTCGGCGCTTGCCCCGGTGCTGGGTCTCTAAAATTGAAGCGCCCTGATCCTTCAGCATGGTTTGATATTTGCCAATGGTGGCATCGATCGCCTCGTCATTGAGATCGGGGCGCAAGATGTACATGGTCTCGTACATGTAAGCTGTCATGAAAACTCCTTGTGGACATAGTGGCCTTTAGCAGCCAAAAATAGGCATAAATAAGCCGTTGCAGCCGTTCGGCCCCGCGCTTACCCATGCCTTACGTTCTGGCGCAAAGACAAGGATCTACAATCATACCAAGAATTAGCAGGCCAAGAGTTAGAAAATTATGGCGCAACGCTACGTTAGGGTTCAGTCTCAGACCGGGCAACTGCATTACGGACTGCTGCGCCCCGATCGCAGTGTGCAGGTGCTAGACGCACCACCCTGGTTGCAGGGGCAGCCCACCGAGGTCGAGCTACTGCCCGGCAGCTATGACCTGCTGGCCCCCTGCGCCCCCTCCAAGGTGGTGGCGGTGGGAAAAAACTACGCCGCCCACGCCGCCGAGATGGGCGGCGAAACCCCGCCCGAGCCGCTGCTGTTTATCAAGCCCTCCACAGCGGTAACCGCTGTGGGAACTCCGATCTATTACCCACCCCAGTCGGCTCAGGTCGACTATGAAGGCGAGTTGGCAGTGGTGATTGGCGATCGCTGCGCCCATGTGCCGCCCGAAGCCGCCCGCGCCAAAATCTGGGGCTACACCATCGCCAACGACGTCACCGCCCGCGACCTGCAAAAGCGCGACAGCCAGTGGACTCGGGCCAAGGGTTTCGATACCTTTTGCCCCCTCGGCCCCTGGATTGTGCGAGAACTCAGCGCCGGAGCCCTGCTACAAACCTTTCTCAACGACCAGGCAGCGCCCGTGCAATCCGCCTCGATCGAAGAAATGATCTACAGCCCCGACTATCTGGTGTCCTACATCAGCGAGATTATGACCCTGCTGCCCGGCGACGTGATTTTGACGGGTACGCCAGCTGGAGTCGGTCCCCTCAAAGTTGGCGACCAGATCAGAGTAGAAATCGAAGGTATCGGTGCCCTCGAAAATACTGTGGCGCTGCGCCCCTAGCGCACCTGCATGTGCACAGCCTCAGAAATCGTCGGAATCTCGGCGTAAAGGCCCCGGAAGGTCTGCACCAGCGAGTAGCCGACCGAAATCAGCATGCCAAGAAACAACACGTTAGACAATGTGCTAAACAGCAGCTCCCCAAACAAGCTGGGGTCTAGCAGACTGAGAATGAGGCTAAACACCGCCAAAATGATGCTCAGCAAAATCGCCTGCATCGTGTTGAAGCGAATAAATCGGCTGATGTTTTCATTGCGCACCACCAGCAAAATCAGCGCAAAAAACACGATTAACCCAAAGAAGGGAATGGTGCTTTCTAGGGTGCCATAGACCGTAATCAGGGGAGCCAGGGGCAGCAGCAAAAACCCAAACACTGGAAACTGGCTGATCAACTGAAGGCCGTAGGGTAACCCAGCGGTAACCGGCAAAATGTAGGGCAGGGCCGCCAGAATGCGATCCAAGATAGTGGGGTTGGGGGAACTGCTCCAGGTCATTGGTTTTCTCCAGACAAACGCTAAGGGCTACCAGGCTATAGCCTTACCATATCGTAAATCTCAGGTTTGCTGGAGAGCCCAGGAGTAGGGTGCAATCCTAGGGAGTTAGCCGCTCCATCCTTTGGCTTACCCTTTCTAGCCAATATCGGCAACTCTAAAGCCCATTTGGCATTCAAACTGAGTGGGCAGGGCCTGGTCTAGACTGGCGATCGGGCGACCGCAGCGCAGTCTACCCTGCTGCCAACGAGGCTGACCGTGGCGATCGGCCATCAGGCAGTTGCAGCAGACCACCTGGGGCGAGATGAGTTGGTTATCGGTCATTAGCACCAGCATGATGGCCACCTCCCTAATGTCGGGGTTAACCTGACCTTTTCCTAATCTTAGGATGCCCTACGGGAGGTGCTGTGTGCTGGCATACGCAATCAAACTCAATCGGTCAACGCAACCTGCAATATAAATGGCGGGTATGACCAAATTATGTCGAACGCTAACTCAGCGTCCGACATAATTCGGCAGTGATTGTGTTGGGGCACTTTCTCTATTCTTTGGCCTTGCTGACCTCACGGGATTCAGACGATACCCCTTTGCGCTTCTTAGGCAGGGGTACCCCATTCTCAGAGGTGTCGGGCTCGCTGCTGTGGTGTTCGCGCTGCCAGGCCGGTACCGTCTGGTCGTAGGCCATTTGCAGGGCGGCGGCAGCGACGGTGCGCAGATCGTACTCTTCGCTGAGCTGAGAGACAATCGGCAAAAACGAGGCCAGTCGTTCACTGGTAATGGCCTCGCGCACCTGGCTGCGCAGCCGCTCCAGGTTGCGAGCGGCAATCTCAGCTCGGGTAGGAATTTTGACCAGGGTCATGGGCTGCTTGGTGTGGCGCTCAATCTGCCGCAGCTTGTACTTTTCCAGGGGCGTCACCAGGGAGATTGCCACGCCTTTTTTGCCCGCCCGCCCGGTGCGGCCAATGCGGTGCACGTAGCTCTCCATAGCGTCGGGCATGTCAAAGTTGATCACGTGGGTGAGGTCATCGACGTGGAGCCCTCGGGCGGCGATGTCGGTGGCCACCACCAGCTTCACCTGCTGCTGGCGAAAGCGCATCAGCAGCCGTTCGCGCTGGGACTGGCTGAGGTCGCCGTGGTACTCATCGACGCTGTAGCCCGCCGCCTGGAGCTGGCGGGTGAGATCGCCAGCAGTACGACGGGTGCGCACAAAGATGATCGCGGTTTCGGGATCTTCTAGCTCCAGGATGGGTTGGAGGGCGCGCACCTTGGTCCAGCCCCGGGGCACGATGTAGCTCACCTGCTGAATCTGCTTGGGCGAGGCCTTGGGCGACTGCACCGTGACGGTCACGGGGGACTGCAAAAACTTGGTGGCCAGCTCTCGAATGGCTGGGGCCATGGTGGCCGAGAAAAAGGCGGTTTGCCGATTGGCGGGAGCCTTGCTGAGAATTTTTTCGACGTCTTGAATAAAGCCCATGTTGAGCATTTCATCGGCCTCGTCGAGCACGAGCCAGCCCAGGCTCTTGAGGGAGAGGCTGCCCCGATTGAGCATGTCGAGCACGCGACCTGGGGTGCCCACGACGATCTGGGTGCCCCGACGGAGCTGTTCCTGCTGGCGATCGATAGACTGGCCACCGTAGATGGCTAGCACCTTAGGCCGACCGTCGATACGAAAGCCGCGCATGGCCTGGCACACCTGAATGGCCAGCTCGCGGGTAGGCGTCAGCACCAGCACCTGCACGGCGGGGTTGCTGGCATCGACCTGCTCCATGAGGGGCAGGGCGAAGGCGGCGGTTTTGCCGGTGCCGGTTTGGGCCTGACCGATCAGGTCTCGCCCTGAGAGCAGGTGGGGAATAGCCTCTGCCTGAATGGCTGTAGGTTCGTCGTAGCCCATGCTTTCGAGATGGCTAACGCGGGCGGCGGACAGGCCCAAACTGGCAAACGATAGGGTCATAGTGGTTCCTTGAAGCAGTGAACAAAAAATATCGATAAAACTTAGTGAGTCAGACTCAGCGAGGGCTCTGGAGACGCGATCGCAATAATCTCGCCAAACAAGTCGTAGGTGTCAGCGGCGGTAATTCTCACAGGGACAATCTGGTTGAGGGGAGCGGTGCCGGTCACGTAGACCAGACCGTCGACCTCGGGGGCAAAACGGGTGCTGCGTCCGATCGCCATACCCGTAGCCGGGTTCTCTTGCTCAATCAGCACGTCAACAACGCGGCCAATGTGGGCGCGGTTGTGCTCCCAGGCAATGGGCTGCTGGGCCAGCATGAGCGCCTCACGGCGGCGATCGCGCTCCTCCTGGGGCACCTGGTTAGGCAGGCTGTAGGCGGGGGTGCCTTCCTCAGCGGAGAAGCTAAACACGCCGACATGGTCAAACCGATGGCGCTCGACAAATTCCAGCAGATGCTCAACGTGGGCCTCGGTTTCACCGGGAAAGCCAACGATAAAGGTGGTGCGCAACACGGCCTCGGGGAGAGCCTCTTTGATGCGGTGGATCACATCGTCGTTGACCTGCCCCTGCCAGGGACGGTTCATGGCCCGCAGCACCTCAGGGTGGGAGTGCTGAAGGGGCAGATCGAGGTAGGGCAGCACGTTAGGAGTTTCGCGAATGGCGGCCAGCACCTCGGGGGTAAGGCCGGTGGGGTAGGCGTAGTGCATGCGCACCCAGGGCACGTCTACTTCACCCAGGGCCCACAGCAGCTCGGCCAGGCGGGGCTTGCCGTAGAGATCCATGCCGTAGTTGGTGGTGATTTGGGAGATCAGCACCAATTCCTGTACGCCCTCGGCGGCCAACTGGTGGGCCTCAGCGACGATGGACTCAATGGTGCGCGATCGCTGATTGCCGCGCAGATGCGGAATAATGCAGAACGCGCAGCGATAGTCACAGCCCTCCGCCACGCGCAGGTAGGC
This sequence comes from Leptolyngbya sp., assembly GCA_003249105.1. Classification (GTDB taxonomy): domain Bacteria; phylum Cyanobacteriota; class Cyanobacteriia; order Phormidesmidales; family Phormidesmidaceae; genus Nodosilinea. Next base: position 4,063 of record QBLT01000145.1, on the reverse strand, counting down.
CACGCTAGAGGCCGTAGTGCGGTAGCGGGGCACGGTTTCATCGGCGATATAGGTGGGTTCAGGAGAAACAATCTTCACCCGCTCGCCCGCTTCGGCCCGCTCGATCACTTCGACAATGCGGTTGTAGTCGCCGGTGCCGACCAGGGCCACGGCCTCAGGAATTTCTTCTAGCAACTCATTCTGAAAGTGCTGGGCTAGACAGCCTGTAATCACGACTTTCTTCTGAGCAGCAGCCAGCTCAACCAAGGTGCGCACCGACTCTTCCCGCGCCTCTTGGATAAAACTACAGGTGTTGACCACAACGTAGTCGGCCAATTCTTCGTTGGCATCGACTTGGTAGCCCGCCTGCACTAGCAAACCGAGCATGTGCTCGGTATCGACCCGGTTTTTTTCGCAGCCCAGGTGGTTAAACGCAACCGTTGGCTTCAGCCCCATGGTGTCTCTCAGTGTGTAACATGCCAATCATGCCAAAAGCTTTGGGTCGCAGAGTCGACTTAAACCACGCTAAGCCACTGGAAAACCGTTGAAACCCGGTACCAGCACCCCTTAACACCACCGCTCAGGCATCCATCAATCCTGTGTTGACGAATTGCCCAGCAAATCTTTTGGCCAATGGCACCAGGGGGCAATACAAATTAACACTCATAAATAATACATCACAAAAGCGGGGGTGTCCTAAATCGCGTCCCCTGGATTGATATGCTGATAGGGTGGGTTGGGCCTGAGTCTGCTGCGGCGGGCTAGGTCAACCTGTAGTTCTATACGTTAGGCGAGTCCAGGCAAAATTCACGTGGACTTAATCAAAGTCTTTAACACCCGTAACCCGGTGATTGGGGTACTGCACCTGCTGCCCCTGCCGACGTCTCCCCGCTGGCAGGGAGACTTGCAGGCCGTGGTCGATCGCGCCGAGCAAGAGGCCACGGCCCTCGCCTCGGGCGGCGTACACGGCATTATTGTGGAAAATTTTTTTGACGCCCCCTTTACTAAGGGTGCCGTAGACCCAGCGGTGGTCAGCGCCATGGGTTTGGTGGTGCAGCGCTTGCAAACGCTGGTCACGGTGCCCATCGGCATCAACGTGCTGCGCAACGATGCCCGCAGTGCCCTGGCGATCGCCACCTGTACCGGGGCCGCCTTCATTCGCGTCAACGTGCTCACGGGTGTGATGGCCACCGACCAGGGGCTGATCGAAGGCTGTGCCCACGAGCTGCTGCGCTACCGCAAAGAGCTGGGCAGCTCGGTGCAGATTTTGGCCGATGTGCTGGTCAAGCACGCCCGCCCCCTGGGATCGCCCAACCTAACTACGGCGGTGCAAGAGACCATTCACCGGGGATTAGCTGACGGCATTATCTTATCGGGCTGGGCGACGGGCAGCCCCCCCAGCCTAGAGGATTTAGAACTGGCTAAGGCGGCGGCAGGCGATCGCCCTGTTTTCATCGGCAGCGGTGCCGATGTCGACAACATCGGCACCCTAATGAAGGCCGCTGACGGCGTGATCGTCGCCAGCTCCCTCAAGCGCCAGGGCGACATAAACCAGCCCATCGATCCCATTCGCGTGGGTCAGTTTGTGGAGGCTATGCAGGAAAGCCTGGAAGCTTTGGAGGGCAATCTCACCCTACCGACCATGGTGGCCCCCAAGGGGTGACAGCCTATGCCTCGACTGAGGCATTAAGGAGGCATTAAGATAGACACAAAACAGCGGTAACACCCCGCTATTGTGTGTTGCGGTAGAGTTTGGGTTAGCTGTTTTGGAAGAGAGGCGGATCATGAGACGTCGTCGTCAAGAAAGCCGTTGGATTCATCACTGGTCGCGCTGGCTCGTGGCGGGGATCGCCTTGATCGGGGCTTTGGGTACGGGTTATCTGACCGTTGCCAAGCTGACCGGCGGCGGGGCTTGCCCGACTGAAGGGTGCGATCGCGTGCTCTCTAGCCCCTGGGGCACCGTCTTTGGCCTTCCCCTGACGCTGTTTGGCTGCTTGGCCTACGGCACCATGCTGGTGCTGGCCGTCGCCCCGCTGCTAGTTAACGCTGATACGAACAAGACTCTGCGCCAGAAGCTCGAAACCTGGACCTGGCCGCTGATGTTTATGCTGGCCACAGCCATGCTGGTGTTTAGCGGCTATTTAATGACGGTGCTAGCCTTCGAGCTACAGGAGGTTTGCCCCTACTGCATTGGCTCGGCGCTGTTCGCCCTCTCCATGTTTGTGATTATTTTGCTGGGCAACCGTTGGGATGATCTGGGTCAGATCGCCTTTATTGGCCTGATTGTGGGCGTTGTCACAATAGTAGCTACCCTAGCTGTTTACGCCCCCATCAGCGCCGGAGGCAGCCCCAATAGCAATGTTGCGGGGCAGGCGGGGCCACCGATTACCACCGCCTCTGGCCCCGCCGAAGTTGCCCTGGCGAACCACCTCAAAGAGGTCGGCGCAACCATGTATGGCGCTTGGTGGTGCCCCCACTGCCATGACCAAAAGCAGCTATTTGGGGCCGAGGCCGCTACGGCAATCAACTACGTAGAGTGTGCAGAAGATGGCCAGAATCCCCAGGTTGCGGTTTGCCGATCTAAACCCGAAATTACTGGCTTCCCCAGCTGGGAGATCAACGGTGAGTTTTATGCGGGCACCCAGAGCCTGGAGCGCCTGGCGGAGCTGACCAACTACAGCGGCCCAACGAATTTCCAGCGCTAGAGGCCTAAATTTAGAAAGTCGCGCTATTGCCTTGAGACGGCTGGTGCCCAAAGACGACCTGGCACCAGCCGTTTTGAGTTTGACGGACAGGCTACAACAGGAAGACAGCATAAGAACGAAGATAGAAGAGCGAAACACGAAAATTGGTGGCCTGGCTATTCAGAAATCCTGTGTTCAGATTTAATTCCAAGTATTGCTATCTAGCGGTTTTGCTGTTTCTGGTTGAAACCGCGATCGCAATCTTTCTAGACGATCGCATCATTCGTCCCCTGGTCGGCGATATTTTAGTTGTCGCCCTCATTTACTGCTTTATTAAAGCCTTCTGGCGAATTCAGCCTGTTCCTGCAGCCCTGGGCGTCTTTGCCTTTGCCTGCGTTGTTGAAGGGCTGCAATATCTTCAGCTGGTCGATCGCCTCGGGCTGCGCGACAACCGGCTGATTGCCACCGTAATTGGTACCACCTTTGACAGCAAAGACATTCTGGCCTACGCGATCGGGGCTGCCCTAGTGCTGGTTGTGGAGTATCGCCCTGTAGTCTTTGGACGGTGATCCCCTGAAGTGCGATCGAGACCGTTATGAGCGATGGAAGGTAGGCTTACCAGCCGCTGCCGCCCAAACTGTTACTCAACTTTATTTATTTGCTCAAAATAGTTCCGGGCTGTGCGACCCGTCTCATTTCGGGAATGCTGAAGCAGAACCTAGTTGACCATCAAACGACTAGGGGCCGCACAAAATTACCAATGGATTTAGAGAAACATGCCTAAACGCAGATTACCGCGTGGTGGTGGTACTCAAGTTGCCTTGAGCCCAGAACTAGCAGTGGCCATGATTGGTCTATTTTCAGCGTTTGCCGATGGTGATGTGTCTAGCGACGCCGAAGCCTACGCGCTGGGTGAGATGGTCAGCTGCATTGACCTCTATTCTGAATATACCGAGGAAGACTTTGCCGACTTGGGTGCCGAAATCGGCAGCCTGATCAACGAGGCTGGGGTTGAAGCCGTCGTCTCCCAAGCCATTGAGACAATTAAGGATGAGGGGGTAGAAGAGGCGGCCTTTATTATTGCCCTGGTCGTTCTCGTTTCAGATGGCGAAGTGCCCGAAGATGAGCAAGAGTTTATCGATGACCTGCGCCAGGCCCTTAGAATTTCTGTTGAGCGAGCCGACGAAATCGTAAGCGAGCTTTTCTCTGTAGAAGAAGAAGCTGAGGAAGAAGAATACGACGAGAGCGAAGAAGAGTAAATTCTAAGGAGCTCCTGTTAACGACACAAAGTTTTGTGCCATTAATCCGGTAGCTTCTAACCTCAAATAGCGTACTTAGGTGGGCGGGCACTGGTCAGTTAAAGGATGATGTCTAGAATATAGGCGTAGAGAGTCATTGGC
>QBLT01000144.1 GCA_003249105.1 Leptolyngbya sp. | reverse complement strand
CCTCACCCCTATGCCCCTCTCCCGCCTCTGGTCGCTGACGCTGAAAGAAATCCGGCAGATCCTCAAAAATCGCCAGATCATCTTTCTGCTGCTGTTTCCGCCCACGGTGCAGCTGCTGGTATTTGGCCTGGCGCTCAACCCCGCCGTCGATCACCTCAGCCTGGGGGTGGTGGACTACAGCCCTAGCCCCGCCAGCCGCGATTTTGTTGCGGCCCTAGTCGCCAATGATTTGTTCGAAATGCGATCGTTTCAGCCCAGCGTAGCGGCCTTGGGGCAGCAGGTGCGCACGGGGCAGATCACGACGGGGCTGGTGCTGCCGCCCGACTTTGGCGATCGCCTGGCGGCGGGCAAACCCGCCGAGGTGCAGGTGCTGCTCGACGGGGTCGATGCCAACACCGCTGGCATTGCGGGCGGCTACATGCAGCAAATTGTGAACCGCTACGGGCAGACCTTGCAGTCCACACCAGAGACGCCCGTGCAGGTATCGACACAGTTTTTGTACAATCCTGGGCTGCTCAGCAGCTGGTTTTTTGTGCCGGGGGTGATTGGGGTGGTGCTGACCCTGACCGGCTCCCTGGTGTCGTCAACCACCGTCATTCGCGAAAAAGACACGGGCACCCTGGAGCAGCTGTTGATGACCCCCGCCCAGGGCTGGGAAATTTTGGCCGCCAAGATTGCCCCCCTGTTTGTGCTGCTGATGGGGGATGTGCTGCTGGCTTCGGCGATCGCCCGGCTGGTGTTTGGCCTGCCCTTTCGCGGCAGCTATGGGTTGTTTCTGGGGCTGTCGGCGGTCTACGTGTTTGTGTGCATCAGCATCGGCATTTTGCTGGCCACTATTTCGCGCACCCAGCAGCAGGTGGTGCTGACCTCGTTCTTCTTTAACGTGCCGCTGATTCAGCTGTCGGGGGCGATCGCCCCCATCGAGAGCATGCCCGCCTTCTTTCGAGTGCTGTCGTTTTTTGACCCGCTGCGCCACTACGTCACCATTGCTCGTAGTTTAATTCTCAAGGGCGTTGGCCTCTCGGTGCTGCTGCCTGAGGTGCTGACCCTGCTTGCCTTTGCTGTGCTGCTCATGGGGCTAAGCATCAGCCGATTTCGGGCGCAGCTCAATTAGCCGCCCCATAACCTTCGCTGCCGGGCCATCTCGTCGGGCAAACGGTCGTCGGCTATGCAGGTAGGCAAAGCCCTCTTTTTCTAATAGCTAATGAATCAAAACCAGCGTTCCCACTACGATCAAACTTGCTCCTAAACCGACTTTTAAGGTCAGCGGTTCACCCAAAAATAAAACAGACAACAGCACAATCAAAACCAGGCTCGACTTGTCAATGGGGGCCACCAGCGAAGCCGGACCCAGCTGGAGCGCGCGAAAGTAGCACAGCCAAGACAGCCCCGTAGCCAATCCCGACAGCACTAAAAACAGCATAGTTTTGCTTGAAATGTCCGCCAGGGGTTGAAACTCTCCCCTGGCCCAGACAAGGCTCCAGGCCACCGCCAAAATTACCACCGTGCGAAGGGCGGTGGCCAGGTTGGAGTTGATGTCTTCTATCCCAACCTTGGCAAAAATTGTGGTCAGCGCCGCAAAGAACGCCGACAGCAACGCAAAAAACCACCAGCTGTTGTTACCCATAGGCACCGATCGAACCCGTCAGTTGAACCATACTCTGATTGCCATGCTCCCGCAGCAGCAAATCCAGCGGCTGGAAGACCTGCTGCGGGAGGGGACGATCGCCCCTCCAGACCTCAATGCCACCGACTAAGGACAATCACCCCGGCCAGACCCGTTTTTTTGCGGCAGCGTGGACTACTGACTGCCCACCCCGTGGGGGAGCACCCCTACCCCCCAGATTTACTGGTCAACCTGGGAAACGCTTACTGTGGCGCAGGTTTGATGGCGCGATCGCCGAGTGCGACTCGGCAGAAATGTCTATGCCCCTGCTGTGCCAACAGTTCACTCGCTGCAGGATAGAGAGCACTCATAGCAGTTACTCGCGGCTAAACCTGCGGTGGTGAGGCAGTTTTGCCCAAGGCAGGGGGTGGGTATAGAAAACCTCAAAATCGCCGTGAGCCGCAGGGCTTCTGCCCGCTCAGCGCGGCGATTTTTTGGGGTTAAATATCGCCGCTAGGGCTGCGATCGCAACCACCCCCCCTCCAGCGACCCCGCCGATCAGCCCGATAGGACGCCTCGCCTCAGGGGCAGCTTTTGGGGCGAGGGCTGAAGTAGTGCTACGGCTACCCCCGGCCACAACGGCGGTATAGCTGAGTTCAAAGGGGGCAAAGGTGGCCTCGGCCCGGGGGCGACCGGTGAGCACCAGGCGATATTCTCCCAGGTCGGAAAACGTGATCTCAGCCCCGGGAATATTTTGAAACCGCTCGGGTGACATGGCTTGCAGGGTGGGCTGCATAACCGGCTCAGCCCCAGCCTGGTGGGCGGCATAGACGGCAAGGGTGCAGTCACACTGCTCTAACGGAATCACCTGGCCACCCTGCTGGGTGAGGGCCACCCACACGCGCGCTGGTTCTCCGGCTTTGGGGCTGTGGTTGGGCTCCAGGTGCCAGGTGCCCGCAACATCGCCCGACACTTCAGTCTTGTGGGCCTGGGCCGGCAGCGCGACCAGGATGGCGATCGGTAGCCCGACCACCGGGCTAAGACTGGGCGGGCGCATAGTACTTCTCCAGAGACAGCAGAGACCAAAGCCGCCGCCAGCGCAGCAGCAGCGCCAGCAGCGCTACCACTACCAGGGCTGCGGCTGCCAGCCAGTGGCGGGTAGAGCGCTCAAACCCGCCCAAATAGCTCGAACCTAAGAGCAGCGTGTGGGTCACCGCTAACCCAAAAATGGGGATGATGAGCAGATGGAGCCGACGCCAGTGGTGGCCCAGGCGAGTTTGCGCCTGATTAAAACTGGTCAGAGCCAGGGGCACCATCAGCCCAAAGGCGACTATGCCCGACCAGCCGCCCGCTTGCAGACTCGGCAAGAGAAACGGCAGAGCGGCCAGGTTCCACCCCATGGTGACCATGTGGGCGACATGGGCCACCGAGAGCACAAAGGCCCCCACCCCAAGGGTGCGTCGATAGACGAGTAGAGCTGGCCAGAGGCGGCTGAGGGGGCGAGCGATCAGCGCCAGCAGCAGGCACACCAGCGCCCCGTGGCCGGTAAAGTCGATCATGTCGCTACCCCGGAGCAGGGTCAGCAGGCCAATCAGTAGGGTAATCCAACCGCCCAGGCGAAACAGCTGCCCCCGGCGATCGCTGCTCACCCAAGCCGTCGAGACCCCAACCCCAAGCATCGTCGGCAGAGTGCCCAGCCCAAAGGCCAGCATGGTGGCCCCGCCCCGCCAGAGGTCGGTGGTCTCGGCTGCCTTCAGCTGTGCCGCGTACAAAAATCCGCAGGGCATTAGCCCCCAGGCCAGCCCCAGCAGCAGCGGCGTCCACCGCTGGGGATTGAGGGAGAGGGCCTGCATGGCGCGGCTCAGCCGACTGTGCCAGCTGGCCTGGGCCATGGGGTTGAGCAGGGGCACTCGGGGCACCTGGCCAGGGCTAATTTGCGCTAGGCCAAACCAGATCAGCAGCAGCCCGGTCACCAGGGCCACCCCCCGCCGCAGGGGGCTGCCGAGGCCAGCCATCTGCCCGCTAGCCACCAGCACCGACCCCAGCGCCCCAATCATCAGGCCCACCAGGGCGTAGCTCACCAGCCGCCCCAGATTTAGCAGCAGGTGAAACCCAACCTGCTGCCAGCGATCGCGATCGCTGGCGGGCTGCGATAGCGAAAAGGCTACGGCAATGGGTCCACACATGCCCAGGCAGTGGCCAAAACTGCCTAAAAATCCTAAGCTGGCCATGAGCAACAGGTCGAGCATGCTGGCGTTGAGGCGCTAAAAGACCATCCTTGAGCGTAACACCCTGCCTCACCAGGTGTCTTTCGACCTATCGGGCGGCAGCAGAACTTATCCACCACCACCCTCCACCACGGCAGTCCTGGAACAGGCATGGCCACTAAGTCAGGCTTTTCTGCCTTTAGAGTCGGCCAACTTGGCGATGGAATCGGCCCGGCGGAAGTACAATTGCACCACAATTAAAATGAATCTAAATGATCGACTTTGCTGGTAGGAGCGCTAACCATGACCGAACCTCTCCAGATGCAGCGGCAGGTAGAGGCCATCTACCGGGCGGAGTCGCGTCGGGTGTTTGCCACACTGATTCGTCTGCTGGGGGATTTTGACCTGGCCGAAGAAGCGCTTCACGACGCCTTTGCGGTGGCGATGGAGCAGTGGCTGCGGGATGGGGTGCCCGCCAAACCAAGGCCGTGGCTGGTGTCGGTGGGTCGGTTTAGGGCGATCGATCGCCTGCGCCGCCGCACTCGCTTTGACGCGTCGCTGGCCGAGCTGGCCCAGCAGCTCGATGCCCAGCCCGACCTGCCCAACGACGATGTCGAGGACGATCGCCTACGGCTGATTTTCACCTGCTGCCACCCAGCCCTGCCCCAGGAAGCCCAGGTGGCCCTCACCCTGCGCGAGGTCTGCGGCCTCAAAACCGAGGAAATTGCCAGCGCCTTTTTGCTGGCCCCGCCTACCTTGGCCCAGCGCATTGTGCGGGCCAAGGCCAAGATCCGCGCGGCGGGCATTCCCTACCATGTGCCCGCCCTGGAGGATCTGCCCGATCGCTTAGACACCGTCCTGCAAGTGATCTATCTGGTGTTTAACGAGGGCTATGCGGCCTCCTCTGGCCCCTCGCTGACGCGGGCCGATCTCTCGGGCGAGGCGATTCGGCTGGGGCGACTGGTGCTAGAGCTGTTGCCCAACCCCGAGGTGATGGGGCTGCTGGCGCTGATGCTGCTGCAAGAGTCGCGGCGGCAGGCCCGCACCACCCCCACGGGCGATCTGGTGCTGTTGGCCGATCAAAATCGCGCCCTGTGGAACCAGGGCCAGATTGCCGAGGGGCGATCGCTGGTGCAGCAGGCCCTATCCTCGGGGCAAATTGGCCCCTACGGGATTCAGGCGGCGATCGCCGCCGTCCATGCCGAAGCCCCCAACCCCGCCGCGACCGACTGGGCTCAAATTGTCAGTTTGTATGGTCTATTAGCCCAGGTCGAACCGACCCCTGTCGTGCATCTCAACCGAGCCGTGGCCGTGGCGATGCGCGATGGCCCCCAGGCGGGTCTGCACCTGCTAGACGAGATTCTCGCCGAGGGCGATCTGGCCCACTACCACCTGGCCCACGCGGCTCGGGCTGACCTGTGTCGCCAGCTGGGCGAAACCGCTGAAGCCAAGGCGTCGTATCAGCGAGCGCTCGATCTAGTCAAGCAAGAGCCCGAGCGCCGGTTTCTCGAAAGCCGCCTGCTCGATCTGTTTGAGGGTCGCCACCAGCTGTTGGTCTACCACTTTATGTTTGACCCCGAGTGGGAGAATGGCTGCACCGGCTGCACGGGCCTGGTCAATGCCCTGGGCGATCTGAGTCTGCTGGGCGATCGCGACACCAGCTTCGTACTCATATCCCGCGCGCCGCTGGCCAAGCTTGAGCCATACAAGGCGCGCCAAGGCTGGACTCTGCCCTGGGTTTCTTCCTTTGGCAGCGACTTTAACTATGATTTTCACGTCACGTTAGATGCAGCGGTGGCCCCGGTGCAGTACAACTATCGCGACCAGAGGGAAGCCGACCAGCAGGAACAGCACTTCATGAAGGGCGAAAGCCACGGCATGAGCGTGTTCTTTCGCATCGACGACGAGGTTTTTCACACCTACTCGACCTACGCTCGCGGCTGCGAAGGTTTGACCGATGCCTACAGCCTGCTCGATCTCACCCCCTACGGTCGCCAGCAAGACTTTGAGGATTCTCCGGCGGGTTGGCCGCAGCGACCCACCTATGGGTGACTGTCCCTGACTTAACGCTGGTGGGCAGTGCCCACCCCACGGCACTAATCCACTTACCGCTTCAATTCTTGTTTGTAAACAATGGAGAAATACGATGCATACCGAACCGCAAGCAGAACACCAGTGGCTCGATCGCCTGGTGGGCACCTGGGTCAGCGAATGTGAGTGCAGCATGGGACCAGACGAGCCCCCATCAAAGACTCGTGGCAAAGAGGTGGTTCGCACCCTGGGCGGGCTCTGGGTTTTAGCCGAAGGCGAAGGCGAAATGCCCGACGGCGAGACCGGCACCACCCTGATGACCCTGGGCTACGATCCGGAAAACCAGCGCTATGTCGGCACCTTTGTCGGCTCGATGATGACCCATATGTGGGTTTACAACGGCTCTCTGGATGAGGCGAAACAGACCCTAACCCTAGAAACTGAAGGGCCAGATTTTAGCCAAAACTCGATGACTCCGTACAAAGACATCATTCAGTTTGTCAGCGATGACCACCGGATTATGACCTCACAGATTCTCACGGGCGAGGGCACCTGGCATCAGTTTATGACGGCCCACTACTGGCGACAGTAGCCGTTTGAAAACCGCCAACCTTGGGAGCTAAACCATGAAATATATGCTGCTGATTTACAGCGACGAAAACGCCTGGAGCGAGGGCGAGCGGGAGCGCTGCTACCAGGATTCGGTCAAGCTCACCCAGGACTTGCACGCCAGCGGCCAGTATTTGGGCGCGTCGCCCCTGCAATCGGTGGCTACAGCCACCAGCGTGCGGGTGCGCGACAGCAAGCGCCTGGTGACTGATGGCCCCTTTGCCGAAACCCGAGAACAGCTCGGCGGTTATTTTCTGATTGAGGCGGAGGATCTGGACGATGCGATCGCGATCGCAGGCCGCATTCCCTCAGTACACAAAGGCACAGTCGAAATTCGTCCCATTGTGGAACTGACTGGCCTGCCATCGGATCGGTAGAGAAGATCAATTCTGACTTAGAGATAATCACGCTTTAAGGCCCCAAACCGATGCATATGGAACCCGGTGCCGTCCCTCAGCAGGTGTCTATACTGCTAGATTTTGATACCTCAACTACAAAATTCAGCTGCGATTTTTCACTATTTCTTTAGCCCTAGGAGGGCGCTATGAAACTCTACTCTTACCTCAACTTTAATGGCAATTGCGAGGCTGCGTTTACGTACTATGCGCAGGTCTTGGGCGGCAAAGTTGGCGACAAGATGACCTATGGAGAGTCGCCGATGGCCGATCAGATGCCTGCAGAGTGGCACAGCAAAATTATGCACGCTCAGTTGACCATAGGCAATGAAGAAATTATGGGGGCTGACAGCATGCCAGATTACTTTGAAGCGGCTCAGGGTATGTCTGTTTTGATCAGCATTGAAGAGCCTGAGAAAGCAGAACGGGTCTTTGCTGCACTGGCGGAAAATGGCACCGTTAAAATGCCTATTCAGGAAACTTTTTGGGCAGCCCGGTTTGGCATGGTGGTCGATCAGTTTGGTACGCCGTGGATGATTAACTGCGATCGCGCCGCCTAACCGCTTCCCAGCCACAGCGAGAGGGTTGCTATGAATCGTAGCCCTCTCGGGCCTGTTTGTGGGGCTCCCGTTGCCGGACTAAACGGGGCGGTTTTGCGTGCCTTCACCGGGGGTGATAAACAAAACAGAGCTGGGCTGGTGAACTTTAGCCGTGTGCCAGATGCCCTTGGGCACGATAACGTAGGAGCCAGAAGTTTTTAGCGATAGCTTATTTTCAACCCCATTCTGCTCTAGGATAAGGTCGAGCTGACCTGAGAGCAAGCACACAAACTCTTCCCCAGCGGGGTGCATTTCCCAAGTGCCCCAGTCGCGATCAAAGTTGTATTGAGAGACGAGCCGTTTGTCTTTAAAGTCTCCAAAGTTACGGTGCAACTCTTCATAGAAGGTGTCGGTTATAGACACTGGAATAGCGTTGCCGCCACCGTCCATTACAACGTAGGTGGAGTTTATATTTAAGGGTCTAATTTCGCTGGGCATCAATTGAGTCTCGAATAGTTATTTTTTATGGCCGATAATTTTTTGCAGATATCTTTGCCTGCTTCTGTAGCCACTTTATACATTATTTGGCAAGACTTTGAAATTCCTGAGAACAATAGATAAGCATTCTACTATTCTTATTCATTCAGGCACAAAAAATCGGCGGTAATCCGCCGATTTTTTGTGCCTGAATAGCTGTTGCTTATTCCGTGATTTCCTTGAGGCCTAGATCGTAGGAAACCTCATGTACTCCCGGAATAGATTTGACGTCTTCAATGACGGCACGGGCTGTGTCGCGGCTGTTTACCTTGCCCGATAGCCGAACCGAACCGTTGGAGACGCTGATCTTGAGGTTATCGGGAACCTTGCTCTTCACTCGGTCAGTAATGTCCTGATCGCCTAGGGGAGTACCTTTGACGTCGGCATACTCAATACCTTCATACTGACTATCGTTGGGGGTGGACTGAAGCGTTTCGTTGAGGCCTTTTTGCTGATTGGTCAGCACATCGCCATTGACCGCACCGGCAAAGGCGGGCTGGGTGAAGCCGACCAGCATGACCGCTAGGCAAGTCATGGCCACCAATCCAGACTGTCCGGCTTTGGGGAGACGCACCAACAGTAGGGCTAGCCCTAGCGCGACTACCACCATTCCAATTTCTAACGATATCAACATGGGTTTACTCCAATCAAAAGCTATGGGTGAAGGCGCAAAGCGGCGGTTAGAGACGACCCTGGGGAACTATCGCACCCCACTGATGCACCTCACCAGTTAGATCAGCAGTCTACAGAACCTCGTTAATTTGCATATCTCCCAGGGGCATGAAGGTAACTATGTCAAAAGACATAGCCGACGATCGCAGGCTTGCCCGCAGGTGCAGTTGATTTTTTTGGTCTATCAACAAAGCGATTTTTAGGGAAACGGCCTGGATTTTCGATCGCTACCCTTTCACCAGAGCTTTTGTTCTAAGCAACTGGAGCTAGGCCCTACGCCTGGGGAAATAAACATTAGTTCGCATTGTTGTCTTATCTATCCAACAGTAGACACACATACCGGCGTTGGTTTTTACCGTGGAGCTAAGTGAAGCAAATTTAGAACGTTTGCAGTTGCCCTGGCTGTTTTGAGGCCGCTATTTGCTTTAGTCTGGCCTAGCAAAATTTCCCGGCAAAGTTTCATTTACGTAAGGCTTGTAGTTTTTCAGGAGATGACACCATGTGGAGCATTCTTTTATCTGGCTTGGCAACGGCCCTTAGCCTACTGGTTGTGGATCTAGTTGTGCCTGGGGTCACCATTGACACCCTCACCGCAGCGGCGATCGCGGCGGTTTCGGTCGGTTTGGTCAACGCCTTTCTCAAGCCGGTGCTGCAAAGCGTGACTATGCCCATCAATGCTATTAGCTTTGGGGGATTTTCGCTGATTCTCAACGGTCTCTGCCTGTGGCTGGCTTCCCTGGTGGTGCCCGGTTTCTACATCAGCGGCATTATCGGCTTTTTGGTAGGCCCGCTGGTGCTATCGGCGGTGAACACCTTCATCAATAGCTACTTCGATAAGAAGACCCCCGCTTTTCTGCGCGACGGCACTGGCTCTGAGCTCAGCACCGATCGCTCCTCTCAGCTCTAGAGCTAGAGCTTAATCTGGCTCGCCCGCGCATTGCGCTACAGACGCTCGCGCTGGGGGCTGTCAGCTAGGTAAAAGGTGACAGGGTTTAGTCGGGTTCAAGGTTTCAGGTCGATGACCAGCCTTGAACCCGATACCTTAAATCCTGAACCCTAACTTTTTAAGGTCTGTCGCAATCAGCCCAGCCAAGCACTCGATTACAAAGCCTGAATTAACAGCATTTCTGCCCAGAGGTATCGACGTGGAAAAATCCATCAGCACGCAACCATCGACGGATACGGAGGCCAGCCGTTTAGAGCGGTGGGCATCGATTATCGGCGGCGGCGCAATGGTTCTCAGCGGTTTGCAGCAGCGATCGCTGCGGGGCATCTTGGTGGCCGCTGCCGGTGGCAGCTTGGTCTATCAGGGCGCTCAAAAGAAAAGCACGCTCAAGCAGGTTGGCGAGGCCGTGGGCCTCGAAAAGACGATCTTGGTTGAGAAAACCGTCACGATCAATCGTCCGGCGGCAGAGCTTTACCGCTTTTGGCGACAGCTCGACAACCTGCCCCGCTTCATGCGCCACATCAAGTCGGTGCAGGTTTACGACGAGCAGCACTCCCATTGGGTGGTCAATGCCCCCCTCGATCAGAGCGTCGAATGGGATGCGGCGATTGTTGACGACCAGCCCGATCGCCTGATTGCCTGGACCTCGACCGACGATGCCCCCGTGAACCACTCCGGGATTGTGCGGTTTCAGCGCGCTACCGGCGATCGCGGTACCGAGGTCAAAGTGGTGATGGAGTATGAGCTGCCAGGTGGCACGATGGCCGCTGCGATCGCCAAGCTGTTTGGCGAAGCACCCGAGCAGCAGATTGGCGATGACCTCAGCCGCTTTAAGCAGCTGATGGAAACCGGAGAAATCGCCACCACCGAAGGCCAGCCCAAGGGAGCCTAACCTAAGGAGATTTCTAGAAAAGAAGATCCCCGCTCTATCGGGCAACTGTAGCCACTGTCGGGTGGGCACTGCCCACCAGTAGGGAGAAAGTTTTCCCGAAGTCGCCTAAGTGCTGACTTGTCCATGTTTTTAAGACCTAGTGCCATGAATTTTTGGTTTCGTCTCGCCTCTCCTTTGTCATTGCTCAAAGCCGCGATTGATAAGGCTCGGCTCGGTCGGCAGTTGGCCTGGGCCGCTCTAGCGATCGCCCTCTGTTTGGGTTCGGTCGGCTACATGCCCAGCGCCCAGGCCGCTAATGCGCCCCGAACTGGAGCCGGTGACCCTAGCCCCGTGCGCCCGAGCCACAACCCGATTAGCAACGAAAATTTTCAGGGCGGCGTCGATCTAACCGCCGTCGATCGCCAGGGCAAAAACGTCCAGCCGTCGGCTGAACCCGAGGTCAGCCTTGGCGATCGCCTCAAGAATCTAGTGCCGGGGCTGTCTGCGGATGAGTTGCCCGCTGACGCGCCCCGCAGCAACGTCCAGCCCGAAAGAAATCCTACCCTAGACCGCTATACCAACCAGGACTGAGATCCTGCTGAGCTACCGAGCCCCTAACGTACTGTCTGTTGCTCCACCGTGGGTGACGCGGCACCGTCACGGGCTGTTCGAGACCCGCTGAACATAACTACCTCAGGAGAAGTTTGATGAAAGCAGTTTGCTGGCATGGCACCCACGATGTTCGGGTAGACACTGTGCCTGACCCAACCATTTTGAACCCGCGTGACGCCATCATCAAGGTCACCTCTACGGCGATCTGTGGGTCCGATCTACACCTCTACGACGGCTTTATCCCCACCATGCAGTCGGGAGATATTTTGGGCCACGAGTTCATGGGGGAAGTGGTCGAAACTGGGCCAGGGGTAAGCAACCTCAAGCAGGGCGATCGCGTGGTGGTGCCCTTCACGATCTCCTGCGGCAGCTGCTTTTTTTGCAACCAAGACCTGTGGTCGCTGTGCGACAACTCCAACCCCAACGCCTGGATGGCTGAGAAATTTTACGGCCATTCGCCCTCGGGCCTGTTTGGCTACTCCCACCTGATGGGGGGCTACGCCGGAGGCCAGGCCGAGTACGTGCGAGTGCCCTTCGCCGACGTCGGCCCGCTCAAGGTGCCCGATGGCCTCACCGATGAGCAGGTGCTGTTTCTCACCGACATTTTTCCCACTGGCTACATGGCCGCCGAAAACTGCGACATTCAGCCCGGCGACACGGTGGCGGTGTGGGGCTGTGGCCCCGTAGGTCAGTTTGCTATTCGCAGCGCCTTTATGCTCGGTGCTGAGCGAGTGATTGCCATCGATCGCGTGCCCGAGCGGCTCGCCCTAGCCCAGGCCGGCGGGGCCGAAATTCTCAACTACGAAGAGCTTGACCCTGGGGAAGCCCTGAACGAAATGACCGGCGGTCGCGGCCCCGACAGCTGCATCGACGCCGTCGGCATGGAGGCCCACGGCACCGGCCCCATGGCCCTCTACGACACCGTCAAACAGGCGGTGCGCCTGGAGACCGATCGCCCTCAGGTGCTGCGGCAGGCGATCGCCGCCTGTCGCAAGGGGGGCAAGGTCTCGGTTCCGGGGGTCTATGGCGGGTTTATCGACAAAATGCCGATGGGGGCTTTTGTGAATAAAGGCTTGACGATGCGATCGGGCCAAACCCACGTCCACAAGTACCTCAAGCCGCTGCTAGAGCGGGTGCAAAAGGGCGAGATTGACCCCTCTTTCTTGATCACCCACCGCTTACCCTTGGAAGAAGCCCCTCGCGCCTACAAGATCTTTCGCGACAAAGAAGACAGCTGCATCAAGGTTGTGCTCAAGCCCTTTGCTGCCGCTGCATAGGTAGATAACCTTCTCGGCCCAAGCCTGAGAGAACTTGCAGCTTCCCACAGGGTAGGGGGATTGAGGGGGATCTCCACTTTTGCTACCTTAGTGGTGCAGAAAAGTCCTAAAAGGGTTGCTGTGCGGGGAGTCTCAAATGA
>QBLT01000143.1 GCA_003249105.1 Leptolyngbya sp. | reverse complement strand
TGCCCACCCTGCTGGACACCAGCCCGCTGCGCCAGCTCAGCCTGGCACTCTTCTAAGCAAAAAAGAAGCCGACCCACTGCCCAGAGGTCACAAAGGGCAGTGTCAATCGGCTCGGTCAGAGTAAGTTTATGATAGCATAAACGTTATCCGATGAATTATCCTACAATGGCCACGCCGCCAGAGAAGAAAGCCAAGCCAGGCCCTAAGCCCGGCGAGAGTAATCGCACCTGCACAGAAGAGGGGTGCGATCGCGACCACTATGCCAAGGGTCTATGCTTCAGGCACTGGCGGGCATCGAAAGGCTATAAGGCAGGTGGCGATCGCGCCAAGGCCAACGCCAACTACGACAATAGCGACCAGGGCAAGAAGCGGCACGACAAGTCGTACCAGAAGCGGCAGATAATTAAGAAGCTGACTGGGGCCACCTCCATAACCGCTGCCTTTGCCGACCCGGTTGCGATCGCCAAGCTCCGAGAAAAAAGAGCCGCACTAGAAGCGGTGTGGGACTACTTCACCGACGAGCAAAAGGCAATCCTCAGCCAGGAGTGAACGCTAAGTAATGCCAGTGACTAAAAAAAGAATGGCGGTCTGTCACCCAGACCGGGTCCACTATGCCAACGGGCAGTGTGAGCAGTGCTACCGCAAGGAGCACTTTTCGACTGACTACGTTCGTTCAAACTTTGGCGACAAGCTGCCGCTCTATCGTGCTGCCTACGAAAAGTCCGAAAAGGGCCTGGCACGAAACAGGCGGCACCAACGGGTTCGGCGCGGCCTCAGCAAAGTGCTGGGCAAAAAAGAGGTGAAGCTGCGTGAAGTCTTTGTCGACCCATCAGCGATCTCCCGGTTGCGGGACGCTCTGGAGTCTGGCGACATAACCTTACTCGGCATCTGGAGCGACTTGCGGGCCGACCAGCAAAAAAAGATAAGTGGCAAAGAGCAAGACTAAGCGTAGGTAAGCGGCGACGGGCAAAACCCCGGCTCACTGTTCAAAGCTTCAATATTGCCAACAGAAAAATGTCGCTCTTGTTACCGTTTTAGGCGTAGACTGGTCAGAGTTTTAGCTGCTCGACGGCTAAGACGTCCCTACCGCTTAAGTGACATGTGCATAGGGGCGAAAATGGTATGCAGTTAAATATCGTTTTTCTGGAGCGTAGTAATACAAGTCCATGGATAGATTTAACGAGCTAGTCAAGCGACGATGGCTCAGTGCTCAGCCTGTCGACATTCAAGACTACCTAGAGAAGTACGCAGAGGTGCGGCTTGGGGTTTGTCAATCTGGCCGTGGCGAATTTCAGACCCAGATTCAAGTTTCCTTCGCGAACAGCGACTACGCGAACGTGCTCCGTTGCCAGACCAGCAGACTGGTGCAGCCGGACGGCCTGCCAGAGCTGGCGGTTAGTTTTGGCCAGCCTGCTGTAGCTTAGGGCAAGCGCCCCAAGCCACGATCGTACCCACTTCTAGGTTTGCCAACTTTGCTACCTTTAGGCACTCGTCAGGGTCGAGAGCATAACCCTCCAAAATCCTCTCGGCCCGCTCTTTTGTTACGCCCACCTCAGAGGCAAGGTCTTCTACAGTGCGGTTGCCGCTTGATAGCCAACCTCGCAATAAATAAATAAGTGGAGTTTCCATTGGTTGCTCGGGTTCCTCGGGAATGTCTTGTGGAGACGAAGCAGCGATCGCGACCAGCCTAGCTACTGCCGCGACAATGATTTGCTCTAGGTTTTCAGGAGAAATAGGGCTATCCCGCAGGCGAGCAATAATATCCTGAGTCGAGTCTTCTTTATTATTTTTAGTCAAATCTTGTGGGGCAGTGGGCTCTTTTGGCTTGGGGTCATCTAGCCCAGACAGCCAAAGGTAGGCCAATGTTTCTGCTTCTGCGGGGTCTTCAGAGAACCCTTTCAAAATTCCTATACGCTGCAAGTTTTTAGACTTCAGGCCCTGGGCGACCTGGCGGTTAATCCAACGACTTACAACGGTTGTACTGAAGCCACCCAGCCCAGGGTACTTTGCCAACTTGACTGCACTATCGGCGCTAAACGCATTCACGCCCTTGTCACCTGGGGCCAGCTTAGCTGCCTCTTCCGTTACCCAACCAACCAGTCTGTCAATATATCGCTGATCAACAGCCATGCAAACCATAAGACAACTCCGATTAAACGTAGCACCTTAATAGTAGTCCCTAAAAGTTTACAGCCTTATTCCGCATACGGGATTACGCGGTACAATGGGATTGTAGATTTTTACGAGGTTGCGGAAAGATGCCAAGTCGTTCAGGCGTGGCCTGTTCAGCCAATCGACCAGCCCAGGCGGAGTGCAACGCCGCCCTCGACGCGCTGCACTCTGTTGAGGGCTTGGATTTACTCAATGTCTCCGCTCTGTACCAGCGGTTGTTGCAGAACCATGAGCACGTCAAAGAATCCACAGTGCGGTACTGGGTCGAGTCCTGGCGCAAAAAAGCGCTGGAGGGTGACAGCCCTTCAGCGCCGATCTGATTTGGAAAAGAACCGAAGTTCAACTAACACGCCCATTCTAGGGCAGGAGAGAAGATGGGTATCAAAGGACTAACCGGCCAGGGCCGATCGTTCGACGAGATCGGCAAGCTCCGCAAAGGTGGGCCAAAGCAGCAGCTCAAGGACAAGGAGACTGGAGCGCCGCTATTTGACTCCAAGACTAAGCAGCCGCTGATGGGCTACGGAAAAGACCTAGACCATTTCCGGTTTGACTCCGACGACTCCGACGCAACCGCCAAGTTTCGGGCCGCATTCGGTGAGGCACCCCAGGCCGTTGATGTGATGTTGCCCTATCCCACTACTGAAGAAAATTTTATGACCGCCATGGAGCACTACGGCGCGGGTGGGATTGAGATCCGCTGCGATCGCGAGTGGAAGAGCGGGGTACGGGTGGGGGGCCGCTTCATGAAGTGTTTCCCCGGCAAGGTTGCCTGTGAACGCCGCGAGGATGACGACAAGTGCACAGCAGGGTGCAAAGAGGTGGGGCGGCTCAAGCTCATCATTCCTGCACTGGAGCGCTTTGTCTACGTCACGGCAGAGACTCATTCCATTAACGACATCGTGCGACTCGATAAGCAGCTAGCCGACATCGAGCACCATTTTGGACGGCTCAACGGCATCCCGCTTGTGCTCACCAAGCGACTGGTCAGTGTCTCGACTCCCAATGGCAAAGGAAGAGCCCGACGGCCTAAGTGGTTACTCAGCCTGGAAGTCTCGCCCAAGTGGGCCAGGCTACAGCTCCAGTCGAGGCAAAACCTGGCTCTCAGTCAGGCCGCGATCGCCCAGATTGGGGCAGCACCGCAAGGGCAGGCGATGGCGTTACCACCGGCACCCTTCGACACCACGGCCCAAAATCTAAGGCCTGACCCGCTGCCGACCTACGACTTCACAAGAAGCGAACTGTGGATCAGCATTGCGAACGCCTTTCACACACTGCGAGACACCAGACAGCTCGATGCGTACCAGGCCAAGGCTTTGGGCTACATCGACTCTGGCGAACTGCCCGAGCAGGCCAGAGGCATGATCGCCAACCTGGTAGAACACTGCTGGCAGCGGGCCGCTGACCGTCAGACTCCAGCTCCAGCTGGCACCACGGCACCTAGGAAACTGAAGCCAGCAGTAGCATCAACACAGACACCTGCGGCTGCGCCACAGCAAAGTGCGACCACAGCACCTCGGCCAGTCATAGACCACACCTGGAAAAAGTCTCAGCTCTGGCTCGACTTACGAGATGAGGTGATGAGGGCCGCGATCGACGAGCTGGCTGCCTACGAAAAGCAGGTGGAGAAGCTGATCGCAGACGACGAGCTACCGCCCGCCGCTGGCACCGAGATGAGCAAACTTTGCAACCGTCGGGCCTCAAACCTTCAGCCAGCCAGGCCTCAAACTGTTGCCGCTCACGCAGAGGTTGTTAATGACTAAAAGAATTTTCGTGCGCCTATGGAATCCCGTTTAAGGGATACGAATGCGATATCATCGGACATAAGAAAACCCCGCTCTTGGTGCCAAGAGCGGGGTTTTCAAAGAAACAAACCAGTTTCGTCTTGAGGAAATTTTAGCATGACAACTGCGGAGCTAGATGCTTGCTTTGCTGGTTTCGGTGGAGGTGTGGCGTGAGAACTTCAACACTTCAACACCCCGCAAAAGAGCCGTTGATTTTAATTCACCGCTGGCAGGCAGAGGCCTTCGGTGATCCTGCGATCGGCGCACTGATTTCATTTTTCGACTACTGGCACTCGGTCAGGGTTGACGAGCTAAAGCGGGCAGGGCACCTAAACGAAGTAGCCCAGGGCCACGGCGATCGCCCGACGCAAGACATGAGCCTACTGCAATACCACACGCTGGATGACCTGGAGCAGGCGCTGATGGGCATCGCCAAACGGACGAAGCTCAAGGGTCTGATCAGGGTGCTGGAGCAGGCCGGAATCATCAGCCGCCACCGCAACCCCAACGATCGCTACAAGTTCGACAGGACAACGTATTACCTGTTTCACGATGATGTGGTCAACAGGTACCTAGAGGCTCGAAGCCTAGCAAAATCACAATGGTCGAAAACGACCCACGATCCCTCGGTCGAATTTACCTACTCGTGGGTCGAATTTGACCCACGGTGGAGCGCTGCCGACCCACGGTGGAACGCAAACGACCGAACAATAACAGAGATTACTTCCGAGACTTCTTCCCTGATTACTCCAGAGACTAGATCCCCCCTTACCCCCCTTGGCAGGGGGGAGTATACGAGTGGGGGATACTCGAACGAAATGGAGCGATCGCAACCGGAGCAGCCAGAAACCTCTACTCCGGTTGCTGACCAGAAAGAAACCCCGGCTAAGGCGGAAACTGGGAAGAGGGCAAAAAGTTCCGCAGCGGCCCGCGCGCGGCGTAAAGAAACTTCGGACCATGAGCCGGAAGCCTTCGCCCAGCTCTGGGCTGCATACGGCAAGTTCGCCGCCGAGGTGGCCCCGTCGATCGCCTGCAATCAGCTCCGGTGGAAGGCGATCGATTCGTGGGATTCCCTGATGGTCGAGGGCGATGCCCCCGCCGACGTTGCCGAGGGTGTGGCCTGGTACATCGACTGCAAGCGGATCGACTTCAAGGCCAACGGCTATACGACCGGGGTAGCTCACTTCGAGCGGCACCTGAGAAACCGCACCTGGGCCACGGCCCTCGAGCACAAGCGGAATGTAGGCGGCATTCTGCCAACCATCAGGCCACGGATGACGGCGAAGCAGGCTGAGCACGAACGCAATCAGGCAGAGCTGGCAGCCTGGGGCAGGGGAGAGCTTCAAGTTGAGAGCCCATTTGCCCGCATGAAGCGGCGGCAGCAGCAAGAGTAAGAGGCAGCAGGCAATACAACCCTAGACGTAGAGGCTATGGGCTATGGAGATTAACCAAGAGACTTTTAGCAACGACCTGGCGATGATTGCAGACCGCCTGGGTGCCTCCATCAAAACGGCTACGGCAAAGGCCTATTTTGAGGTTGTGTCTGAGGCGCTGACCGCCGACCAGTGGGAACGGGCAGCCGCCAAAATGTTTCTGGAGTATGACGGCTTCAAGCTACCAACGCCCAAGCAGTTCATCGAAGCTGCGATCGGCACGCCGGAGCAGCGGTCGCAAGCTGAATGGCATGTGTTGGTGGAATACTCCCGCACCCAGGCCCCCTGCACCATCACGGCGACGGCCCACAGAGCCTTGGCTCACATCGGCGGGATGACGGCGATGTGAGCCAAGGCATCGCCCAAGGATCAATCTTTCCTGCGCCAAGACTTTATCCAGTTCTACGGCACCCAGGAAGACTGCGGCGGCTTCGACGCTACGCCGGTTCACCTCGGCACCTACCTACCCGCCGATCGCTGGGGGCATGAGCAGATCGCCGCTGGCAGCGAACAGCTCCAGTTGCCCCCTGGGCCGGACGAGGCCAAAAATTTGGCCAGGCTGAACGAAATGATTGACCGGGTGAGCGGCTCAAGGCCGGGACGGCAGGCCCCGGCGATCGCCGCCCCATCCTCCACCGACGACTTAACGCCAGCCCAACGGTTCAGCCGGTGGGCCGATAACTTCAGCCTCCAATCGCTCGATCGCGACCCCATCCTACGCCGGGAGCAGGTGGCCCAGATCAGTTACCACCTGCGCCACCTGGCCACCCTAGACCCATCCCTAACGGAGTCCGTCGAGGCCGCGATCGCCCATCTAGAACCAATCCCGTCAATCGTGTGAACATCCCGTAAACGTATCCCTTTAAGAATAAATACACGATATAATAAAGTTAATCTGATTTGGGATTAACTATGGTCACACTGGTTAAGGCGGCGATCGCGCCCCCTGAGGTCAACGAAGAGACAGTGGCGATCGCGCCGTCAGCGGGTGAAGCCCAGGTAATGTTGGAGCTTCACCAAAGGATTCAAGACAGCGGTATTGAACTGCTGCAACGGGCCAAAGAGTTGGGCGATCGCCTGGCCGCGAAGAAGGCCGAGTTAGGGCATGGGAACTGGGGGCCATGGTTGGCCGAGTATCTGCCCCAGATTAGCGATCGCCATGTTCGCAACTACCTCAACATCGCGGCACGGTGGCCAGAGCTAGAGGCCTGGATTGAGACTCAGCAAGCCTCGGGAGAGCTTAGCCTGCGGGGGGCGTTGAACTACCTCTCCGAGGCCAGCCGGGAAGAGACTGGGCTACCGAGCAATGAGCAGATCGTCGCCACCTGGGAGCAGGTAGCCAAAATCGTGAAGAATGGCCGAGCCGCCATGGTGGTAGAGCTAATCCACCAGATGGTCGCCAAAGAGTTCGAGTATCCCAAAAATGTTCGCACCTATGAGGCGCTGTGGGAGCTGTGGCAGGCAGAGGGCGATCGCATCCTTGAGCGGCATAACCTCTGGTCAGCGTCTGAACGCTTCAACGTTGGCGACTACGTGCGCGGCGTTGACAAAGACGGCCAGACTCAGCAGGGCTTCATCCAAAAGTGTGGGCTGAAGTATCTGAATCTCGACATTGGCCATGTGCTGACCGAAAGCGCCAGCAAGATCGACCCCCCGGCAATCTTCCACGTTCCGGATCGTGGCGATTCGCCTTCAGAGGCCTCTGTAAGCCCCGACAGCGATCTGGCTATGGAATCCCCTCTAAAGGCCGTCGAAGAGGGCGAGGATGGGGCGGAGTTCCGCTATCGGGAAGTTTTCGGTGTGGCTACCCGCAGGCAGTTGGAGATCTTCAACAACACCTACTCGGGCGACACCCTGACGGGCGACAAGATCCGAGGCATGTTTGAGTTCGGTGGTAAGCAGTGGGTCTGCACCTCGGGTATGGGTGGAGGTGCCCTTGGAGCAACGGGCATCGTGCCTGCTGCCGAGTGGGACGGGCCGACCTACAGCTACAACACTCAGCCCCCCGGCATCAAGTTCACCTATGCCGGGATACTGGTCAAGTATCCCGGCGTTGAGTACGTCCTGACCGATGAAAGGCTACGGCTCACCGAGCAGGTTGAAGAGCAGGTAGACCCTGGCAAAACCCCCAGCCAAGAAGAAGTATTCGCCACCTGGGGCGCGATCGCCAAAGTCACCAAGCGCCGGGGCAAGTTCCCGTTCATCGTCGAGGCCTACCGCGACGAGATGCTGCACTTCCGCTTTCCCAAGGGCTTTGCCAATCTAGATGCGCTGTGGGCCGATTGGGTAAACAACAGCCCCCGCTACCTGGAGTATCTGACCAAGCTCGACAACGATGCCGTTACCGATGGCTCGGTCTTCGACGGTTCCCGCCAAGAGCTGGCCATTGGCGATCGCGTCGTGGTCGTTGACTTCTGGGAAGATGGCGGCGCAATCGTCGAGCTTGACCCAGAGCTGAAGATGGCCGAGGTCAAGTGGGATGACCTGGAGAGCGATCGCGAACCCTGGATAAATACCAGCGACCTGTTTAAGCCCCAAAACGGTAACGGCGTTACCGATACTCAGCCAATCTCGCGCCAGGCCCAAATGAGCCAGAAGCTGCGCAAGGCCAACGCCACCACCGAAGAAGCCCCAGGCATTGACCAAGACGAGAACAATACGCCAGCCTGGGTTTGGCAACCCATCCTCGATCGCTGGGGTCGGGGTGAGTTCGACATCGATGTAGCGACTAACGAGCACTCCAATGTGCCCGCGATCGCAGGGTTTACCAAAGACAACAGCGCCCTCGATGCCGAGGTCACTTGGCAGGTGGAGCCGACCGACGACGAAGCCGAAACCACCGGCTGGGAAAATCCGCCCTTCAGCAAAAACGGCATCTTCAGCAAAAAATTTGCTGAGCAGCACGATAAGGGTCAGCTGCCGACACACTTCTTCGTCCTGAACAAGGCTGACAGCCGCACCGCCTGGCACAAGGAATACATGGTTCGCTGCCAGGCCGTCTGCCGCGTCGATCGCTACGTCAAGTTTGAGCAGCCGGAAGGCGATCGCCAGGGTGCGACGTTCTCGATCGACGTGTTCTACTTCGGTCCAGATAAGGAACGGTTTGCCGAGGCGACCGCCCACTATGGCACCGTCTGTTTCCCCGCCAACATCAAAGGCCTGTATGAACTGCCCCCCAGCGAGCAGGTGATCGAGATCGAGGCCTCTGAAGTTTAGTTCTCTCAACCCCGGCCCTGGGTTAGCTCCAGGGCCACCCCTGTAAATCTGATTTGGAGTTTTCCTATGACCACTACAGCCCAAGGAACCAAAGTTGATCTACAGGTCGAGTTACCTGAAGACCTCCACGACGCACTACAAACCTTCCTTGATAAAAACCCGGCATGGAGCCAAAGCCGTGTGTTTGCTGCCGCTACCTCTCTGTTCCTCATGCAAAACAACAGCGGTGGCCAAAACATAAAACGGCTTTATCTCGACACCCTGTTTGACTACAGCATCTAGCCCGCCAGTTATCCACCTATCCAAAATTCAACGCATGATCATGGCAAAAAGCAAACGCAAAGAACTAGAAGACCTGTACCAAAAAGAGGAAGGCGAAAACGAAATAACTTTCAGCAAAGAAGAGCTGATCCGGATGTGGGAGCTGGGGATTCTCAATGACTACGCCTATTTCTTTATGGCGATGCGAACCGAGTTAACCCACCGCTGGAAGCACCTGATCGAAGAGATTGAACACGGCCAACTGTTCCCCCGCAAAATTCAGCTGACGGGTGCCCACATCGACTATCTGATCTGCGAGTGGCGAGGCAAAACGCCCAAGAATGATGCCGGTGATTTAAAAGAAATGACCGTTGACCTCATTCTCTCTGCCCTCGCCAAGCTGCAAAAGAAAGAGTTGGCGATCGCCCACTCCAAGCAGCTCACATTGCTACTGGGTGAAGAGGCCCCGTTCACGCCCCCGGTTAAAACTCCCCACCCAGAAGCGACGGAGGCCTAGCGGTGCCAGAAGTAGCCCTAACCCTGCAAATTGGTAGCCCAGGGGATGAAGCCTGGGTTAGCCGTCGAGAGTACGTCAAGTGGCTTGCTGTGCCCCGCAAGGGCGACTCAATCCTTCACGACACCTTGCTCTATGAAGTGCTGGCCGTCCGGCATGACCTAGACAAGGGCGAGATCATCGTTAACCTCTGGCCCAAGGTTTCCTCACTCATGGGCATCTCGCCCACGGACGAAGAGGTGGGAGGCAAGCCGTGACTGAGAAACGGAATCCCGAGCGCCAGTGTTTTGGTAAGACCAAGCACCTAACCACAGCCGACGCGATCGCGGTGCGCAAGCGAATGAAGGCCAGGGGCACCAGTGTTAAAACGCTCAAGGTTTACCGCTGCCCCCACTGCCAATACTTTCACCTCGGCAATAAACCCAAGAAGAGAACCCGCCATGAACAGACCCAGGATCATTACTCTCTGGCAGCCCTACGCCAGCCTCTGCGCTTTCAACTTGAAGCGCAACGAAACTCGACACCGGCTTACTCATTACCGGGGAGAGCTATTTATCCACGCCGCCAAACGGAAAATGACGGCAAAGGATAAAACTGTCTGGAACGATGCGATCGCCCTGGCCCAGGCCGCTGGCGATACCCGAGACTTTCCCCACGTTGACGATCTGCCGCTCGGCGCGGTGTTGTGCACCAGCCAATTAATCGACTGCATCCAGATGACCGCTAGCCTCTGCAATGCTCAACCCACGTTGGAGCGCCTGGTAGGGGACTGGCAGCCTGGCCGCTACGCCTGGCCGCTCGATAAGGTCCATGCTTTTGCCGACCCCATCGCCTGGGAAGGCCAGCAGTGGATTAAGCCCGCCCCCGAGTTTTTGCAACTGCAAGTCGAGCATGCGATCGATGCCTGGTAGCAAGGCTATGACGATGCCCGCCCTGGCCGCATTACCAGTTCCACCCATCCCGAGCAGGCTGGCAGGCCTCCATCAAGGCCAGCGCCCAGCTTGCCCTCGCGCGATGACTGAGTTCAAACCTGGCGATCGCGTCCAGCTCCCAGATGAACCACCAGCCAGGGCCAACGGTAAGCCCCGTCAACGGTTCGGGACGGTGCAGACCCCACCGTTCCACTTCGAGGGGAATTACCTAGTGCTGGAGGATGGCACAACGCTGGCCCTGTGGAAGTCTGCCGACATCCTCCGCACACCAGACCAAAAAGCCTTGTACCTATAAACCCTAGACCCTATACCTAGCCATGAAGAAAATCACACCTGCTGCGATCGCCCTTGCCCTGGCCCTACTCGCCCCCGCCGCGATCGCCAGCACCCAGACCAACAACTGCCCCCACCCCACAGGCGAATGGATCGCCCTACCCGAGCACTATGCCGCTAACCTGCTGGGGGAAGCCTCAGACAAAATCTACCTCAGCCCCACCCCCGGCGCAGCTCCAGGCCTAAGCTATGGCCTCGGTGGTGATTACGTGGTGGCCATGGCCGAGGCCTGTACCGCTGACGGGATTAAATGGGTGCAAGTCAAGTTCCCAGGCGATCGCTACACGACCGAAACCGTCGCCTGGGTGCAGGGTTCGCTACTGCGCCTACGCTAAAGTCAGCCAGGCCAAAACAAAAACGTTAGCCACCGTCAGCGCTACGATAAATTCCACACTCAAGAGCACCAAGCCGATCGCATTCTCCCTAGTGCGGTCGGCTATTTTTTGTCTGTGTAGGCCTCTGCCTGGGCGATCGCGGCCTTCATTGCTCGGGTCAATTCTTGCTGTTCCATGGCGACTACTCAAACTCGTAAGCCATTGCAGTGTTTGACACAATCCTTGAAAGTATTGCGTGATACGATAACGGGATACCGTGTTATACCGTAGTAAACCATTATGGACGCACAGTTGATGTTGGCTGAAGCCATGCAAACGCAGGCGCAGCTAGTGAGAGCACAAGAGCAATTGGCGGCAGCCGTGGCAGCTCTAGCCCAGGAGCAGCGCAGCGTGGCTCGTGAGCCCTACGTGGGCATGGATGATTTGCTGGCTCAACTGGGGCCAGCGTTCACAGCCAGTCGAATTATGGCTGACCTACGGGCGGGATGGTTCAAGTTAGGGCGGGACTACGCGAACCTTTCTAACGGCGATCGGCCTACCTATGGTTTCAGGGTCAAATGTATCCGCTCAATCTATGAGACTGAGCCGGCCAAGCGTAGGCAGTGGGGCGCGGCCTGATGGCTCTCAACCCTGGCTCTTTTCCCATGCCTGTTGCATCGACGCCCGACTAATGAACTGGTGATAAACGCGGGTATGGATGCTGAGGTCGTGGCCCATCATTCGAGCGGCTATAGCTGGGTCGAGCCCGGCTACCGCCGTCCTAGCTGCCCAGGCGTGGCGTAGGTCATAGGGCAGAAAGAGCACAGAATGGCGTTTGAAGTATTGAGCCACGCGAATGCCATAGTCTGAATTTCTACGAGCGGTCAGGGCTGGCACCTTGGCCGCTTTTAGATTGAACCGCTCCCACCATTCCGCAGGGTAAGGCCACACTTGCCGCCAGCCGGTCTTACCGTCGGTCACGGTGCAAACTCCAGGCGCATCGGCCAGGGACTTTAGATCTACATAGAACACCTCATGATCGCGCAGTCCATAGGTCGCCATCAGCGCCATGCAGTACCGCCAGCGTTCATCTTCAATAGCCGCGATCGCCTCCACTATCACATCGTCACCGGGTAAGTCGCGAACGTTGACGGCCTTGGGGCTGTAGTTGCCTCGCCATGGCTTGAGGTCGATATCAATGCCCGCCATTTTGGCTATGCGTCCGTAAGCCGTGCAGGCCCGCTGCCGACTCCGGCTGTCTGGGGTATAAGTCGCGATCGCATCTAGTAGAACCTGCTCAGACAATGCCCTTCCCGCCGCAACCGACAACAGCCGACGAAAGGGCACCATATAATCTTTCTCCCAGGTCGTTTCTGACTTGGGTGGGCGTTGTTGCATAAATAGGGTGTTACGGACGGGGTAGTGGCATAAGGTTTAAGTACTACCCAAAACCTGACGCCGATGCAGTACCGAGTCCGCAACTGGTCTGAGTATAACG
>QBLT01000142.1:1826-12522 GCA_003249105.1 Leptolyngbya sp. | reverse complement strand
GCCTCAGCAATCTGCTGGTCGTTCCACCCAGGGCCATCCGCATCCGCCTTCAGCAGAATATGAGCACGGCGGACTTTTTGGGCAGTCCCTGTCTGCTTCTGAATCACCCCTCGGAGAATCTCTCGTTCGGCTTCCCCGAGTCTCACGATATATTTCTTCGCGGGCATGGCAACCTCCTCGACTGAGATCAGGCTCTATAGGTCACTACTTAGTTATCCCAAGTCCTAAGCCTGACAAACCACTAGCCTTTAGGAGCCATTGGTCTGACCTAGGGCACAACCAAGACCGGTCAGGGAAAGATAGCCATACTTAGCAGTGGTGCCCGGGCTCACTCTAGCAATATGCCAATTGTCGCAGCGCCGCTTAGTCGTTAGCCCGCAAAGAGCAGGCAGCGATCGCCCGGCAATAGCCAAACAACCCAAATGAATTGTTTCCGCCGAGCTAGAGCAGGCGCTGCTTAGGCTAGAAAAGTCCAAATTGGCAAAATTCACGCAGACCGGGCATGATCCTCATTATTTGCTCTTGTCTTTTCGTTCCTTTGCCCTGGAGCAGCATTTTTTAGTGAAAAAAGCAAATTAGGGCAGGCGAGACCTTTACTTCCCTTAAAACTTCGTTAGGATAATTAATACCGATGTTAAGTTTTCTAAAACACTATGATTGCTCAGCAACGCATCCTAGCTCTGGGCGGCCTGGCGCTTCAGCCCAACCAGTCCACCAATACCGCTTTTCAGATTTCCTGGACAATTCTGAGAGTTGTCGCTGGCATTGTGATGATTCATAACGGCCTTGACAAGCTAGCCAACATCGAAAGTTTTGCCAATGCCTACGTGGCCTATCTGGGTCTGCCCTTCCCTATCACCCTGAGCTACATGGCAGCCTTCACGGAGCTGATTGGTGCTCCTTTGGTGGCTCTAGGGCTGTTTACTCGTCCCGCCGCTATGGGGCTGGTTTTCACCATGCTGGTGGCGATGTATCACCACATCAAGGTAGCGGGGTTCAGCATTCCTTACCTAGAGCTGTCTGCCCTTTACGCCGCTACCTTTCTGTTCTTTGTAATCAATGGTGGAGGTCGATTTTCGCTAGATGCGCTGCTGGCCAATATGCTCAATGGGTTGCGCACTAACCAAACCGATGGCAAGCGTGCTTCGTTAGAAGATGTATTTCAACGGTCGGATGAAGTCAAGTCTGGCACCAAGTCGGCCTTGTAGTCTGTCTTGCTGGTTTCTTCAAGCCCCCCTGGTGTAGTGCCAAGGGGGCTTTTTGACACTAGATGTCGGGTTCCCTAAAGGGTATGAGAAAACGCCTGACTCCATTTATGAGCTGACGAGAACACCTAGCCAGACCTCTGGCTCAAATTCCCAGACGTTGGTAAACCTGGTCGAGGTTACGCAGGTGGCGATCGGGACTAAAGCAGAGGTCAATCTCTGCCGTAGATAGGTGGGCTGTTACCCGCTCATCGGCCTCAATCAGGCCGCGAAAGTTTCCGTCGTCGGTGTTCCATGCTTGGTGGGCGCAAGATTGCACGATCGCATAGGCCTCTTCCCGCGCCAGCCCCTTATCAACCAAAGCTAGCAGCACCCCTTGACTAAACACTACGCCGCCGTAGACATTCATGTTACGGGCCATATTCGCAGGGTAGACCAGCAGATTTTTGATCAGCTCGGTGGTTTCTACCAGCATGAAGTGGGTGAGAATGCAGCTGTCGGGAAAGGCCACCCGCTCCACCGAACTGTGAGAAATATCGCGCTCATGCCACAGGGCCACGTTCTCTAGGGCAGCCATAGCGTTACCGCGCAGCAGTCGCGCCATCCCCGTCAGCCGCTCCGAGCGGATAGGGTTACGCTTGTGGGGCATCGCCGACGAGCCCTTTTGCTTTTTCGAGAAAAATTCTTCTACTTCCAGCACGTCGGTGCGCTGGAGGTTGCGAATTTCTACCGCAAACCGCTCGATGCTAGCCCCTAGCAGAGCTAGAGCGTTCATAAAGTCAGCGTGAATATCGCGGGAGATCACCTGGGTAGAAGCGGTATCGGGGCGCAGGCCCAGGTTTTGACAGGCCAGCGCCTCAATTTTGGGATCGATGTTGGCGTAGGTGCCCACTGCACCAGAAATTTTGCCCACGGCGATCGCATCTTGCAGGTGGGTCAGCCGCTCCCGGTGGCGGAGCATCTCGGCCAGCCAGCCAGCCAGCTTAAACCCAAAGGTAATCGGCTCAGCGTGAATGCCGTGGGAGCGCCCAATCATCACCGTATCGCGGTGCTCCTGAGCCCGGTAGCGAATCGCTTGAATCAGGTTCTCCACGTGAATCATGATCACCTGGAGACTGTCCACCAACTGCAACGACAGGGCTGTGTCGAGCATGTCGGAGCTGGTCATACCTAGGTGGATGTAGCGGCCCGCATCGCCTACGTACTCGTTGACGTTGGTGAGAAAGGCGATGACGTCATGGCGCACCTCCGCCTCGATCTCAAGAATGCGCTTGGGGTCAAACTTGGCCTTAGCCTTGATTTCCTCGACCGCTTCTTTGGGTATGTAGCCCAACTCGGCCTGAGCTTCGCACACCGCGATTTCGACCCGCAGCCAGGTTTTAAATTTGTAGTCGTCGGTCCAGAGATCGCCCATTTCGGGCAGGGTGTAGCGTTCAATCAAGGCTTTGGTCAGAATACAACCGTCCCATTCTACCCGGCGGGCCCAGCCTGTGGAAAATTGAAGCACTATACTTCACGCCTGGGGCATCGGATAGCACCTGTCCAGCGTTAGGGCGGCTAAAGATATAGCGATGGTTGTAGCTGATTCGAAACTGCCCGAATAACCGCTGCCAAACCCCTTAACCGCTGTAGCAGTTATAGAAGTCAACTTGGGTTGGTGCGATCGCGTTACCCTGGCTTTACTGGTCAGCAGGGTTGACTGCGACTACTGAGCATTTTGCCGGGCGTAGTCAAGATTAGGCTGATAGTCAACCGCCTTCTGCTGGGCAGTGGCGTAGTTGGGGTCAGAGGCGGGAACTCGCTGCATGAGGGCGATCGCCTGCGCCCAAGCATTGGCTACCTCTTGCCACTGAGCCGGGGTACTGGCGGTTTGGGCTTGGTTAGCGGCGGTTTGAGCCGCATTGACCGCTTGCCTAAACAGGTCTTCTGCAGGTACAGTCGCTGGGTCAACCGGGGGTGGTACAGCCGGTTCGGTGATTGCAGGCTCTCCCCCTGGAGTAGGTGGCCGCAAGCGACCAAGTAGCCCGTTCAGCAGCAGGCCTACCAGGGCCAGAGCCAGAGCCCCCAGGCCCAAGCCTAAAATCAAGCGCATGGGCAAGCCAGACCCTCCGCCTGAGCGGCGAACGCTGCCGTCATCGTTAAACTGATCTGGCGTGAGGGATACGTGGGTAGAGGGGTCTGAACCAAACTCTTGAATGAAATCATCAGTAGCATCGGGTTCGTCGTCTGCCAAAGCCACCCCGTTGTGGTCTTGGATGAAGCCATTGCTGTCTATAGAACTGTCGCTGAAAGCTCCATCATCGAAGCCCTCATCGTCAAAACCTGCACTCTCGAAGCCCTCATCGTCAAAACCTTCGCTGCCAAAATCGGTATCCAAGCTTTCATCGCTCAGCCCTGCGGCTTCGAAGCTGGGGGCCTCAAACTCGTTGTTGCCAAACTCGACCGACTCAAAGGCCGGATCATTCGAGATGTCATCGCTGAGCCCAAGATCAGCAGCCGGTATAGACCCAGCAGAATAGTCTTCGGGCTGCTCTAGAAAGGCAGCGTCGTCGCCGCTAAGTTCATTGGCCATGGCGAGGTCAGGCATAAAGTCGCCCTCGACGGTTTGGTCTAACTCCATAGTCGAGAAGGGCATATCGGCGTCGGACTCAAAGCCTGTCCCATAGGGCTCAGCTGCAAAGGGATTTGGAGTGGTATAAGGATCTTCAGCTTGAGCATCGAAGGTCAGGCCAGGATCAAAAATGCTCTCCGGTTCAGCCCCAAAGTCGGCGGGAGAATCTAGCACAAGGTTAGGGTCGAAGCTGCTGTCTTCCGCTGCCCAGGGTGGAGCGTCGGCTGCGGAGAAGTCCAAGTCGCCCTCCTCGGGTACAAAGGCATCTACGCCAAGGGGCTCTAGAACCAGATCATCGGAACCGGCTTCTAGATCAAAATCACTTGATAAGGGGGTGTCGATCGCTTGATCGCTCAGCTCGCCCTCGGCCAAGTCAAGGTCAACCGCGGCAAAGTCAGCGGTGCCCAAATCGTCGTAACTGCCTAGATCGTCGTAGGTGCCCAAATCAGTATCAGAGTCGAGGGGCAGCTCGCTCTCAGCCAAGCCAGCGGTGCCTAGATCGTCATATGTACCTAGCTCGTCGTAGGTGCCTAGATCAGTATCAGAGTCGAGGGTGAGATCAGGCTCGTCTGTGCTCCAGTCACTGTCAGCAAAGGCAGAGGGTTCTGCAAGGTCTAGATTGGCAGCTGCGTCCAAATCCTCAAATGCTAGCTCTTCTGGGGTTAAAAGTTCGGGAGGTAGAGGCTCTGAACCCGCTTCTAGGTTTGAAGCAGTGCTGTCGGTGCCTAGATCGAGGTCAGG
Organism: Leptolyngbya sp.; assembly: GCA_003249105.1. Lineage (GTDB taxonomy): Bacteria > Cyanobacteriota > Cyanobacteriia > Phormidesmidales > Phormidesmidaceae > Nodosilinea. The sequence goes on along the minus strand of QBLT01000142.1, from coordinate 7,965 downwards.
AAAGGCATCAGCATCGAATGTGCTGTCCGCAAACAACGGTGCGTCTGGATCAAACCCTTCATCCAACCCTAGATCTAAGCCGGTGTCGAACTTGGTAGCTGCCAAAGGATCTGATTCTATTTCAGGAAAATCCAGGTCGCTGGGACTGTCCAACCCTAGATCTAAACCGGTATCGAACTCGGTGGCCGCTAGAGGATCTAGTTCTATTTCAGGAAAGTCCAGGTCGTTAGGACTGCTCTCTAAGTTGGGAAAATCGTCAGAGAGAACGGCGTCGCTACTTAGATCTTCATCAAAGCCGATCAGGTCATCCATGCCAGACAGGTCGTCGGCCCAGGGGGCAGCGGAACTGGCTGCTGGGTCTGCGATAGGAGTTACGCCTAGGTCAGGGCTGGCGTCGCTACTGCTCCAAAGGTCGTCTAGATCGGGGTCGACGTCAGGGACTGTGGGAGGAGGAGCAGGGGCGTTGAGATCAAAGTCGAGGTCGTCAGCGGCGATCGCAGCCTGATCTTCAACCATCTCACCCAGTTCTGGGCCGCTCTCAAAGTCGAGGTCAAAATCCGCAACGGCCTCAGGGCTACTGTCAACGGCCCATTGCTGGGCTTCTAAATCTAAAGCGGCCTGATCGGCAGCAGCAAAATCTAGGTCAAGGCCGCTGGCGTCGGTGCCTAGGTCAAAGTCGAGCTCATCGTCCGCTCCGGTAGACGCATCCTCAAGGCCAAAATCTAAATCCAACGCATCAGTGGTGAAGGGTTCTTCCGTGGGTGATGGGGCTGGGCCTAGATCTAGATCGCTAGCTGCGGCCTCGGCGACTTCGTCACCTAGAGCGAGATCGTCCATGGCTAAATCGAGGTCAAAATCGCGATCGGGAACGTTCTCCGCAGGGGCATCGATCAGGCCTAGGTCAAAACTTAAGTCATCTTCGGCACCGGCGGGCGCTTCCTCAAAGCCCAAGTCAAAGTCTAGCCCAGTGATGTCAGCGTTCTCGACCAGGGAAGCTTCGGTTGCGCTTAGGTCAGCGGCAGAAGCGGCTAGGTCGAGATCAAAATCGGCGACATCGGCGGCAGCAGAATCGGGCAACCCCAGATCAAAGTCGAGATCGGCAGCGGTAGGCTCACTTGAGACTTCGCCAAGACCTAAATCGAAGTCAAGATCGCCTGCATCAGTAGGGGTATCGGTAAATGCGAGGCTAAAATCGTCGGCAGCCTCTAGGTCAGCACCAGGGGCAGTGAGACCGGTGTCGGTGAGGTCGAGATCAAAGTCGCTGGCGCTATCGGTAAAGCTGAGGTCAAAGTCGGCAGGGGAGTCGAGGTCTAGATCGCTGGGGCTGTCAGTGAGTTCGAGATCCAGGCCAGCACCGCTGAAGTCATCGCCCAGCGCCGCATCAAAGCTGAGGTCGTTGAGGTCGAGGTCATCGCTGGCGGGGGCGACATCGAGCCCCAGGTCAAAGTCGAGGGCGTCAATTGATGGGTCTTGCAGCACCAGGTTTTCACTCCAGGCACTGGCGTCAGCCCCCAGCTGTTTCCCACTGACGGTCAGCTGTTGAACGGTGGCTAGCTCCAGCCCGGTAATGCCCTTTTTCACGTAGGCCACCAGATCGGCCTGGTTGGGAACTTGGGCGGCCTCTAGATTGACCTGGAGGGTGCTGGCGTGTTGCACCACGTGGGCAGTAATACCCTGGGCCTCCAGGTGGCGATTCATCAGAGCCGCGATCGCCTCTGGGTCGCCCTGACGGGCCAGTTGCAGAACAGTGGGGGGCGGATTAGACATAGGGGTCTATTGAATTCGATGAATTCAGCGCACAGGCCGGAGAATTCCCTATAGTATGCCCGCGGTGGCTGATATTGACACAATCATCGGCCCACAGGGTGTAAACCTGGGGTAATGTCGTCCCAAATGTTACAGGCCCTAAATGTTACGGATTTTGTTGATTGAGCTCCTGTAAAACGCGCTCTAACTGCTGCTGGGCTTCGCCGTAGCGCTGCCAATCGCCCTGCTGAAGAGCCTGCTGGCCGCTTTGGTACGATTCCAGCGCCGACTGTACCAGGTCAGAAACCGTGCTAGGCGGTGCCGGTTCGGCACCGGGGTCGGCGGGGGCAGTCGGTGGAGCAACTGCATCACCAAAAATGGCGTCTAGGCTTTGGTCTAGGGTTTCGCGCATAACGACGCGATCGCTGTAGGCCACAATCACCCGCCGCAGTTCGGGCAGCTCGCCCTGGTCGGCCCGCAGGTAAATCGGCTGCACGTAGAGCAGCGACTGCTCGACGGGGATTACCAGCAGGGTGCCGCGAATCACCCCTGAGCCCTGCTGGCTCCAGAGGGTGAGCTGCTCCGAGATTTCTGGGGTCTGGCTGATGCGGGCCTCGACCTGGGTGGGGCCAAACACCAGCTCCTGCTTCGGAAATTCGTAGAGCAGCAGCTTGCCGTAGTTGTCGCCATCCGAGCCGCCCGCCATCCAGGCGATCATGTTGTCGCGGTTGGCCGGGGTAAAGGGCAGAATTTGCATAAACTCCTCTCCCTCTAGCTGGGGCAGCTTCATGATCACGTAGTAGGGCTCCATGGGTTCCACGGCACCCTCTTCCCCGTGTTCTGGGAACCGCCAGAGGTCTTCGCGGTTGTAGAAGACCTCGGGGTTTTCCATGTGGTAGGCCCGGTACATCTGAGCCTGCACCGTGAAAATATCCTGGGGATAGCGCAGGTGCGCGCGGTAGCTGGCGGGCAGATCTTCGATGGGTTTGAAGAGGTTTGGGAAAATCTGGCTGTAGGTGGCCAGCAGCGGGTCGTCGCGATCGCGCGCGTAGAACTCCAGGCTGCCGTCGTAGGCGTCGATAAAGACCTTGACCGCATCGCGAATGTAGTTGACGCCGTTGCGCATCAGGGGGTTGGTGTTCTCGACCAGCGAAACCATGTCGGTGCGGCGGTTGAGGGGCTCGGAGTAGGGGTAGCGATCGCTGCTGGTGTAGCCATCTAAAACCCACTTGATCCGCCCGTCGATCACCGCCGGGTAGGGGTCGCTGTCGTAGGTGAGAAAGGGGGCCACGTGGCGCACCCGCTCAGTAATCAGCCGGTGGTAGTGAATGCGAGTTTCAGGGCTGAAATAGTTGGAGATCAGCACTCGCACGTTGCCCAAGTCAAAGGCGTAGGCCAGCCGCCGCAGCCACGAGTTGAGCGGCACGCCGCCCGTCCCGGTGTAGCGATAGGAGGCGTTAGTGTCGCCCTGGGGGTAGTCAAACTCGTCGGTATTGGCCCCCGTAAAGATGTAGTTGCGGGTGCTTTCGCCGTAGTAGAGGCGGGGCTGGTCGAGGGGCAAATCGACGGTGGAGGCCGGAGGCACATTGCGAATGAAGAAATCCGGCAGCCCGTTGGGGGTGACTTGATTGACCGGGCTCATCACCACCCCAAAGCCGTGGGTAAATTTGAGCTGGCGGTTGATCCAGTTTTGGGCCTCGGGGGGTAGCTGCTCGACCGGCAGCTCGCGGGCCGAGAGAGTGACCTGGCGGTAGTCGCCGTTAAGGGTGTAGCGGTCAACATCCACATCCTCAAAGTTGTAGTAGAGGCGAATTTCTTGCAGCTGCTTGTAGGTGCTGAGCAGGGGGGCGTAGTCCCATAGGCGAATGTTGCCGACAGTAGGCTCGTTGGCGTCAATCACCGCGCGATCGAGGCTATTGTCGGCGGGGAAGGGCTCTGACACCACGCTGGTGAGGTTGTAGGCCGCGCGGGTAAAAGCAATGTTGTGCTCAATGTAGGGGCGCTCCATGGTGAGCTCGTTGGGCTCAACCACAAAGTTCTGCTGAACCCAGGGATACATGCCGTTGACCAGCACCAGCACCCCCAGGTAGATCACAATGCCAAAAATTGGCAGCGAAAAGCCGCTGCGACCCAGGGCAATCAGAAACAGCGCCGCTACCGCCAGGGTGACAAACCCCATCAGCCAAAAGGACTGGAGCCGAGCGTGGACATCGGTGTAGCCCGCTCCAAAAATGACGCCGCGATCGGAGTAGAGCAGCGAAAAGCGATCGAGCCAAAAGCCCACCGCCAGCAGGGCCGCGATCGCCGCCAGCAGCAGACATAGGTGAGCCTTGGCTTCCCCCGTGAGAAAGTACTTCCAGCCGCGCTCGGGGCGCACCTCCCCCTTGAGGGCATACACGGTGCTGGCCAGCAGCAGCGACCACACCAGCAGGCCCAGCAGATTGTCTTGCAGCCCCTGCCACAGGGGCAGCTTGAACATGTAAAAGCCAATGTCGCGCTGAAAGATGGGGTCAGGGGTGCCAAACTCCGTGGGGTTGAGAAATTGCAGCACCGTTTGCCAGGCCGACGACGCCCGCAGCGCCACCCCCAGCGAGAGCAGAAACACCAGCCCTGCCACCCCTAAATGGGTGAAGTGTTCGATTTGCTGGCGCTGGGCTGGGTCGCTGTAGCGACTCAAAAAGCGGTAGACGCGATCGCGGGTCAGCTGCCGCGCGATCTGGTAGTTGGCCCACAGCACCCCGCCGTAGACGACAAACGACCCCACCCCCAAGGCTAGCTGCCACTTGATGCGTACCCAAAACACCGACGCGTAGCCCACTGACTCAAACCACCACGACTCGGTCAGCAGATGTACCAGGCTGCCCGAAAACACCAGCAGCAGCGTGATTGCCACCAGCCAGGGCAGGAACCGACGGGCCTTGAAGGATTTAGCAGGGGAATAGGTCACAGGTATGGCGGGTAGGGGCAGAGTACAGCCAGGCAAAACATCTAAACATAGCGCCTGAAGTGCCGTTGCTTCTAAAGTCTAGCGATCTGACCGCTGAGAAAAGTCGCCTAGGCCCCCAGGCTTAACCTTTTTTTAGGGCGCGATCGCTGCTATACCCCATCTACCCAGTGCATTCTCGTCCTGCCCAAGGATTTTGCGAGGCCTTTTCTATCTAGACAGCACCCGGTTGGCCAGAGCAAATTATCAACTTTTAATAAGCCCTTGCGGAATACCCGTAGGCCTACGGAAGTTACTGGGGAAACCTAACAGGCAGTAGCCCTCCCTCGGTGCCCCACCTATGAGCGAATATACCGGCATGACCCCCACCGTCATCATTGGCGTGGGGGGCACTGGCAAAGAGATACTGATCAAAATTCGCCGCATGATTGTGGAGCAGTACGGCTCCCTCGATGCCCTGCCGATTGTCTCGTTTTTGCACATCGACACCGAGCAAAACGCCAAGGTCTCCGAAGCCCAGACGGTGCTCAAACAAGACATTTCCCTGCGCCCCATCGAGCAGGTGTGGGCCAAGGTCGAAGATGCCAAGGCCATTCTCAACAAGCTGTCGGCCTACCAATACTTAGACGAATGGTTCCCCAGCGAGCTCAAGGGCACCGACTCGATTCTCTCTGGAGCAGGCCAGATTCGCGCCCTGGGCCGGTTCGCCTTCAGCCTCAACTACCCCCTGATTAAGGACTATTTCACCAAAGCCAAAGGGCGCATCGTTGGCCACGAGAAATTCATGCTCGATCGCTGGAAGGTGCAGCTCGACAAGGGCATCAACATCTTTGTGGTCTGCTCGTTATCGGGCGGCACCGGCTCCGGTATGGTGATGGATCTGGCCTACAACCTGCGCGACTGGGTGCCCGTGTCAGAACTGCCCCAGACCAGCGCATTCCTCGTGCTGCCGGGGGCGTTTTCGGGGTTGGGCGATCGCGTCATTGCCAACGCCTACGCCGCCCTGATGGAGCTCAACCACTACAGCCGGGGCGACACCCGCTTTGACGTGCAGTACAGCGACAGCCAGAGCGATCGCATCACCGCCCAGAGCGGACTCGACGTGCCCTTCAACTTCACCTACCTGGTGGGCAACAGCAACGACAAAGTCACCTTTCCCACCCTGGGCGACGTGCTGGAGATGGTGGCTCAGAACGTGTTTCTCGACTTCAGCTCCGGCTTTAGCCAGTACAAAAAGCTGGTGCGCGACAATGTGCGCAAGCACTGGGCCAGCCCCGACGCCCTGGGCTACCCGCAGAACTTTATGAGCTTTGGCCTCTCCAGCATTCAGTTCCCGGTTGAGCGGGTGCTAAACGCCTGCTCGGCCCGCCTGGCGGCCAAACTGGTGGACTGGTGGAGCAACCCCACCCCCGCCCCCGCCGCCATGTCAGACCTGATTCGCACCGAGAT
>QBLT01000142.1:0-1816 GCA_003249105.1 Leptolyngbya sp. | reverse complement strand
GATTCTCCCCGGCCTGTTCTTGGCGGAGTCGGAGCACGACCACCAGATCATCGACAGCATCAGCATGGGCGACAACAAAAAGCCCTACGCCAAGGAAGTCGCCGACTGGGTGGCCGGGGTGCGCAAGCGCCGCAACGATCTGAACATCCCCTTCGAGAACCTTCAGCGGTTCATCTCCAACGAGCAGGAAAAATACGCCCCCCACTTCAACGACACCGGCACCGACCCCAAGCGCTGGAGCGACTACTTCCAAAAGATGTGGGACAACCTCAGCTGGCTGATTCCCGAAAAGCGCAAGGAGCTGCGGGCCACGGTCTACCAAATGGTGGAAGACCGCTTTCGGGGGCCGAAGTTTACCCGGCAGTTCTTGGAAGTGCTAATTGAGGTGTTTGCCGACTTTCGCAGCAGATTTGACCAAGATCGGCAGAAATACTGGCTGCCCCGCGAGCGATCGGCCCAGAACGCCCTACAAACCCTACTGAAGCAGATTGACGACCACGCCAAGCAGATGATGATGCTCAACCGCAAGAAAGTCATTGAAGACGACTTTCAGGGCATTATGCAGGCCCTAGATCAGGTCTATGTCTCCAAGGTCGAGATCAAGGCTCGCACCCTGGGGGTGATGCTGCTCGACGGCCTGCGCGAAGAAATCGACCAGCTCTTGGTCGACCTCACCGCCTTTGAAACCGTGCTCAGCAACGTCCACAAAGAACTCAGGGACAAAGAGCAGGTCTACACCCGCGAAACCGGCGGCCTCACCGTCAACGGCATTTTGCTCTACGACGAAAAAGAAATTGACGCCGCCTACCGCAAAACCGTCGCCGACCAGGAAGAAACCCTCTGCCAAACCCTCTCCCAGCAGGTGCTCGAAGAACTGCGGGTGCGACTGTTTGACCTCTACCCCTACGACGCCCTCAAGACCAAAGACCTCTACGAGCGGCTGCTGGGTCAGGCGATGGATGTCTTCCGCCGCCGCAGCCAGCTCGACATTTCCACCGCCCGCAAATTTCTGGAGCAGTACCCCACCGTCGAAATGCAGGAGGCCCAGATCAAAACCACCTTCGAGAAATCGGAGGCCTTTCTGCGCCTCAGTCAGGAGCAAAAGAAGCTGGGCTGGGACGACAAGCTAGAGAAGTACCAAAAGCTGGTAGGCATTCAGGGCGGCAGCAAACCCACCGACCCGGCAGTCTCGGCCCTGCTGCCGATGATTCGCAAAACCAGCACCGTCACTGACAAAGAAATTCGCCCCCTCAATGACCCCTACCACATCTACTTTGTGCAGGAGATTGGCGCTTTTCCGCTGCGGATGATTGAGGGCATGGAGCGGATGCGATCGCTCTACCGCGCCGTCAGCCAAGCTGACCACAACCCCCTGCACACCCACCAAGACTATCGCCAGTTTGGTGATGTCATGCCCGAAACCAGCAACGAGCGCCAGGCCCGCTACAACCTGATGCTGGCCAACGCCCTAGGCCTGGTGCGCCGCGAAGACAACCGCGTCACCGGCTTTGCCGAGGTCAAATTCACCTACCGCGACAAGCTCACCGGCTTCGACAAAACCGAAGTCATGGGCACCACTTGGGAAGAGGCCGAAGACTTTTTGCTCACCGACCAGAACCGTAGATTGGCTGAAACCCTGGATGGAGGCATTCGGGCGATCGGCGAACAGGCCGCCACCAAACCCCAAAAGCAGGCCCTCTACACCCAGGTAATGACCTACCTGCAACAGCAGGAGCAAACGATTCCGGGCGGCTCCGACAGCGACGACTACAAACGCATCCAGGCGGCGATTTCCAACTTCGTCACCACCCACCGC
>QBLT01000141.1 GCA_003249105.1 Leptolyngbya sp. | reverse complement strand
TCGCTACTGGTTTCACCCTGGGCCGGGGGATGCGCTAGGGGATACAACCGTGCCGCCGGTGCTGTTGATCCACGGGTTTGGGGCCAACCTCAACCAGTGGCGGCACAACCTGTCGGCCCTGAGTCGGGTGGCTCCGGTCTATGCCATCGACCTGCTGGGTTTTGGCGACTCTGAGAAGGCGGCAACCCTCTACGGTGCTGAACTGTGGGCGGCTCAGGTGAGCGATTTCATTCAGCAGGTGATGGGTCAGCCAGTGGCGCTGGTGGGCCATTCCCTCGGGGCGCTGGTGGCGCTGACCGCAACCCACAACCACCCCGACTGGGTGAGGCAACTGGCGCTGATTACCCTGCCGCTAGAGGCCAACCGTGAGGATCTGGTGGCGGGCTGGGTGGCGACCCTGGCGCTGCGGGTCGAGAGTCTGGTGGCCAACCCGCTGCTGATGCGATCGCTCTTTGCCGTAGTGCGTCGCCCCAGCATTTTGCGGCGAGCGCTGGCGGGCATCTACACGGTGGCTGAGCGGGTGGACGATGACCTGGTGAACTTGTTTGCGCTGCCTCCCGGCGATCGCGGTGCGGCCCGAACTTTGTGCTATCTGGTGCGATCGCGCACCGACCCCAGCTTTAGCCCCTCGGTCAAAGACATGGTTGCTACTCTGACGGTACCTACCCTGCTGCTCTGGGGCGATCAAGACCGGGTGATTCCCGTTGCTCTGGCCGCCGGGCTAGCGGCCCTCAGCCCCCACATCTCCCTAGAGGTGGTGCCTGACGCAGGCCACTGCCTCTACGATGAAACCGACGCCGACTTTAACCAGCGAATACTGGCCTGGCTGCGGGGAGAACTGCCCACGGCCACGGCCTCTCCACTATAGGGATGGCTCAGGGCAAAGACACTGGCCCCGCTGGTCGGCCCTGCTGCCCCCGACTTAGCGATCGCTTTGTGCGCCACTTGCGAATTGCCTGAGCCTCCCGCTGAATAGGGGTGAGGTAGGCATCGCCGGGTAGCTCAGCGGCCTCATTGCCAAATTCGTTGGGCGGGTGCTGCCGGGTATTCATACAGCCGGCCAGCATGTCGAGGTGGGGCTCTAGCTCCAGGGCGCGCTCCAACTCATCGACCGTAGTGTAGCGGTCTTGGGAATCAGGCAGCAGCATGCGATCGAGCACCATGCTCAGGTGGGGGCTGACGGTAACGGTGTGTTGCCAGCGAATCACCCCACTTTGGGGGTCTTGGTCAAACTCGATGGGAGTGCGGGCGGTAAGCAGATACAGACAGGTCATGCCCAGGGCATAGATATCGCTGGCGTAGCAGGGGCGCAGGGCTAGCTGCTCGGGCGGGGCAAAGCCAGGGGTACCGACAAACTGGGTGGCCAGAGCCTGCATCGAGCCCTGCTCATCCACATCGGCAAGAAACTCGCGCACGGCCCCAAAGTCGATCAGCACCAGACGGCGATCGCGCTCACTGCGAATGATATTGGGAGGCTTAATGTCGCGGTGAATGATGCGATTGCGGTGAATGAACCGCACCACCGGAATAATTTCGCGCAGAAAATATTTGACCTGGGCCTCGGTCAGCCGACCATTACGGCGCACCTCCTGGGCCAAGGTTTCGCCATGCACGTACTCCTGCACCAGGTAAAACTCGCCCCCGGTGGTGAAGTAGTCGAGCAGCTGCGGAATCTGCGAATGGCTGCCAAGATTAGCCAAGGCTCGAGCCTCGCGGCGAAACCGCACCTTGGCTCGCTCTAGGGATAGCTCACTGCCCGCCTTGGGGCAGAGTTGCTTGATCACGCAGTAGGGTTCCCCTGGCAGGGTGGCGTTTTGAGCTAGATAGGTGACGCCAAAGCCGCCCTGACCTAGCTTTTTCAGCACGCGGTAGCGATCGCGAAACAGCCGGTGCGACTGGTAATAGTGGCGAATTTCAGAATTGGCCGCCCGGTCTAGGGGTTGGCCCGGTGAATTGACCATATGTGCTTGTCCTGGCCTCACAAGAGGGGAAGATGCCGTTTCCCAGTTTAAGAATGAGCCAACCGGGCCGTAGCCCAGCGACAGTTAAAAATGCACAGGAACGCAATACGCTGATAGATCAGGAATTAACCGCAGCGCAGGGTTATCCACTACCTTAGCAATTCTCTCAACAATACTTAGAAACTTAAGATTGAAGCGCCAGGAATACTACAGTGATAGCAACGATTAGCCATTAGGGTATCACGCCAAAGTAGCTCTACTCAGCCCTGGAGCTCATCTCTATCCAAGGAAAGATTTTTCCTCCGGAAGAATTCTGAATTCCGCACCGTGGAGGTATGCCAGAATACATCTGCTCACGCGGCTTTTACCCCGCAGTCTGCCCAAGGTGCCCTTGCAGCAACTATTACAGTGCTCTCAGGGAGCGGACAACAACGGTTTTAGGCGTCTGCCTGTCTTTAAGAGTTTCCCTAAAATCCCAGATCGGCGCGGGCCATTTCTGAGGCCTTGAACACCACCTCGTCGGGCAGCTCTTCCCAGGCAGTGGCCCCAACTTGAGTATAAAAAGTGCTGTCGTAGGGGCGAGTGCGCACCACCACGGGCATGGGCACCGCGTGACCCAGCACCAGCGCCTGCTGTTTGGAGTCGAGCTTGGCCAGCACCGATCGCAGACTCTGCCCCCCCGACACGCCGGTAAAGATCGCGTCAATATCTTTCTCGTCGTTGAGCAGGGCGGTGATGCGGGTGCCAATCTGCGACATCACCTCGTTGTCGATGCCCGAGGGCCGCTGATCGACCACCAGCAGGGTGACGAAATATTTGCGCATTTCGCGGGCAATGGTGCCAAAGATGGTCTGCCGCGCGGTAGCCGGGTCGAGAAAGCGGTGGGCCTCTTCGATGGTGATCATCAGCTGGCGGGGCCTGTCCACCACGTTTTTGGTCTGCAAGAAGCGATCGGCCTTTTTGACGTAGCTGGCGTGGATGCGCCGGGCGATCACGTTGGTCGCCAGCATGTAGGCCAGCATGTTCGACTGGGAGCCAAACTCCACCACCACATGCTTGCCCTCGTCGATCGCCGCGAGAATCTGGGTGATGTAGTTGGTACCGCTGGCCGCCTTCATATATTTGATGTCGGCCAGCCGCGTCAGCTTGCGCTGGAGGGCCATGATGGAGGATTTGCTGCCCATCTTGGTCTCGCAAAACTCCTGGATCTCCTCGTTGGTCATGGTCAGCAGGCGGTTTATCCAGGCCTTGCCAAACTCGTTGCGCAGAATGATCGCATTCTCTAGGCTGGCCTCCGACAGATTCAGCTCGCCCCGTACCAGATTCAGGTCTTCCACATCGATCTGATCAAAGCTGATGTAAAGCTCCTGGGCATCGCGCACCCCCCGCCGCTGGGTGGCCTCAGGGTCGAGGGTAAACATCTGCACCTGGCCGGGAAACAGCTGCCTGAGCCCCTTGACGGTGCTGAACTGCTTGCCCTCGCTGACTGCCTCCCAGCCGTACTCCGAGTGCATGTCGAAAATCAAATTCACCGCCGCCTGGCGCTGAATCACCCCCGCCAGCAGCAGCCGGGTGAGAAACGATTTGCCCGTGCCCGACTTGCCAAAAATGCCGTTGCTGCGCTCCACAAAGCGATCGAGATCTAAGCACACCGGCACCTCCATATCGATGGGTTGACCGATCGCAAAGTTGCGCCGATGGGGGTCATCTTCCCAACCAAAGATGATGCGAAAGTCGCGATCGCTGGCGTCATACACCTGACTAAAATGCGCCGGAATCGTCTTCACCGGCAGCAGTTCTACATCAGCACTACTCTGCACCGTCATCGACCCGTAGCTGCTGTCAGCCCCTTTTTTCTTCGCCTTCCCCTTACCCCCTACCCCATCACCCTCTACTCCCTCACCCTCCTGCTGCGTAAACATCAGCATCGGCGTCAGGTTGATCGTGCCGTAAGTCCCCGTCCCCGCCAGCACCTCCTGCAAAAATAGATTCGACGGCTCCGGCGGATGGGCTAAAATGCGCTGGCTGCCCGTGCCCAGGGTGACATCGGTGAGCATGCAGAAAAACTGCGATCGCCGCCCCTGCACCACCAAAAATTTGCCCACCCGCATGTCTTCTACCGAGATGTCGGGGTGCAGACGCACCTCTAGCCCCTGGCTCAGCGAACCCTGGATGACTGACCCCAGCGGCTGACTCATCCCCATGGAAAATCCTCTGTGTAGAACCTTGGAAGGGAGGCCAGCGATTCGCGAAGCGATCCGTCCCGGAATCGCTTGCCCCTTCAGTTCAGCCAATTTTAATACATTTGTCCTGGTTTGCCCCACCGCATAAAAAAGAGCCCTGAGCTATCTAATGAAGTAGATAGCTCAGGGCTCAACCGCTCAAGCAAAACCGTTGTCCAGGCAGGATAAACCCAAATATTTAGGAGATTAAAACTGAATGCCGACGCCGCCCTGAACCGAGATGGCCATATTGCCACCCTGGCGGTAGGCATCGAAGGCAAAAATCGCGTTGCCGAAGGCGACCAGGTTGCTGTTGGGGAACAAGTGGTCGATACCCGGTTGAACCACAAAGGCCGTCTTGTCGCCCACCAGGGAGGGATCGTCACCGCCGCCGCCGACAAAGGATGCTCCGGCCCCCACATACACGTCGGTATTCCAGCTCAGCGGGATGTCGTAGGAAACGGTGGGCACAAAGGCAAAGTCGCCGCCAAAAATAAAGCCCTGGGCCCGCAGCGAAACCGGATACTGCAACAGGCGATAGCGACCGGAGATGACCCCCTGTACACCGCCGCCCTGCCCCGTGGCAGCATCCCTTGACAGGCCTACCCCAGCCCCAATGCCGACGTAGCTACCGTAGGCTACCTGGGCCTCGGCGGCCTCTGGGGCGATCGCCGCACCCATCACCGTGGCTGTCGCTGCTAACAAAGCGGCCCCTGCCGTATGCCCCATCCAACGCCCTAAGCTTTTCATGGAGTTACTCCTCAACCCTTCAAACGATTTTGTGTTGGCTGACTGTGCGGGCTTACCGATGCCGACCTGAACCCATCGCTGTAGGGCGATTTTGGCCCTTATACCCTTAGTCTGCCGATAAGCTTACTGCATGGCTCAGATTTCGACACACTGAATTTTCCCAGTTGGTAAGATTGTGGGGGAGAATTTTGAGGCGCGGGTCAGAGGGTGGGGGTGATGGGCGATCGCAACACAAACCATGAGCTATGGATTGTCAGATCAGCAACTTGAGGAAATTATCGGGTTCATCGCCGCCTACCCGCAGGTGGAAGAGGCAATTTTGTTCGGTTCCCGCGCGATCGGTACCCACAAACCCGCCTCAGATGTGGATATTGCCATCAAGGGCGATGGGGTGAACTCAGCCCTGGCTGCCCGGCTCAAGTTTGACATCGAAGAAGATACCTACCTGCCCTACTTCTTCGACTTTGTGGCCTACGGCACCATCACCCGCGAGAAGTTAAGGCAGCACATTAATGAAAAGGGCATATCTATCTACCGCAATTGCGGCTAGGCCGTACAGATCTTGTTGGATGTTGTCGGAGAGCAACGGATTGGGGTGTAGGCCAGCGCTAGTGATTTCAGTGTCAGGGGCAGGAAATTAAAATTTAGGGAAAGTAGCGGTAAAATTCGCGGCGATGCAAAACCCGCATCAGTTCTACTGTGTCGCCGTTTAGCTCAACACCAATTCGATAGTCACCAACTCGGATACGATAGCGGTTGGGTGCTCCAGTCAAAGCTTTGATATTGGGCAAATCTTGAATTGAGTTTGACGATGCCAGAGTATTGAAGGCAATGTCGTGAATTGATTCATAAATAGGCTGTCTTTTGAGCTTCTTCAGGTCTTTCAAGAAGAGTTTCCGATAGGCAACCTTCAATCAACATCCTCCGCTTCTAAGAAAGCTAAAGCGTCTTCTCGACTCAATAGAGGTGTTTCCTGAGCTTCATCCATAGCTTTACTCAGGCAATAATCTTCCAGGCTTTCAGCTAAATCTTGCATGGAGTCGCCACCTTGGGGCAGCAATAGTCGCCATAGCTCAATGGGAATCACTACGGCTTTAGGATTGCCTTCGGAGTCGGTGAGATAGTTAATAGCGCTGTTGGTCACGGTGATTTACCCACTAGTCTAAGGATCGCATCTAGCCCGTATTCCGCATCCCTGCCGCGATGCCGTTGATGGTGAGCAGTGCGCCGCGCAGCAGCTCGCCCTGGCTGTAGCGCGATCGAATTACCCCCGTCGCCGCCTGGTCCTTGTACTGGCGCAGGCGCTTGAGTAGGGCCACTTGCAAAAAGCCCAGGGGCACGATGGTGCCGTTGCGCAGGTAGACCGATCGCTGCAAATCGGGGTCGCCATCGAGCAGGCGATCGCAGTCGGTAATTCGCAGCACCATGTCGCGAGTCAGGTAAAACTCCTGGGAAATGGTGCTGAACAGATCCAAAAATCGCTCTTTGTCTTCGGGAGTGGTGAGTTCGCGCACGTAGTGCTCGGCAATTTGTAGATCGACCTTCGCCAGGGTCATCTCGACTTTTGAGATCACCATCTTGAAGAAGGGCCACTTGCTGTAGAAGTAGCGCAGCACCTTGAGGTGTTCCTCCGGTGCTTCGTCCACAAACTCTTGCAGGGCCGTGCCGACGCCATACCAAGAAGGCAGCAAAAACCGCGCCTGGGTCCAGCTAAACACCCAGGGAATCGCCCGCAGGCTGCCGAGGTCTTTTTTGCCTCCCCGCCGCGAGGGGCGCGAGCTGATCTGGAGCTGGCTAATCTCTTGAATAGGGGTGACCTGATGAAAGAAGTTGACCAGGTCAGGCTGTTCGTAGATCAGCTGGCGGTAGTGGCTGCGGGAGCGGGTCGCCAGATCCTCCATGGTCTCATTCCAGGGCTGAATGTCGTCAACGCTGTTGCTCAGCAGGCTGGCCTGAATGACGGCGGTGGTGACGGTCTCTAGGTTGTAGAGGGCTAGGTCAGAGAGGTTGTACTTAGAGGCCAGCACCTCCCCCTGCTCGGTGATTTTGATGCGGCCTTTGATGCTGCGGCCCGGCTGGGCCAAAATTGCCTCGTAGGCGGGGCCACCGCCGCGCCCCACTGAGCCGCCGCGCCCGTGGAAGATGCGCAGGGAGACACCGTAGCGATCGGCGGTGGTCTGGAGCGCCTGCTGGGCCTTGTGAATTTCCCAGTTGCTGCTGAGAAAGCCGGAGTCTTTGTTGCTGTCGGAGTAGCCCAGCATCACTTCTTGCAGGGGCACGGCTCGGGGCGCGGCCACGCTGCCGGGGCCAGAGTCGGCGGGCTGGTTGGCCTGCCCCTCTAGCAGGTTGCGGTACAGCGGCAGCTGAAACAGCTCTTCCATCACCGCCGGGGCGCGCTGGAGGTCTTCGACGGTTTCAAACAGGGGCACCGGCTGCAGACTGCTGAGTTCGGCGCTGGGGTCGTAGAGGCCCGCCTCCTTGGCCAGCAGCAGCACCTCTAGCAGGTCGCTGACGGTGTGGCTCATGCTGATTACGTAGCTGCCGCAGATATCGGGGCCAAACTCTTGATGGAGCTGGCGCACCATGTGCATCGTGGCGATGGTCTCGCGGGTTTTGTCAGAGAAGGGCAGCTCGCGGGGGGTGAGGGGGCGGCGGGTGGTGAGTTCGCTGACCAGCCAGGCAATTTTGTCGGCCTCGGGTAGCTCGCTGTAGGGCTGGGGCAACACTTGCAGGTATTCGGCGATCTCGTCGAGGGCGTCTGAGTGGCGGGTGCTCTCTTGCCGCAGGTCGAGCTGGGCCAGGTTAAAACCAAAGATTTCGACCTGGCAGATCAGGGTGTTGAGGTCTTGGCAGTTGAGGCCGGTGGCCTCCAGATTGCGCTGAATCAGCCGCAGCTCGGCCAGAAACTCGTGACCGTAGCGGTAGATGGGCAAGCCGCTGGGGTCGTTGGAATGGTCGGCGAAGGGGTCGCTGTGGTAGAGGCGCTGGCTGCGATCGCAGGTGTTCTTCAGCCGCTGCTTGATGTAGGCCAGCTTGAGGCGGTAGGGCTCTTGGCGGTAGCGAATCGCCAGCTCGTCGTAGATGTCGGCCATTTTGACCTGGTCTTGCTCCAGGGACTCGAGCAGCTCGGGCAGCACCTCGCTCCAGTGCAGGGAGAGGCTGAGCAGCTCGACCAGGCGATCGACGGAGGCCATGTACTTGGTGAGCACCAGGTTGCGCTGGTAGCAGGCGGTCTTCCAGGTGACTTCGGGGGTGACGGAGGGGTTGCCGTCGCGATCGGCCCCCACCCAGGAGCCAAACCGGCAGAAGCGGTGGCGGGGCGCGTCAAGCTCGGGGAAGGTGGTGGCGATCGCCCGCTCAAAGCGCTGGTAAAGCTGGGGCAGCGCATCAAACAGCACTACGTTGAAGTAGTGCAGGGTGTAGTCAACCTCGTCGAGCACCGAGGGTTTAAACTGGTGCAGCTCGTCGGTGCGCCACCAGAGGCGAATTTCTTCGGTGAGCTGTTCCTTGAGTTCTTCGATCTCCCAGGAGGAAGCCAGGCCCAGGGTTTGGGCGCTCTCTTCGGCTTGGTCCATCTGGCGCAGAATGCTGGCGATCCGCCGCTGCTTGTCGCGGATGGTGTGGCGCACAATCTCGGTGGGGTGGGCGGTAAACACCAGCCGCACGTCGAGCTGATCGATCAGGTTTTGAATCACCTGGGGCGGCACGTTCAGCCGCTTGAGGGTGGGAAACAGCCAGTGGAAGGTGCCCGCTTCCTTGCGGCTGCTAGGGGGGTCGGCAATGCTGCGGGTCAGCAGATCGGCCTGGAAGAGGTTGCTTGACTCGCTGTCGTTGACGTTGTTGCCAAAAATCGACTGGCCAATGCGCTGGGCCAGCTCTGAGGTTTCATAGGCGGCCCGGTACTGCTGCTGCTGATCGCGCTGCTCGTAGTGCTGCTCGACAATGTTGATCAGCTGAAAGTAGAGGGCAAAGGCCCGCGAAGCCCGAATGGCGTCTTCGAGATCGAGGGCTTCGACCACCTCGACGACGGCTTTAACTCGGGCCTCGGCGGCGGTGGGAGCCTGCCCCTCGGGGGAGCACATGCGCCGCAGCTGCTGGAGCAGCTTGAGGAGTTCAGGGCCACAGGCGTGCTCCAAAACGTTTTCCCACAGATCTTCGACCACGCGCAGCCGGTGGCGCAGCAGCAGATCTTGCCACGAGGACTGATCATCCACCGCTGCGGGCAGGCTAGCCGGGTCAGTCTGAGCTGCGGGCCGGGCATCCCCGGAGGAGTGGAGCGTTGAACTCATGGGTATGACAGCAGAGAGAACGGGGATATCGCAAAGATTCTATAGGATTACCCTGACCGGAAGAAGTTTGTCTAGATGAACAAACTGAAATCGTTACAGCTTGATAAGCGCTTGCCAAAGCCGTCAACCCCTTTGCTGGTGGGAGTTTTCAAGGAAGCGAAAACCCCGTCAGAACCGACCTAAACCTCCGGTGCCGGGGTCGCGATTTCGGGCGCAACCGGCGGTATGTTCAAGTTGGGTAGGCGATCGCCTGCAAAAATCTGCTCGCTGGCCAGCCCCAGCTGGGTCAGCCCGTCGGCCAGGGCGCGGGTTGCCAAAATGCCGAGCAGCACCGGGGGCACCAGCAGCCCCACCGCCACTTCGGCAGACTGGCGATTGACCGGGGCAGAAGCGGACGGGCGCGACGAGGTCATAGGATAATCGAAAATGGGGGGTGCAAATGGGGAGAAAAGCCGGGGTCGGGGCCGATGCTAAAAATTCCGCTGGCGGGGTCTTGGGGAGCGATCGCCCGAACATACCGTCAGCGCAATTGATCACTAATATATTAGACAAGGGGCTTTACACCTGACCAGGTGGCCTGGGCCAGGGCATCCCTGTCATCCCCTGACTGTTGGGCAAGATTGTTGAGCAGGTGGGATGGGGCAAGTAGGATGGGGGCAACGGCTGGGCACCACCTGCGCCGACCCAGTTTTGAAATTGCCCCAAAAGAAATCGGCTGATTGGCGCTGGAGTTGGTATAAATTAAACCGACTGCGCCACGGCCAGGCGTTGTCTCACAATTCGGGAGTGTGGCCCTAGCCTAGCCGTTACCCTGACCCCCTATGCCTGTGTCTCTATCCAACCCCACCCTTAGCCCCAACTCCCCCGCAGACACCGTGCTGGGCTGGCTGAAGCAGGCCATGGGGTTGCCCACGGCAGAGCTACACATCAAGCTGCGGGGCAACATTCTCCACGTGCTCTGCGAAACGCCGACGGCGTTAGATCAGTCGGCGGTGCTGCTTAAGTTGGTGCGATCGCTGATCGAGGGCGGCGACAACCTGGTGCGCCAGCACTACCCCCAGGTGTATCAGCTCTACGTCTACAGAAGGCTTGAGGGCAACCCTACCCCCGACTGGACGGCCCCTATCTACCTCAACCGGCTGGAGCGCCACCTGGCCCAGCTGGTGCTCGAAAACCAGGACGAGGCCGATATCAAGGCCACCCAGTCGCTGCTGGAGAAATATAACCAGGGCCAGTCAGCCCGGGGGGCCGAGGGCGGCAGCGGGGCGATCGTGATGTCGAACCTGAGCCTGGCCCGCAAGGGCGACCCCGAGGCGATCGCCTGGTACCTGAGCGAGACCCTCAGCAGCCTCGATGTCGGCGTGTGGGTTAGCATCAAGGCCATCCCCGGCACCGCTCACCTGCACCGCATGGCGATTCCCGTCGGGCTGGCGTCGCGAATCGCTGGTGATGATGGCGAAACCACGGCAGACGACCCGGCGGGCACCGACACAACCATTTCTCGGCTGTGGATTCTCTGCGAGGCCACCTACAGCCCCGACCCCTCGCTGATTGCCCGCCCCACGGCAGAACGGCTGCGACAGCTTCAGCTCACCCAGTTTAAGGATGCGGTGCTGCTGCTCCAGGTGCGGGGCGAAACCAAGCCCGACTGGAGCCTGCGCATCGACCTCACCCCGCCCGAGGAAATGCTGCGGGAGTGGGGCCGCTGGGGCGATACCGACGCGATCGCCCGCCTGCTCTCAGCGGCGGTGGCCAGCTGGCACCTGGGCGTCACCGCCGAACTCACCAACGGCACCCTGCACCTGATCTGCTCACCCCAGAGCGGTGACCACGACACCCAGCAGGCCGAGGGTCTAGCCGCCCAGGAGGCCGTGCTCGAAGCCCTGACAATGCCCCTCAACGACCTGGCTCCCCAGGGCATTCCCCGAGCGGTGATCTATGGCCAAGCCGGGGCCGACGCTACCCCCGCCTGGGTGCACTACCTCGACCTGCCCGCCGCCGAGCACAGCGCCCTGGCCGACACCCCCGAGTACCTGGGCCAGACCGGCGATCTGCCCGCGATCGCCTTCCTGCTCACCCGGCTGCTCAACCCCAGCCTCGACGACCGCCTGGCCACGGGGGGGCAGCGGGTGCAGCTGCTGCGCCGCGACGGGCTGCTGCACGTCATGGTCGATGGCCCGGTGGCCCCCCGCCGCCGCCTGGTGGCTCCGCCCATCAACGACTATCTGCTGTCCCTCAGCCCCATGGGTATTGAGGGAGTACGCATCTATGGGCGGCGATCGGGGCAGTCGCAGCCCGCCTGGACCTTTGGCCAAGACTTTTTGGCCCGCCGCCGCCTGGTGCCCGAGGCCACCCCCGAGTTCACCGCCTCCGACTCCTACGTCAACGAGCTGCTGGTGCGGCCCGACGGCCCTGTCACCGCCGCCGAGCTCGAAGCCGAGCTAGAGGACGACGTTGCCCTCAGCCAGTGGGTGCAAGACGTGCTGGCCCAGGGGCGTCAGCTGCTGCTGCGATCGCAGCTTTTAACCAGCGCCACCCCCGAGAACTTGGGCGACGGCATCGAGAGCCTAGAGAACCTGGGCCGCTCCGACGGCTTCAAAATTGCTGTGGTGTGGGCGGCGGTAGGTATCCTCGTCGCCCTTCAGGTGGACTGGCTGCTGGGGCAGATCGTCACCCCGGTGAGCCAGCAGGCTAAGGCCGAAGACATGGCCCCGCCCACAACCGAGGCCCCTCCATCGAGCGACCCCCTCACCGACGACCTGGCCGAGCTTGACTGGCCCAGTTCCCAGAGCAGCGACAACGGCTGGGGCGAGGGTGGCTTTACCAGCGATTCCAACGGCGACACCGACGACATCGGCGGGGCGCAATCCCTCGACACCAGCCCTAGCCAGCCCATCGTTGCCATCGATGACCTGGTCGAGCAGGCGTCTTTCTCCAGCTTCAACAGCGACCAGATGAACGAAAAGCTGGCCCTCTACTACCAGCACCTAGAGCAGTCTGGCCCTCCTGACGTGATGATCGTGGGCAGCTCCCGCGCCCTACGGGGGGTTGACCCTGCGGCCCTGCGCCAGGAGCTGGCCACCATCGGCTACGAGAATGTCAGCATCTTCAACTTTGGCATCAACGGGGCCACCGCCCAGGTGGTGGATCTGGTGATTCGCCAGGTGCTTGAGCCCGACCAGTTGCCCCAGCTGATTATCTGGGCCGACGGGGCGCGAGCCTTTAACAGCGGCCGGGTCGATGCCACCTACAACGCCATTGCGGCCTCTCCCGGCTACCGCGAGGTGGTCAGCCGCCGCGGCGAGGCCACCGAGTCCGTTGC
>QBLT01000140.1 GCA_003249105.1 Leptolyngbya sp. | reverse complement strand
TTCTCGGTTCCTGCCACAGAACCCCTGACTCTCGCACTATTCATGCAACAAAGCCGCTTAATCTGCTCAGTGCTCTACCTAGCTCCAACGGTTTAGGTCGGCGAAAGTTTGTTTTGTGCCAGGGTTAGAAGCTGCTCGCAGGTCACGGGCACAATTGCAGAGCCGCCTATAGGCTGCTGAGGGCAGGCCCATAGGTCGCCGAGGGTAGGGCAAGGATAGATAAAGGGTTTACAGGGTAGGGCAAAGAAGTTATGGTTTTTATACCGATCGTTCAACATAAAATCTGTGATGATGGGCTAGGCTTTTGGAACTGCTTAGAGGTTAGGCCGCAACGCCTGAGCGTGTATGCCAAAGATCGTTGACCATGACCAGTACCGCAGGGAGCTATTAGACCAATGCTTTGACCTATTTGCTGAAAAGGGCTACGCTGCGCTGACCATGCGCCAAATTGCCCAGGGCTTAAGGGTTTCAACAGGCACGCTTTATCACTACTTTCCCAGTAAAGAAGGGCTATTTGAGCAACTGGTGCGGGAAACTACGCTACGAGATATTCAAAGCGCGATCGCGATCGCCAGTCAGCAGCCCTGTGTGTTGGGCCGCATAGAGGCCGCCCTGGAGTATGTCGCTCAAAATGAGGACTTCTTAAGGAAGCAAACGCTGATTTGGATTGAGTTCTATCAGCATCAGCACCGAGAGAGTGGCGTTCCAACTGAAGTGTTTCATGGAGTTTGGCAAGAGAGCGAACAGCAGGTGGCTGCCCTGCTAGGGTTAGACGATCCAAAATTAGTCAGTTTTCTCAGCTGTGTCGTAGACGGCATTTTGCTGCACCGCATCTACGAACCGCAGAGCGGCTCGTTTCGTGACCACGCTCGTCTACTGATCGACATGTTAAGGCTCTATCTCACCGACGGAGGCTCGCTACGCTCGCTTAATGGAACTAATGGAGCAACACCGATTTCTCAGCGGATTGGAGACGATGGGGTGTCGTCTGTTTAGCCCAGATGTCGACGCCATGACTCCAGGTTCTCTGAACTACTATCAAGTAACGGCATCCGATGTCTAACCAGCACTCTAAAGTTTAGTTGTCTTATGCTGCCAGTGAATACTCGTCGATCGCGACAGGTCTTTGGGGTTGCCCTTACCCTATCGCTCGCTGTAACGGCCTGCGCCCGATCGGCACCCGATGCCGCCGCCCCCCAGGTGGTGCAGGTGCAGGTGCAGGAGCTTCAGCCCGGCACTTTTGAAGAAAGTTCTGATTTTGTTGGGGCTCTAGAGGCTGAGCAGCGCATTGAGCTCAGGCCAGAGGTTGACGGCCGCGTAGCTCGCGTGTTGGCAAGCTCTGGCAATGCCGTTGCCCAAGGTCAGCCTGTGGTGCAGCTTAGCGCCAATCAAGTACAGTCTGAGGTGGCGGCAAGCCAGGCGGCTGCCCAGGCGGCTGGCTTTGGTCGCAATGCCGCCCAGGCCCAGGTGAATGCGGCTCAAGCAGAGCTGGCCCGCGCCCAAGCCGATGTCGAGTTGGCCATAGTTGAATTTGGCCGCACCGAACGACTAGTTGGGGCGGGGGCGCTGAGCCGTCAAGAGTTAGACAATGCCCAAAACCGGCTAAACGTGGCCCAGGCTGCCCAGCGGCAGGCCTCAGATAATGTACGAGCTGCCCAGGCTCAGCTCCAGCAAGCGCTCTCAACCTTTGAGCAGGCCCAGGCCCAGGTGGATGTCAGCCAGGCAGACCTGGGCTTTAAGCAGGTGGTGGCCCCGGTGGCAGGCTTCTTGGGCGATGTGTCCCTCAAGGTTGGCGACTATGTGCAGGCGGGGGATACCCTAGCCACCATTACCCAAAACAGCGAGCTATTTTTGCGTATTCAGGTGCCGACCACCCGAGCCAGCCAGCTGCGGACGGGCATTCCGGTAGAGTTGCTGAGCCCTGACACGGGTGAACCCCTAGCGACGGGAAGCGTCAGCTTTATTTCGCCAGAGGTGGATGGCGAGGGGCAGTCAATTTTGGTCAAGGCTCGCTTTCCGAATGAAGCGGGAAATTTGCGCGATGGCCAGTTTGTGCGAGCGCGACTGATCTGGAGCACCACCGCTACGCTACTGGTGCCCACGGTGGCGGTCACCCGCATCGCTGGGCAGAGCTTTGTGTTTGTGGCCACCGACCAGCCCCAGGAAGATGGTCAGACTCTGCGGGTGGCCACCCAGCGACCGGTGCAGCTTGGGCCAATCCAGGGAGGAAGCTACCAGGTAATTGACGGTCTAGAAGCTGGAGATGAGGTAATTGTGACCAACATTCTACAGCTGCAAGACGGTAGGCCCATTGACCCTGAGGCCCAGGCCTCAGCAACGCCCTAGCCCATTTATTGTTTGGCGTGGGCGCGACCCGGTTCGCAATGTACTTCCGACGAAAATCGCAGCCTTTTACTCCTTTAAGCCCCCGGTAGCTCACCTATGGCGCTGTTCTCCATTGCTGACAACTTTATCCGTCGCCCGGTGCTCACCACCGTGTGTACCCTGCTGATTGTGCTGGCGGGGGCGATCGCCATTCCACAGCTACCGATTGAGCAACTGCCGGAGATTGCGCCGCTGCAGATCTCGGTGGCGGCTAACTACACCGGGGCCGACGCCGAAACCGTAGAGAGCAACGTCACCACGGTGCTGGAGCGCGAAATCAATGGTGTGGAGGGCATGCAGTATATTACCTCCAGCAGCACTAACACTGGCCAGAGCACCATTAACGTCGTCTTTGGCCCTGGGCAAGACAAAGATATCTCCCAGGTAAATGTGCAAAACCGGGTGTCGCGAGCGAACCCTCAGCTGCCGCCGGAGGTCAGCCAACTGGGGGTAACGGTGACGGCTCAGTCGCCGAGCATTTTGCTGGTGTATCGCTTTTTTACCGACGACGATCGCTACGACGCACTGTTTCTGAGCAACTACGCTGACCTGTTCATTCTCGACGAGATGAAACAGATCGATGGGGTAGGCAGCGCCGAGATATTTGGGTCGGGTCGCTACGCCATGCGACTCTGGCTCGACCCTACCGCTCTGGCCAGTCAGGCGCTCACCCCCGGCGATGTGGTGGCGGCCCTGCAAGAGCAAAACATTCAGGTGGGGGCCGGGTCAGTTGGGGCTTCTCCAACCAGCGTCGATCAAGCCTATCAGTACACCGTGCGCCTGCCGGGTCGTCTGGAGGAGGCCGAAGAGTTTGAGAACCTGGTGATCAAGGTGGGGGCCAATGGCAACCTCGTGCGCCTGCGCGACCTGGGGCGGGCCGAAGTCGGGGCCCAAGACTACAGCTTTGATGCCAAGACCCAGGGCAAGGTGGCGGCAGGATTGATCATCTACCAGCTGCCGGGCAGTAACGCCCTGCAGGTGGCCCAGGCGGTGCGCGATCGCATTACTGAACTCCAGCAGTCGTTTCCGCCGGGCTACCGGGCAGAATTAGTGTTTGACACCACCGAATTTGTCAAGGTGTCGCTGGAAGAGGTGTTGATTACCCTAGCTACGGCGATCGGCCTGGTGCTGCTGATTTTGTTCTTGTTCCTGCAAGATTGGCGGTCGACGATTATCCCTGCGATCGCGATCCCAGTCTCGCTGATTGGGGCTATGGCCTTCTTGCTGCTCTTTGGGTTTTCCATCAATACCTTGACTCTGTTCGGCTGCATTCTAGCCACGGGTCTAGTAGTCGACGATGCGATCATCGTAGTAGAAGCCATCGCCGCAAAGATAGACCAAGGCATGCGCCCGCGCCTGGCCGCCTTAGATACCATGCAGGAGCTGTCGGGGGCGGTAATTGCTACCTCGCTGGTTCTAGTGGCGGTGTTTGTGCCGGTGGCGTTTTTCCCGGGCAGCACGGGCAAGATCTATCAGCAGTTTGCCCTCACTATTGCTTTTACCATCGTAATTTCGACCTTTAACGCCCTTAGCTTTTCACCTGCCATGTCGGCTTTGCTGCTGCGCCCGTCTGCCCCAGGGCAGCGGGGTGGCCCCCTGGCCGGCTTCTTTGATCGCTTTAACCAGATGCTGGCATGGGTCGTAGAGCGCTATCGGCGGGCCGTGCGAATGCTGATTCGGCTGCGCTACGTCGTTGTGGCCCTGTTTGTGGTGGGCCTAATGCTCATGGTGTTCATGTTTCGCCTGGTACCGACGGGCTTTGTGCCCGAAGAAGACCAGGGCTACTTCCTAGGCATTGTACAGGCTCCTGACGGGGTATCGCTGGAATACACCAAAGCTGTGATGGCCAAGGCCGATACGATCCTTTCTGAGTTTCCAGAGGTGACCAGCACCTTTATGCTGTCGGGGTTTGGCTTTGACGGCCCCTCGCCCAACCGGGGGGTGTTTTTCGCTACTCTAGCCCCCTGGGAGGAGCGGCGCGCCTCCGAGTCGACGGTAGCGGGGCTGTTGCCCAAGGTCAATGGGGGGCTCTCGGCGATTCAGGAAGCGCTGGTGATCGCCTTTAATGCTCCGCCAGTGCCTGGTTTTAGCCCCACCGGATCGCTGGAGATGCAGCTCCAAGATCGCAGCGGTAACCAGATGACCATCGACCAATTTTTGGGTAACGCCTACGAGATTATAGGGCTGGCCAATCAGTCGCCCGCCTCAGCGGGGGTGTTTACGCAGTTTACGGCCAGTTCGCCCCAGGTGCAGGTGGAGCTTAACCGCGATCGCCTTAAAGCTCTAGATGTGGATATCAGCGAAGCACTCACCACTGTGAGCACCTACCTGGGCTCCCGCTACGTCAACGACTACACTTCTGGTGGACGCAATTACCGAGTTTATGTACAGGCCGACGAAGGCTTTCGCAATGAGCCCGGCGATATCAACGCTATCTATGTGCGATCGCGCCAGGGCACCATGGTATCTCTTGGGGAAGTCGTCACGCTCAAGGAAATCGTCGGCCCCTCTACCATCAACCACTTCAACCTGCTGCGGGCGATCAAGCTGGAGGGGCTGCCCGCACTGGGAGCAAGCTCGGGCCAGCTGATCGCGGCCATGACTGAGGCCCATGACCAGGCCGCGCTGCCAGTGGTAGGGCAGGCCTGGCAGGGCACAGCTCGAGAAGAACTGGCCTCTGGTGGCCTCTCGATCGTGATCTTTGGTCTTGGGGTGCTGGTGGTGTTTCTAGTGCTAGCGGCCCAGTACGAAAACTACATCGATCCGATCATCATTCTGCTGACGGTGCCCCTGGCGGTGCTGGGGGCACTGACGTTTTTGTTCTTGCGGGGACTGGAACTCAATGTCTATGCCCAGGTGGGGATGGTCATGCTGATTGGCCTCGCTAGCAAAAATGCCATTCTGATTGTAGAGTTTGCCAACCAGGCCAGAAGCCAGGGTTTAGGACTGGTGCCTGCGGCAGTTGCCGCCGCCGAACAGCGATTTCGCCCGATCATCATGACAGCAATCTCATCGCTGGTAGGTTTCTTTCCACTCTTGATTGCCACCGGGGCAGGTAGCGCCAGCCGTTGGTCGGTTGGCTATACGGTGTTTGGCGGTCTGCTAGTGGCGACGGTGCTGAGTCTGTTGGTGGTGCCGGTGCTCTATGTGCTGCTTAAGGGCCTAGAAGATCGGCTGTTTCACGGTGGGCCAGGGGCACCCCCGACTGTGACTACCTCAACCAGCCATAGCTCCGGTGCCCTGGACGAAGACGAGGCTATGGCCCCAATGCGTTCCCAGGGGGAAACCCCTGCCTAGGAAGGCGATCGCGATAGTTGTGACTAGGCAATACTAAAATTTATAGCGTTGCTCAAATTCGTCTGGCAACAGTGGCCAAGGTGCATACCACTTAGGGCGTGGCTCTGGTTGACAATATCTGTAAGGAGTCGATATGGATGAGGAAGGGTCGCAGGCTGAACTAGCTGCTCGGTTAGAGGCGCTAGAGGCCAGGTTAGAAGGCTTTATTCAGCAGGGGTTAACAGAGCGCATTGCCCGTTTAGAAGACGCGCTAACCCTAGTAACTGATGTCGAACGCTTTCAACCGCTTCAGCGTTTGCTTAAAACCGGCAAACTGATGGAGGCCGACGAAGAAACCGTGCGGGTGATTTTGCAGGAGGCAGGCACCCCCGATCGCGAAGATCTGACCCCCGATGCCGTTCGCCTGTTTCCGTGCAGCGTTCTGCGGGTGGTAGATCGTCTGTGGACGACCTACACGGGCGGGCGATTTGGCTTTAGCGTGCAGCTCCAGATCTACCAAGCTGTGGGTGGCACCCTCGAAACGGCGCTAATTCAGGACACTGCTATCCTTAACCGCCTGGGTGAGCAGGTGGGCTGGCGGCAAAACGACCAGTGGAAAACCGTTGACCAGGCCCGCCACGACTTAGATGACCCCGTAGGCTGCTACCCCATCATTTGGTGGGATTCTCCCTATGGAGCCAAAATGGTTAACTACTTTCTCAGCCGCCTGTTTACCTGCCAGCTGTAGCGATTTACGGATAGGAAAGAACGAAGATAGAAGAGCGAAAAATTGAAGAAAATCCGTAATAGGCTTGGACCCTGGCATTTTGGGCTGTCATAGCCTATTTGTCTATCGAGACAACGGGTACAGGTTATTGAGGTTCAAGGTCTCAGGTGCAGGAGTTGCTTTGAACCCGACACCTCAAACCTAGACCCTGGGCTATTAGAGCCTGTCACAATCAAGTTGGTCAAGTACTAGGCTTCACCTGCTATCAGACAGTGTTGGTGTGCGAGGCTTTCGCTTAAGGCTCTTGTGCAGCTACTTAAAGCAGCCGTTAAAAAAACATTGCCGCTGGGATCTCAGGGGCAATGTTTCGTTGTTTTGAACTGCATCCCTTCGCTAGAACAGACGACCTCATGCCTTTGACATAGGAATAGTAACTTACTCTTCTCCGGTCTCGGGCGCAATGACCTCGGTTATCTCAGGCTGGGTGGACTGGGACTGCTGACGGCGCAGGGCATCTTGCTGTAGGGTGCGGAAGTTAGATGCTTCATTGCTGATGCGACCGCGGTGCTGGCGGCTAAAGTCGCTAGGGGTGCGATCGTTCATCAGCACCGCCCGGTGAATTAGATCGAAGGGGCTGCTGCTCTCGCCAAAGAGGCCGCCGTTGGCATCGCTGTCGCTAAACCCTTCGTTGGTATCGACGCGCGGGGTGCTGCTAGGGTCAGTGGCCGTAGACTGGGCCAAGGCTGCTGGAGCCAAAACTAACATACTGGTTGCTGCGATCGCAGCTGCTACTCGTCGAGAGAGAAAATTTAGGGAAGCCATAGGAGCACTCCTTGACACCATAACAACTAAAACCTTGAGCACAGGGGCAACCGTGCTGTCTGTCCCCTCATTGTAACGGCTAACTCGCAAGCTGCGGATACCCTGTATACCACCTCGGCGACTGGCTCAGCGGAGCCTGCCCCTAGGCAATACGGCGGCGCAACAGAGGCTGAATTAACCCCAGTGCCAAGCCGCAGAAAACGATTAAAACAGCTAGGCAAGCCCCCAACGAAACTGCCGCAAAAGGCGTTTGCAGCACTGTGTCACCCAAGCCCCAGGCAGGGTGCAGGTAGACGTAACGAATGGGCTCAATGGCGTAGGTGAGCGGGTTTAAGCTAGCCACCACCTGGAGCCACCGCGGCATAAATTCCAGCGGTACCAGAGCCGTACTAGAAAATAGCAGGGGCAGGTTTGTCACAAAGATCACCCCAATCAGCTCGATGTGGCCGGGGAGCGCAAAGGTCAACCCTAAGCTGAGGGCCGTCACCCCCAGCACCAGCGCCATAACAATAAACAGCACCAGCAGTAACCCCGACAGGCTGGGCAACCCGGCACCGAGCACCGCGCTCAGGGCTAAAATTGCCGCCGTTTGTACCAGGCTCAGAGCAGCAATAAACAGCGCCGATGCCACCACAATCGAGTAGCGGGAGGCGAGCGGGGCCACCAAAAAACGGTTCAAAAAGCCAAACTCGCGGTCAAACATCACCGGCAGCCCCGCGTTGAGCGCCCCGCCAAAGGCCGTGAACACAATGATGCCTGCTCCTAAAAACTGCCCGTAGTTACGGCTTTCCCCAAACAGACCCTCGGGTACATTCTGAAATAGCGCCCCGAACAGCACTAGCCAAATCAAGGGCTGAATTACCCCGGCTACTAAGGTGGTGGGACGACGCTGGAGCTGAATAAACAGTCGCCGGGTCATGGCCAGGGTCTCTTGCAAAAAGGCTCCAGAGACTAGACCTTGAGATTTGATCAGGTCAGCCTTCCAGGCTTTAAGGTCTGAATTCTCAAGGCTGGGATCAGCCTCGCGGCGGGGGGATGGAGTGGGAATGGTGGTGCTCATGGTGTTATCCTAACGTCCCTTCATGGCCTGTTTCTTTTCTCTCTTGAGGTCGCGCTGGCCTACGGCGGCCAGCTCCGCATCCATTAAGGTGCGGCCTGTAGCGGCCAGATACACATCGTCAAGGCTAGGGCGCGACTGGGCAATGCCAAATACTGGCAAATCGGCGGCTTTGAGGGCCTGCTGAACCGTCAACAGCACGTCGGGCTGGCGGTCAACGACTAAGTTGAGAGAATTTCCCTGGGCCGAGTTGACGATCACCTCGCGCACAAAGGGCAGCTCAGCCAGCATGGTGCGGGCACTGGCGGCTTCATTGTCGGAGGTGAACTCGCGAATGCGTAGGGTGATGCGATCGCCCCCAATTTTATCCTTCAGATCGCTGGGGGTGCCCGAGGAGATTACCTGACCGCGATCGATAATCGCTACCCGATCGGCCAGGGCATCGACTTCCTCTAAGTAATGGCTGGTAATGAGAATGGTGGTGCCTGCCGCCCGCAGCTGGCGCAAAAAGCCCCACACCGCCGATCGCGTCTCAATGTCGAGGCCCACGGTGGGTTCATCTAGCACCAGCAAATCGGGCTGATGCAGAAGCCCCAGGGCCAAATCAAGCCGCTTTCTCAAGCCTCCAGAGTAGGTGGCGGTCTTTTTGTTGGCCCAGTCGCCCAGTTCTAGCAGGTCGATCATCTGGTCGATGCGAGGGCCAGAAACCCCCCTAGGCATGTGGTAAATGTCGGCTTGAAGCCGCATTAGCTCGCGCCCGGTGAGCACCTTGTCAAGGGCGACCTCCTGGGCAATGTAGCCTAGATACTGGCGCACCAGCCGAGGCTGCTCAACCACCGAAACCCCCATCACGTCAAGAGTGCCGCTGTCGGGGGTGGTCAGGGTGCAGAGGCAGCGAATGGTGGTGGTTTTACCCGCTCCGTTTGGCCCCAGCAGGCCAAAGATTTCGCCGGGCTCAATGGTGAGCGACACGTCGCGCACGGCCTCCACCGCCCCGTAGGACTTCTTCAGGTTTTGAATCGTTACCGCCGCAGCCATCTGTACAGCTAACCCCAAACGTATTGGTTCCCACTCTCGTCATTCTACAGAACTCCATCGAACGGCGGGAAGGCGAGCAAGGGCAGATGAACTCTAATTAACTCTAGGTGGGGCATCGCCCTTGGCCTCGACCCTGCACCGTAACCGATCGCCCCGACCTACCGCGCACCCCCATGGAAACTCTCGCTATGGGCGGGCGGTGGGTTACAGCGGGCCGCAATGTTGAAGGCAGGTAGTTTGGGACAGTAACCACCTCACCCACCCTACGGATGCTGGAGGGCAGGGGCGCAATCGGGTTTGTAAGCAAAACCTAATCTTTATCAGGAAATCGGCTAAAGGCGTTTACTTTAGGGGGTAAAACAGTTTTCACCGAAAAATTCTGGCTTCTTAGGGAAATCAGGATTTCGACCCCCGTTATATTCCTCTTAGCCCTATGCCGGTCTTTGAAGACGCTTTTATTTCCTACGGACGGTCTGACAGCAAAGCTTTTGTGATTGCCCTCAAAGAGCAGCTCAAGGCGCGGGGCCTGGGGAATATCTGGCTCGACCTCGACGATATCCCCGCCGCGACGGACTGGCAGGGTCGGATTGATGAGGCAATTGGGCGATCGCACCAGTTTATCTACGTCATTTCGCCCTCGGCGATGGCCTCGCCCTACTGCAAGCTAGAGCTGACCCTGGCTCGCCACTACGGCAAACGCATCATTCCGCTGCTGCATGTGGCTGGGGGCGACTCAAAGGCCTGGGCCGCCATCGACCCAGAAGGCTGCACCACCGTGCGCCAGCTCAACTGGATCTGGTGCCGCGATGGGCTGGACGAGGCCGAGCAATATTTAGAAAAACTGACCCGCACGCTGAGCTATTGCGATGAGCAAACGGGTGCAGCCCAGGCCCACATTCAAGCCTATGTGCACCAGCACACCACCCTGCTCACCCAGGCTCTAAGTTGGGAGCGGCACCACCGCCAGACCCACTACCTGCTGGTGGGCACCGAGCGCCAGACCGCCGAAACCTGGCTGCAAACCCGCTTTGCCGACGGGGAGCCGCTGCCCTGCTTCCCCACCGACCTGCACTGCGAATACATCACCGAGAGCACCAAAAACGCCAATAACCTAATGACCCAGGTGTTTTTGTGCCACAGCGACCAAGACCAAGCACCCGCAGAACAGATCCGCCGCTCTCTGCTGCGCCAGGGCATCACGGTGTGGAACTACCGCACCGATATTCAAACCAGCCAGGATTACAACAGTGCCATTAGCCAGGGCATAGAAGAAGCCGACAACGTGGTCTTTTTGCTGTCGCCCGCTTCGGCCCAGTCGCGCTACTGCCAGCAGGAACTTGCCCAAGCGCTAGCGCTCAACAAGCGGGTGATTCCGGTGCTGGCGGCGGCGGTGGAGCCCGAGCAGGTGCCCGAGGGGTTGAGGAATCTTCAGCACATTGACCTGACTGACAACACCCAGGCCAGCGACTATGTAGCTGACGAAAGCCAGTTGCTGAGGCAGCTCAACACTGACGGCACCTACTTTACTGAGCACAAAACCTGGCTGGTGCAAGCGCTGAAGTGGCAGCGGCAGCAGCAAAACCCCACTCTACTGCTGCGGGGCTACAACCTGCGCCGAGCCGAAACCTGGCTAAAGGTGGCCCGCACCCACCGCCACCCGCCCACGGCACTGCACGAGCAGTTTATTGCCGAGAGCCTGCGCCAGCCGCCGAACCCGGCGCTGGATGTGTTTATCTCGTACTCGCGGGTCGATTCTGACTTTGCCCGTCGGCTCAACGACGCCCTGCAAACCCAGGGCAAATGCACCTGGTTTGACCAGGAGAGCATCGCCACCGGCACCGACTTTCAGCAGGAGATTTACCGGGGCATAGAAAGCTCGGATGTGTTTGTGTTTGTGCTGTCGCCGGAGGCGGTGAACTCGCCCTTTTGTGCCGATGAGGTGGAATATGCCCAGGGGCTAAATAAGCGCATGGTGACGGTGCTGCATCGGGCGATCGATGTGGGCGACCTGCACCCGGTGCTGGGCAAGCTGCAATGGCTCGACTTTCGGGAGCATGATGGCGATTTTCAGGCGAATTTTGCCGGGTTGCTGCGAACACTGGATACTGACCGGGAGCATTTGGAGACCCATACGCGGCTGCTGGTGCGATCGGGCGAGTGGGATCGGCGGGGGCGCGATGAAAGCCTGCTGCTACGGGGGCAAGACTTGCAAACTGCTGAAACCTGGCTGACGACTAACGCAGCGGTGGAACCTCAGCCTACGGGCTTGCAGCAAGAGTACATTCGCGCTGGTAGGGCGAGAGAAGAGGCTGAAGCAGCGGCGGAAAGAAAGCTGCGCCGGGGTATGCGGCTTGGGGTATTAGCGGCGACGGCGGGCATTGTGGTCGCCGCTGGTTCTGGCTGGCTTGCCTGGACGCAGCAACAAAAGGCTATCGCTTCTATTAAGGAGGCCGATGAGCGCATTGCTCAAGCCGATACGCTGGTAAACGAAGCTGACCAAAAGGTAGCAATTGCCACCCAACAGGCAAACGCTGCCACCCAACAGACCCAGCAGGCCAAGCGAGACCAGCAAAAGGCGGTCGCCGCTGCCGAAGACGCCGCTGCTGCCCAACAAACCGCAGAAACCCGCGCTAGAGAAGCCGACGGCAAGGCTCAAACGGCGGCTGTGGCCCAGCAGCAGGCCGAAGCCAAAGCCAAAGCTGCCGATGACAAAGCCCAAGCTGCGGCAGTTAGAGCTAGAGATGCCGACATCAAAACTGCCGCAGCCGCAAAAGCTCAGCGCCTAGCCCAAATTGGCACCCGCGTAGAGCAAGCCGGAACCGCCGCCCTAGCTCGTTTTGAGTTTGACCAGATTGGGGCGTTACTTAGAGCCATTAAGGCAGGGCGCGGCCTCGAAGCTGCTGTGGCCGAAGCTGGCATACCTGTTAAGGCCATCGCTGAGTACCCCGCCGCCAGCCCTATTTTTGCCTTGCAGCAGCTACAAGCTAAATCTCCCAACAGTCCGTTAGCCCACACCGCTTCCGTCTACAGCGCCAGCTTTAACGCCACAGGGGATGCGGTGGTCACCTCGTCAGACGATGGCACGGCGCGGGTGTGGGATCTTAAGACCGGGCAATCTATACCCCTCGAAGGCCACACCGCTTCCATCAACAGTGCCAGCTTTAACGCCACAGGGGATGCGGTCGTCACCGCGTCATACGACGGCACGGCGCGGGTGTGGAATCTCAAGACCGGGCAATCGACGCCCCTCGAAG
>QBLT01000013.1:953-38736 GCA_003249105.1 Leptolyngbya sp. | reverse complement strand
CTGTTTCGCGAGGGGCGCATGCGCATCCAGCGGGGGCCGGGGGCGCGGGGGCTCTACCTGCTAGAGAAATGGAAGCCGCTGCGCTACGGGCTGCGCGATCGCATGGTGGCCTACCGCCGCGCCTTCAACTACGGCACTGCGCCAGCTCCGGCAGGGGCGATCGTCAACCAGCAGTTTCACCGCCAGTTTGTGGGCTTTATGGTGGCGGTGGGCCAGTACTTCCGCGATTTGTTGATTGGCGAAGTCATTCGCGGCGGGCAGCTGATTGAGCAGCGGCCCTTTGGCAGCATTGGCACGGTGCAGCGCATCGGCCTCGATCTGCGCTACGCGCTGGATCGCTCCACCTACGGCAACATTTTGGCTCTGACCGTGGAGACTGGCCACTATCTGCACTCGGTGCTGGAGCTGCTCGACACCCCCGACATCAAAAAAGCCTTCGACGCCAACACTAAGTGGGATGTGATCGAGATTGTGTCGAACCGCTACCTGGGGGGCATTTCAGAACCATCCCAGCGGGCCAAGATGGCCGAGAGCGGGCGGCGCATGCTGCAATTTGTGGCCGATAACGACTTCAAAACCGCGATCGACCCCATCCTCTTCCAGTCGGAGCTGCGGCCCATGGGCTCCCACGCTGAAGCCTGGATTGCCGCCTACCGCATGACCCCCGAAGGGCGCGGCTTCGCGGGGGTAACCCCGGCACTCAAGCGGGTAATCGGAGCCAACTCGGCGCGACTGTAGCGGCGGTTTGAGATACCCCGCGCAACGCTCTATCAGGAGTCTAGCTATGAGAAGACCGTATGGGATGGCCTACTCCCCAAGCCTAATATCAGCTTTCGATGCCCGCGATCGCTTGGACGGTGCTTGGCTTCAGGAGAAAGAAGGCGATTATGCCCGAGGAGGAGGGCCTCCTCCCCCTCCCAACCGTGGTCGTTCTGCCCTCAATACCCAGGTGACGCGATGGAACCAAATTATGAGAAGGCTACAGCAGTGGGGGATATCTCGAAATACTCTGCGCAATGAGCAGGCCCAGATCATTCCTCGCCCACGCCCCGTTATCCAGGGACGGGGGCAGCGACGGCGCATTGAGCGCTTAGTCACAGCCCGCAATCAGCCCGATATTCAGGCGGTCGATCCCCGCAGTGGGCGACGCATCAACATTGAGGTAGATACCAACCGTCGCGACCTGCAACGTCATCAACGAGAGGTGATTGGCAACGATCCAGGGGCGCGTAGCGTATTTTTGCTCATTGATCCTCGATCAGGGCGAACCCTCGAAAAGCATGTGTATGACCCACTGACCCGCAGAACCACCGTGAGCGCCCAGGATTTGAGGCCGCGGGATGTGTTGGATTTCGATCACTAATGGTTCTTCTAAGAGCAGTTTAAGCAAGGGGTAGAACGATGACAGGAACCCTGGTCTCGGATCTTTCGATTACCCTCACCCAGCGGCGGTGGGCCTGCGTGCTCGACCCGGCTCTGGCGCTGTCGAGCTACGGCCTGCCCCTGGCCAAGCAGCTCAGCGAGCTGATGGAACTCTGGATTGTGCGGGAGTTCTGGCATATTCTCGACAACCCGCAATTTTATGTGGAGCAGCCGGAAGCCCTGCTGGGGGAGCAAATTGAGGTACTGCCTCTTACCGAACGGCAGGCCCTGTCGCAGCAGATGCTGCGATCGCTGCAAGAGTGGGAGCGCCTGCGGCTGCGGGTAGACCCTACCACCCGCAACATCAATTTTTTGGCCGATGTGATGGGCGAGTCCTGTGTGCCTGCCGGGGCCGATAGCGACCTGATCTGGCGGTGGGAGTCGCTGGCCCAGGGGCTAGATAGCTGTCTACAGGGGCCGTCGGCCCGCACCGATACTCTCATGCTGGCCTACCGCGACTTGGCCGCCCTGGCGGCGGCTCGGCCTGCCTGCATTCTCACCCTGCGATCGGGGGCCGAGGCCGCCCAAAACCTGCCTCCCAAGCTCTGCTCTACCCTGCAACGGTGGCACATTCCCTGCCAGGAGATTGACCCCCATAACCCCATCGCCGCCCTAGAGCGGGAGCAACTGCGCCACGTGCTGGTGCATGCAGGGGCGGCCAAACTGCTGTGGGCAGGCCTACAGCTGGTGGTGCTGCACCTGGTGGTGCCCGCCGCCGCCACCGTCAGCAGCGGCCAAGACTGGGCCGATGGCTACGGCTTTCCCCAGATCGACCCGATTGACTCGGTTGAGCCCGATGGCGGCGATCGCCTCAACCTGTGGCAGGGAGCCCAGGGCTTTTGGTACCTCGTTTGACCTTGGCACAATTTGGAGATTTGCTATGTGGACTGCCTACGACACCCTGCTGGAGGCCGATGGTGCCGACAGCGCCGACCTCATGCTCGACGAGATGGTAGACGGCTTTTTCGGTGACGATCTCGACTACAGCGTCATTGGCCCTACGGACGATCGCTTTCAAATTCGCGCCCGGCCCAATCGCCCGTCTACCCTGCTATTTCCATTCAATACCATTTGCCTGCTTGAAATTTTAGATGCGGCAGGCAACGTGATCGGCACCGGCAGCGGCACCCTGATTGCCCCGCAGGTGGTGCTCACCGCCAAGCACGTGCTAATGAATGTGAACCCGCCCCGGTGCACCGTTGGCAATTCTGTAGGTACTCGGTTTGCCCAAATTCGAGTCACCCCTGGGGCTGATTTTTCGGCCCCTAGCCTGCGCCAGCGGCGACCTGCTAGCCCCGGCAGCATCACGGCCCCTAGCGCCCGGTTCCGGGTAGACCCCAACCTCGACTATGGCGCGATTATTTTGCCACGCCCCTTCGCCGGGTTGCGGCAATTTATGATGCTCCAGCCGCGCGGAGCGCAAAACACCGCCACTCTGCTCACCATCGCTGGGTACCCCTGCGACAAACCCCTGGGAACGATGTGGGGCCACTCTAACCGGATTGCGCTCAACAACGTCACGGCTACGCACCTGTCCTACACCATCGACACCTGCCCCGGCCACAGCGGCAGCCCCATCTGGCTGCTGGGCAACAACAACATTCGCCTGCTGTTGGGGGTACACACCTCGGGGGTGCCCACCACCGCCGGGCGACGCTGCGAAAATGACCCCCTGCTGCGCAACTGTCGCCGCACCGGGGCTCCGGTAACGCCAATTGCTGGGCTCAACTGCGGCGTTCGGGTCACCTGTGCGGTGATCAACCGCATTCTGGGCTGGTGCCGGGAATTTGGGGCGACTGGGCCAGTGCTCGATCAGCGGCAGTACCGCCTCAAATGTCGCTGAGCATGACCGTTTCAATGTTGATGCCGCCTATTCTGAACGGATCAAGTTATGACACCTATGAGACCTGCCTCGTCTTACCGTCGCAACGCCCTGCGCACCAACCAGCCTGACCTGGTGATGGTGGCGGTGATGGGCCAGGTGGCGCACCCGGTGGGGGCCGCTAACCCCTACCGCATCGGCAACGATGGGGTGTCGCGGGTGCTGCCTGCCACCGGGGGCATTGTGCTCAACCAGCGCATTGGCGATCGCTGCGTCGGCCTGATGGGCGACCACATTGAGCCGGGGGTGGCCCTGCACAACAACAACCGCGAGGTGATCGGCAGCCGCCGGGGGCCAAACCTGGCTTTGCTCACCTACTCCTGCGTGGGCAATTTGGCGCGGGTGATCAGCGGCCCCTGCACGGGCCAGCGGGGGTTAGTCACGGGCAAGCACGGCGGCGTCGATCATGTCATTGTTGACTTTGCCCCGGCGGTGCTGGGGCGGCTGCAAATTGGCGATCGCATTCAGATCTACAGCCACGGCCTGGGGCTGCGGCTGCTCGACTACCCTGATGTGACCGTCAGCAATTGTTCTCCTGTTCTGCTGCGGCGATGGGGCATTTCCCCTAGGGATGGACGGTTGCAGGTGCCCGTCACCCACCTGATTCCATCGCACATTATGGGGTCGGGGCTGGGCAAAAATACCGTATGGCGGGGCGATTATGATATTCAGCTATTTGATGCGGGGGTGCGCGATCGCTATCGTCTGGGCAGCCTCCGCTTTGGCGATTTTGTTGCAATTTGTGATGGGGATGCCCAATTTGGCCCCGCCTACAGACAGGGGCGGGTTACTCTAGGTGTTGTTGTCCATGGAGACAGCACCGTCAGCGGCCACGGCCCGGGTGTCACTCCACTGTTAACGGGGCCAAGAACTCGCCTACAGCCCGTTTTAGACACCCAGGCTAACCTGGCAGTTCGGTTTAATCTGCGCACGCTTCCCCCCGCTAGCGTTCATCGTCCTTTGGCTGGGTCATCTACCCCCGCTGGCCCTCGTCAGCCAGGTTCCCGTCGTGTTCCCCCCGTCCCTCATCTTCAACCTCGCTGACCGGGTCAGGAGTTCCTTGGGTCACTAAGCACAGTCAATTTTGATTGCTTTTTAATATCTTTTTTGCAGTCTACTCGCCATGGGAGTCCAGGATCCAGCTACAGGCGGGTGATTGCGCGTTTACCTCCTGGAGGTTTAGATGCAGTCGTTTTCCCACGTTCAAGCCCCCACCGTTTCAGAGCTATCTAACCGGGTTTTAGACAGCTTTGACATCAACCAGCACCACTACTGCGTGGTGCTGCTGGCTGACTCTGCCCATGGGGACAGCGAGATCGCGATCGCCGCCGAGGAAGGAGCCCATTTTACCGAAATTAGCCGTTTTGAGGTCAATGGCTACCTCTGCGCCGTGGTTCAAGTCGAGCCTGATCTTTCTGCCGCCCCTGACCTGGTGCGGCTATTGACCGATCGCGAATTGCAGGTGGCTACCCTGGTTGCCATGGGGCGGCCCAACAAACAAATTGCCAACCAGTTGCACATCAGTGAATGGACGGTATCTACTCACCTGCGCCGCATCTTCCTCAAGCTGGGGGTCGATAGCCGAGCCGCTATGGTCTATCGCTGCGCCCCCATGATTCAGTGCCAGACAAAGGGCTGATTGCTGCGGTAAAAGACCCTGCTGTTAAACGGGGGCGATGACCCACGCCATCCCGGCGGGCGCTTGAAGCAATCGGGCTAAAATGGGGACAAGCAATTCAGTGGTTCCTAGACCAAGACTTTCACGCCTGGGCTAAGCGCCAGGTCGAGCTGCTGCGATCGGGTCAGTTAACAGAACTCGACAACAGCGCCGAAGAATTCAGCATCACCTAAAGGAAAATCCTGGCTTAAAGCCCTACTTGACTGAAGCGATCGCCATCGGTTACAAAAATGGCCTGGATTTGGTTAACCGAGAAACACCCCTCGATCCGAAGCAGCTGCCGCAAACCCGCCCCTTTTCTGAAGTAGATATCTTTGCGCAACCCATCGACTGGCCGCCCTCCAACGCCTAACATGGGGCAACCGTTCTCCTTCACACAGACGCAAATTGATTGGGTAGAGCAGCGCCTATGATGCTTAGTGAGCCGTAATCACGGCACAACCACGACGGAATTGGGAGCGCGATCGGGCATGACGCAAGCGGGGATTTTGAAGAACTACATCAACGGTCAGTGGGTGCCGTCTGCGGCAGGGGACGTGCTTGCAGTCAATAACCCTGCTACCGGAGAGTTGCTGGGCCAGGTTCCCGTTTCGCCCAAAGCTGAAGTCGATCAGACCGCCCAAGCTGCGGCAAAAGCCTTCGAAGACTGGCGTCGCGTGCCGCCGCCCCAGCGAGTGCAGTACCTGTTTAAGCTCAAAGACCTGCTGGAGAGTGCCCTGGACGAGCTAGCTCAGATCATCACCCAGGAGTGCGGCAAAACTCTGGTGGAATCCAAAGGCGAGCTGCGGCGGGCGATCGAAAATGTAGAGGTGGCCTGCGGCATTCCGATGATGATGCAGGGCACGGTGCTAGAAGATGTCGCCAGCGGCATCGACGAGTTTATGATTCGGCAGCCCTTGGGGGTGGCGGCGGCGATCGCCCCCTTCAACTTCCCCGCCATGATTCCCTTTTGGTTTATGCCCTACGCCCTGGCCTGCGGCAACACCTACATCGTCAAACCCTCCGAAAAAGTGCCCCTGACCATGCAGCGCATCTTCGAGCTGCTGGATGCGGCGGGCTTTCCCCCCGGCGTGGTGAACCTGGTGCATGGGGCCAAAGCAACGGTGGATGCGATTCTAGAACACCCCACCATTCGGGCGATCAGCTTTGTCGGCTCGTCCCCGGTGGCCAAATATATCTATGCCCAGGCGGCGGCCCACGGCAAGCGGGTGCAGTGCCAGGGTGGGGCCAAAAACCCGGTGATTGTGCTGCCCGACGCGGATCAGGAGATGACGACGCGCATTGTGGCCGATAGCGCCTTCGGCTGTGCCGGTCAGCGCTGCCTGGCGGCATCTCTGGCGGTGACGGTGGGGGCAGCGACCGATTGGTTTACCGATGCAATCGCCCACACCGCCGCCACCCGCACCGTCGGCAACGGCTTGGACTCGAATGTGCAGATGGGGCCGGTGATAACGGCCCAGAGCCAGCAGCGGATTGAGAGCTTGATTCAAACTGGCGCAGATGAGGGGGCGACGGTGCTAGTAGACGGTCGCAATGCCCAAATTCCAGACCTGGAAGCGGGCCACTTCGTCAAACCCACGGTGTTGCAGAATGTGCCCCCCAGCGGAGAAATTGCCCATACCGAAATCTTTGGCCCGGTGCTGGGATTGATGGCGGTGGATACGGTAGAGGCTGCGATCGCCCTGGTAAACCAGAGCCCCTGGGGCAACATGGCCTGCCTGTTTACCAATAGCGGTGCCGCCGCCCGCCAGTTTCGCTATGAAGCTAGAGCTGGCAACATCGGCATCAATATCGGCGTGGCGGCACCGATGGCCTTCTTCCCCTTCAGCGGCTGGAAAGACAGCTTTTTTGGCGACCTCCACGGGCAGGGAGCCCACGCGGTGGAATTTTTTACCCAAACCAAGGTGGTAGTCGAGCGCTGGCCTAAGGAATGGAGTCGGCAGTTTTGAGAGAGACACTCCGGCAAAACCCACTACTGGAGATACTGTCTCCATAAATAAGCAGCTGTTTCAGCCAGATCATAAATCGATCGCTTCAATATCTTCAGAATTACAGCTCAGGCCAGCGCTACACTATCGTCTGGCAACTATAGGGAGCTGCTTTTTAAGCGGAATATTGGCAACAGAGCCGTTGCTAAGGGAGCTTAGCCTCCTGGGTTGCCTGGCAGGGGATCGTTAAGAATTGGTGCATGCCTACGTTGCCTGGATCATTTGCTTAGGCTGATTCGATATCGTGGGTTTAGGGATGATAGCGATCGCAGCCAAAGCATTTCTCAATCGGGTTAAGAATTCAGGTTAAAGAGTTTTGGTGGAGTAACCGCGATCGCCCTCTGGGCCGGTCTTTACCATCGCACATTGAAAGGAGTCACCCATGCTAACGACCTCTCCGATCACCACGATGTTGCCTGTTGTAGACCTCGATCGAGCCAGACATTTTTATGAAGATAAGCTAGGTCTAAAACCCCAGGGGTTAAGACCAGACGGTAAATTTGTTTATGGGTGTGGTAGTGGAGCTTTAATCGCGCTATTCCCAAAAGAATCGGGCACTAAAGCCGACCATACCGCCCTTAGTTTTCAGGTTGACAACATCGAGTCAGAAATTCAAGAACTGGAGCAACGCGGCGTTGTTTTTGAAGATTACGACTTTCCAGAGCTACAGACCGTCAACCATGTTTGCGTTCTGAGCTCTGAAAAAGCTGCCTGGTTTAAAGATACAGAGGGCAATTTTCTCTGCATCCATGAAGACCTTAACTAGAACTCGAAGTAAGGGTGCAGTCGGTGATTGACAAGAGTAATGTCACCGATCGCGAGCTGCTGCCACCTAGCCCTCAGCTACAGCAGGCGATCGCAGTGGTGTATGACCTCGACCCCACCCTTCGGCGCATTGAGGCCGCGGCAGGCCCCCTAACCGTTCGCGCCTGGGCACCGGGATTTCCCTCGCTGGTGCGAATTATTTTGGGGCAGCAGCTCTCGTCGCGGGCTGCCCAGGCCATTTTTCAGCGGTTGCAGGCAGAACTGGAGCTGACCCCGGCGGCGATCGCCGCCGCCCCAGCCATCACCCTCAAGCAGGTGGGGTTTAGCCAGGCCAAAATTGGCACTTGCCAGCAGCTGGCGATCGCTATGTTGTCTAACCAGATCAGCCTGGATACTCTGGCTACTTTGCCCGATCTGGAGGCGATCGCCCAGCTCACCCAAATCAAAGGTATTGGGGATTGGACGGCAGAAGTCTACCTATTGTTTTGTCTCCAGCGGTTGGGCAGTTTTCCGGCCTCAGATTTAGCGATTCAAATTGGCTACCAGCGGCTGCACAATCTGGAGAGTCGCCCCACACGCAAGGATCTGCTGGCCTCTACAGCGACTCTCGACCCCTACCGGGGTGCTGTCGCCCACCTGCTCTGGCA
Source organism: Leptolyngbya sp. (assembly GCA_003249105.1). Taxonomy (GTDB): domain Bacteria; phylum Cyanobacteriota; class Cyanobacteriia; order Phormidesmidales; family Phormidesmidaceae; genus Nodosilinea. The sequence goes on along the minus strand of QBLT01000013.1, from coordinate 30,354 downwards.
CTACTACCGCCATCTAGCCCAAAAGTGACTGGCAGCTGGGGCAAATGCCGTAGACCGTAAACTGGCAGTTGAGCAGCGAGAACCCATGGGCGGCGCTTTCACTGCTGCCCACCTGGGTCATTTTAGCGTCTTCAAACTCCTGCACATCGCCGCAGTGAACACACACGAGATGATGGTGCTGCTCCATAAAGGGGGTATTGAGCTCGTAATACTTTCTGCCCTCAGCTAGCTCTAGCTCCTGCAGCAGCCCTAGCCTGACCATGACGTGCAGCGCTCTATAAATGGTAGAAAAGCTAATTTTTTCACCCTGATCTAGCAACTGCTGGTGAATTTCTTCAGCATTGAGGTGATGACCCAAAGCCGCTGTCTGAAACAAGTCCAGTATCTTTTGCCGCTGGCTGGTGAACCGAAACCCTTCTTTGTTAAGAACAGTTTTGAGTGGTTTGGTCTCTTGATTTAAGCTGGGCAGAGCTGGATCTTGTTCCATCGTCCTGTGGCTACGATTGAAGAAAGCAGTTGGGCTGACTGTGTAACTAGAGCTATGTCATCTAGCGAAGGGCATATTTGAAGAATGGTCTAAGCGATCGCCCGGCTTTTTCCCATTAGCCAGGGTCTTTGGAAGTGACTTTTGCCAAGACATTTCGACCTATCGCCAATCAGTTTCGATATAAAAATTAGACCTATTGAAAATCATTTTCGCTATTCAATTAACGGTTAAATTTTACATTTATCTATACCTTCTTGGGTAAACAAAGTTATTAGCTAGATTCAAAAAAATAGGGTAGGCTCAGTAAGCAGCCCTGAGAAGTGAGGGCTGCTTTCACCGCTGATAAAGGGGGATGCTTATGCCTATTACTGAGACACTGCTGCAAACCTACGGCGAGGTTGCCAACAACCCAGTTCTGCTGGAGAAATCGGTTACAGAACCCGTCGTCGATGGGCTGGCAACGCTCTATGCCAGTTTTACGGCTCTGTCGTTGCAGTATCAAAAGCACCATTTTGTGGTGGAGGGTTCGGAGTACTACATGCTCCACAACTACTTTGAGGAAAGCTATGAGGCGGCCCAGGGCCATGCCCATGAGGTGGGCGAGCGCCTGCACGGGTTGGGGGGCATTCCGCCGCTGAGCTTCGGCAAGCTGGCTGAGCTGTGCTGCTTTGACATGGAAAACGACGACACCTACCGCTGCCGCATCATGATCGACCACGATCTGAAGGCCGAGCAGGCGCTGATCGAACTGATTCGGCGGCTGGCAGCCCAGGCTGAGAGTTTGGGCGATCGCGCCACCCGCTACCTCTACGAGCAAATTTTGCTCAAGACCGAAGAGCGAGCCTACCATCTGGAGCACTTCCTCACCCCCGACAGCCTCAAGCTCGGCTGGTAGTTCTGCTTCAGTAAGAGACGGTAGGCCAAGTTTGCTCCCCCTAAATCCCCCTTAAAAAGGGGGACTTGAAAGCGGCTCGTCACCCCCCTTTCTAAGGGGGGCAGGGGGGATCCTCCTAGTCCCAAGCTTCTATCCAGCCAACCATCGCTCACGCTCACCACCTACGAATCGAGATACACCTTCCAGACAATCCAGCTAGAGAGGGCCACAAAGGCGACGATCACCAACCAGTGATCCCACCGCTGGGTGTCAAACTCCTGGGCGCTCATCGCTTCGCATCCAGCCGTGCCAGCGCTTCGGCGGGGCTAGCGCCGTGTAGCATGCGGCCATTGGGCAGGCGCAGGTTGGGGCCTTGCTTGCAGGCTTTCATGCAGCCGGTTCCCTTAATGGCGACGTGGGCTAGAGCCGGATCGCTATTGACGGCCTCTTGCAGGGCGTTTTGGAGCTGACGGCCCCCTTGCTTGTAGCACTTGCCCTTGGTGCAGACCTCGATGCACAGGTGTTTCTGCGGAGTCTGAGCCAGCTCTGGGGCCGGGGCCAGATCGCCCCACTGCTGGCTCAGCATGGCCACTTCGCACTGGGGCAGCGGCAAAATGTTGATGGCCCGCCAGCGATCGCCTTCAGGATAGGCCCAGACCTGCACAAAATCGCCCGGCGCAAGCTCTCGCACCAGCATGGGGCGCAGGTATTTGGGCAGCTTAACGGTGAACTCGGCCTCACCGGCTTGCAGCAGCAATCCCTTGATCTTGCCTTTGTCGGAGCGATAGGCCCCACTGTACTGTCCCTTAAGCACTTGGCCAGCGGGCATTGTAGTTCCGGCCTCTAGGGTGGCGGGCTCGTGGAGGGTTCTCATGGCAGGCTCCTGTGCTGCCAGCAGCGCTTGAGGTGGTCGGCGAGGGAGAGCTTGGGCTGGGTGGCAGCCTGCACCACGCTCCAGACCAGCAGGGCATCGGCGGCAGTGTGAATGGCAACGGTGAGGGGGCGATCGCTGCCACACGCACACACCATACTCAGCTCTTGCAGGCGACGGTAGACGTTCCAGCGGGTGACTCGATCTAAATCAACCACGGTTTGAGCGGGGGCAGCGTTTTGTAGGTCTTGCCCTGACCCTAAATAATCTGACTCTAAAACGTGCATATTAACTCGACTGAATCTCCATAGTGATGACCGCCACGGGCCAGAACTTATTGAAGCTGGCTCTGAACTAAACGCTAGAACATGGGACTCAGCCGAGGCTTAAAATAGCTGAACCCCTTTCCTGACAGGCATTGAGGCATTTTTTTTTGAAAATTGCTGGACGCGACGCCCTAGGGACATCGACTGCTGTTGTTATTGACTATCGTTATTACTAAGATACCCAAGCCCTGGGATTAATGCAACAGATTTTCAATAAGCCTGGCCTATTGCCAGGGCTAGCCTTGCCAATCAGTGCGGTAAGAAAAGCGCGATCAGAACAGCGTGGGTTTACCCTGACCGATACAATTGCATCCAAGAGCAGCTACTGCAATCACCTATGCCCGTCCCCAACAAAATCGCTGCCCAGCGCGACATTCTTCTAAAGGCCTACCAAAAGCTCTTTCTGCCAGAGAAAGAGTTGATGCAGCTGCTTGCGGTGGTCTACGCCCCTGTGAGCAGAGCCAAGCTGCTCGATGCCTACAACCGCTACCTGCAAAGCGTTCAGCAAGACCTGACCAGCATCAACCACTTGAACCCCTTGATCACTCGCCTGTCGCGCCAGGGGGTGATCGAGGCAGCCGGTAATCAGGGCTTTCATACCCACCCGCTCATCACCGAGCTGCTCACCCGAGAGGCCATTGCCCAAGACCGATTTGAGCCGATGGTGGCTGCGGTACAGGCCACCCTGCCCGTTCGTACCCACGGCTGGAATAAAGATCTGCGCCTGTTTGCCAGCGAAGACGAGTTCATCCGCGAGGTGCGTATTGGCGTCTACCGCTACGACTGGAAATTTATCAAACGGCAGTTCGAGAGCTTTTACAGCAACCCCTACAACGCCAGCCGTATCTCCCTCGCCGAGGTCTATGCGCTGATCTGCGACAACCCCTTCGATCGCGACTGGTTTCTCACCCTCAAGCGGGTTCCTGAAATCTATGAAGCCGCTCTGGGCAGTCTCTGCCGCAGTTCCTTTACCGGCCTTGTCCCCAACAATCACTTTTTTGAACTGCTCCACGAGGAGTGCAGCCGACCCAACTCCACCGCCAGCGATCGCCTCAAAAGCATCTGGATCGAGCAGCTCATGGCCCGAGGCCGCCTGGCGGAGGCCGACGCTGCCCTAGAGCACTACGCCAAAGACGACCCTGTCGAGCAATTGCTGCACCAGAGCTGGCTCGACTGCCTGCGGGGCGACTACCCCCAAACCGTCGAAGCTGGCCGCGTTGCCCTTAAACTGCTGAAAAAAAGCACCGGCAAGCGCAAGATCTATTTCGACAATTTGCCCGGCATCTTTTTGCCCCTGAGCCTAATGCAAGAGGGCTCCTCCCCTAGCCTCAAGGAGGCCGAGGGCTACGCCCACATCATCGCCGAGCAGACCTACCACCATTGGATGAGCGTGATCTATAACTGCCTGGAGAAGGTGGCCCAAACGCTCCAGGGCAACAGCACCGCCAAGCGCTACCTCACCAACAGTCCCGTCAGCGACCTAGACAACAACACCAGCATCGAAGTGCTGATCGACATGATCTGTCTCTACTGGGTCGATGTGGCAAATGCCCAGGAGCGTTTGCCCAAGATGGCTCGGGCCTTCTATAAAGCGGCCACCGAATCTAGCTACGACTGGCTGGCCCTCGAAGCCGCCACCCTGCTCACTCGTCTAGGCGAGAACACTTACAGCGCCAAAGCCGCCGCCCTACAACAGAAAACCGGCATTGTGCCCCTAGTGGATATTCTCAAGCCCAAACAGCCCTGGGAACTGTCGCTCACGGCGCTGATCGGCCTCAATCCTACAACGCCCTCCCAGCAGGTCAATGCCCCCGCCGCCAGCGACTATCGCCTGGCCTGGTTTATCACCTACTACTCCGAGCAGAGCTGGCAGCTCCAGCCCAAGGAGCAAAAAATCAGCGCCAAGGGCGGCTGGAGCAAGGGCCGGGCGATCGCCCTCCGCCGCCTTAAAAACGAGATTCCTAGCTTTAACTACTTCACTACTCAAGATCGCGAGGTCTGCTCCCACCTCACCCACGACCCTTACGGCTACGGCTACGACAACTACCGCTTTCCGGCCCAGGCGCTGCTGGCGCTAGTGGGCCACCCCCTGGTGTTTTGGGAAGACGCCTCCACCCCCCCCGTGGAGGTGGTAAAAGGAGAACCCGCCCTGCTGGTGCGCCAGACCAAAGCGGGCAAGCTGGCGATTTCGCTGACTCCAGCGGTGGAGAGCAAGCAGGCGATCGCCCTGATCAAAGAAACCCCCACCCGCCTCAAGGTGATCGAGTTCACCCCTCAGCACCACCGCATCGCCGAGGTGCTGGGGCCAAAGAATGCCCTCGAAGTGCCCGAGAATGCGAAGGAACAGGTGCTGACCGCCATCAATGCCGTAGCCGGACTCGTCACCGTCCACTCTGACATTGGCGGTGGTGTGGCCGATGCTGAAGCCGTCGAAGCCGTGCCCAAACCCCACCTGCACCTGCTGCCCGCCGGGGAAGGGCTCAAAGTCTCCCTGCTCACCCGTCCCTTTGGTGAAGATGGCCCCTACTACCAACCGGGAACCGGCGGCGAAATGGTGATCGCCGAAATCGACGGCCGACGGCTGCAAACCCACCGCAACTTAAAGGAAGAGAAAAAACTCGCCCGCGCCGTCGAAAAAAACTGCGCCACCCTGCAACGCCTCAACGATACCAATGGTGAATGGCTAATTGACGACCCTGAAGCCTGCCTGGAGCTAATTCTAGAACTACAAGACCTGGGCGACCAGGCGGTGGTGGAATGGCCCGAGGGCGAAAAAATGCGCATCGCCAACCGGGTCAGCCTCAGCAACTTCAAGATCCAGATTCAGCGGCAGCGCGACTGGTTTGCCGCCAGCGGCGAGCTGCAAATCAGCGACGACGAAGTGATGGGCATGAAGCAGCTGATGGAGCTGCTCGACGCCTCCCCCGGTCGGTTTGTGAAGCTGGCTGATGGTCAGTTTCTCGCCCTTACTCAAGAGTTTCGCAAGCGCCTCGACGACCTGCGCGCCTACTCCGAAACCAGCGGCGACGGCGTGCGCTTCCATCCCCTCGCCTCCCTCGCCATGGAAGACTGGATGGATGAGGTGGGCCAGCTCAAGACCGACAAACACTGGAAAGACCACCTTAAACGCCTCAAAGAAGCCAAGGATCTCAAGCCCGAGCTGCCCTCCACATTGCAGGCAGAATTGCGAGATTACCAAATCGAAGGCTTCAACTGGCTGGCCCGGCTGGCCCACTGGGGCGTGGGGGCCTGCCTGGCAGACGACATGGGCCTGGGCAAAACCCTGCAAGCCCTGGCGCTGATTCTCACCCGTGCCCCCGAGGGGCCAACGCTGATTGTTGCCCCCACCTCGGTGTGCATGAACTGGCTCAGCGAGGCCGAGAAGTTTGCCCCCACGCTCAACCCCATGCAGTTTGGCACGGGCGATCGCCAAAAAGTGCTCGACAACCTCCAGCCCTTTGATCTGCTGGTGTGCAGCTACGGCCTGCTGCAACAGGATGATGTGTCAGACATGCTGGCCAAAGCCGAGTGGCAGACCATCGTGCTCGACGAGGCCCAGGCGATCAAAAACTCCGCCACCAAGCGATCTAAAGCCGCGATGAAGCTCCAGGGCCGCTTCAAAATTCTCACCACCGGCACGCCCATCGAAAACCACCTGGGGGAACTGTGGAACCTGTTTCGGTTCATCAACCCCGGCCTGCTAGGGTCTCAAGATCAGTTCAGCGCCCGGTTTGCCAATGCGATCGAGCGCAACCAGGACAAAGCGGCCCGCAACCGCCTCAAAAAACTGATTCAGCCCTTCATTCTGCGGCGCACCAAAACCCAGGTGCTCGACGAGTTGCCCGCCCGCACCGAGGTGACGCTTCAAGTAGAACTCAGCGCCCAGGAAATGGCCTTCTACGAAGCGCTGCGGCGGGAGGCTGTGGAAAAGCTGGCCGACCCCACCATCGAGTCGGGCACCAAGCACCTGCAAGTGCTGGCCGAAATCATGAAGCTGCGCCGCGCCTGCTGCAACACCCGCCTGGTCAAGGGCACCACCGCCCTACCCAGCGCCAAGCTCGAAGCCTTTGGCGAAGTGCTGGAAGAGCTGCTGGAAAACAACCACAAGGCCCTGGTCTTCAGCCAGTTCGTTGACCACCTCAGCATTCTGCGCGAGTTTCTCGACGGCCAAAAAATCACCTACCAGTACCTCGACGGCAGCACCCCCGCCAAGGATCGCAAAAAGCGGGTCGATGCCTTCCAGGCCGGTGAAGGCGATGTGTTTTTGATTAGCCTCAAGGCCGGGGGCACCGGGTTAAACCTGACCGCAGCAGATTATGTGATTCACATGGACCCCTGGTGGAACCCAGCGGTGGAGGATCAGGCCAGCGATCGCGCCCACCGCATCGGCCAGCTACGCCCCGTCACCATCTACCGCCTGGTGGCCAAAAACACCATCGAAGAAAAGATTGTGGACTTGCACAAGCAAAAACGCGACCTGGCCGACAGCTTGCTCGAAGGCACCGACATGAGCGGCAAGATCTCCACCGAACAACTGCTCAGGTTGATCAGTGAGGGGTAATGGCAAGTTCAAAACCTGAAATGTACTAGTAATCGGTGGTTCCCTTGCGGTGCTACATCTTATGAGCCAAGCTCAAGTCTTGATCGACCGCAAGCGCTTCATCAGTGCTGGTCGATTGCTGTAGTCTGCCTTGAGACGATCTAGGCGCTGGCTGAAGCTGGGCAATTGCCCCTGGTGCTCTGCCAAGTCTCGCAGGTCCCTGAGTAATTGTGTGGCTTCATCGTAGGCATAGGCCTGTTTAACCTGAATCAAATAGAGCACGCGATCCCAAGTGTGGGCCGCTTTGGGAGCAAGGGCCTCCAGCTCTTTGATGCGCTGCTTTTTGGCCGCTGCGCGATCCTTTTGTTTTCGCTTGGTGGCCATGTCATCTGCGATCGCAACCAGCTCCGCAAACCGCCGCCGTTCTTGCTCTGAAGCCAAAGGCATGGATGGATTGGCTCCCGCCAGTTCTTTCAGGCGATTGATCAATTGCAGATCGACGTGGGGCTCTCGCCGCACTAGCTTTAGCAAAAATTTCTGGCGTTCTGCTTCGGTTAGCTTGGGTAGCCACTCTTCCAGGCGCGGGGCGGGGGCTGAACGATGGCTAGGGCTAGCCTCGGCTGCCGCTGCGACCAGGTCGTTGTCCAGCTCCACTAATTCCACAAAGGTCTTCAGGGGCGGGGTCAACTTCCCGAGGTTGGGGGGAACTGGTGGCTCAAGCGGGTCTTCCTCTAAGTCAACCCCGGCCAGGTTAGGGCATACCCGCAACCAGGCCAAATACAGCAAACGCAGGTCACCTGCCAACAGGTCATCGCGCAGGGGCAACAGCCGAGGCAGCCAGCCTTCGCCCTCGACCCATCCCACCATCCCCCCTTCTTCCCGAATCTCAATGTTGAGAATCAGGTGGTGGGCTGTGGTGGAGACGGCGATCGCATCCTCGACTTCGTAGGGCTCAAACCATGAGCGCTCTACCAATGCTTTGGGCAAGCGAAACATGATCTGCCAGGTACCCCAGTTGGCAATGTAGAGCATGGCATCGAAGTATTTGGCCAGTAGGGCTTCCGGATCACCCCGAAAGTCGCCATAGTTGTAGAGAAAGGTAGCCCGGTTGGGGGTGATGTGCGCCCGACTCGACAGCGCTTGCAGCGTCTCTTGCTCCTTGAGCGTCAGGGGGCGGTCAAGGGCTTGAAATTCGTAGTACTGGTATTCGCTCATTTGTGCTTACACCATCTCTACCGGGGGAATGAAATACACATATCTTGATAACCTTTTAAGTTGACGAGTGAGAATTCAAATTCCTTTGAAATGAGATCTACTACTTTATACTGGGCAGTTGTTTTCATCTTGAAGGTAGCTATCAAAAGAAATTGGCCGTCTTCTTCTCTCATCTCTACAGCTATGCTGTCCTGCTTGCTTGTTAGTTGGGATGCCGCAAAACTCAAATCATCAAGGTCTTTCTCTGTGGGTGGTACGGAGGCGGCAACAGTCACTTGCACGTTCATAGGGCAATTTCCAGAGGATTTGCTTGCCTTCCAGACTTGCTAACGTTGTACTAGAGCCAACTGCAACCCGTAAAGAGCATATAGAAGGCAATTTTCTGGAAAGGGAGATTTTCTAGCTTTGCGCTACAACAATCTACTTCTACCTTCGAGGAAGCTAATCATACCACTGCTATATCGTATCAATTCTTGTAGTTGTATTCCATGTAGCAGAAGTTTGTGAAATCAAAAGATCGTGAGCTTTGTGATATTTTGCAAAGTTTGAGTTGGCTGATCCGATTATTTTCTTAAAAGACTGGTCAATGTCCTAAGCTTCGTCGCAGAATGTCTAGGCACGGTCTGTACCTATCTCTGTTTGAGTTCCTTCCTGTTGCTCGATAAATCAATGACCCTATCTCAACCGCCCCAAGCCCAAGGTCTTTACCATCCGCAGTACGAGCACGATGCCTGCGGCGTGGGTTTCATCGTTCATATGAAGGGCGCGCAGTCGCACAGCATCGTGGAACAAGGGCTGACGATTTTAGTCAACCTGGCCCATCGAGGCGCGGTGGGGGCCGAGGCCAATACCGGCGACGGGGCGGGCATTTTGCTGCAAATGCCCCACAAGTTTATGGCTAAGGTGGCGGCGGCAGAGGGTGTTACCCTGCCGGGGCCGGGGCACTACGGGGTCGGCTTTTTCTTTTCGTCCCCCAATTTGGCAGACCGCGAACAAGGCCGCCAAGTCTTTGAGCAAATCGCCGCAGACGAAGGGCAGCAGGTGCTGGGCTGGCGCGATGTGCCCACCGACAATACCTCCCTGGGCGATACGGCCAAGGCTAGCGAGCCGTTTATGCAGCAGGTGTTTATTGGGCGATCGCCCGATCTGGCCGACGACCAGGCCTTTGAGCGCAAGCTGTACATCATTCGCAAGCGATCGCACTCGGCCATTCACCCCACCGGGGTAGACCCCTACTGGTATGCCACCAGCCTGTCGTGCCGCACGGTGGTCTACAAGGGCATGCTGACCCCAGAGCAGGTGGGCCTGTACTTCCCCGACCTGGCCGATGAGGCGATGGAGAGCGCCCTAGCCCTGGTGCACTCGCGCTTTAGTACCAACACCTTCCCCAGTTGGGAGCGGGCCCACCCCTACCGCTACGTGGCCCACAACGGCGAAATCAACACCCTGCGCGGCAACATCAACTGGATGTATGCCCGCCAGTCGATGTTTGGCTCTGAGCTGTTTGGTGGCGATCTCGATCGCGCCAAGCCCCTCATTAATAAAGAGGGCAGCGACTCCGGCATCTTCGACAACACCCTGGAACTCATGACCCTGGCGGGCCGATCGCTGCCCCACGCCATGATGATGATGGTGCCCGAGCCCTGGACGGCCCACGAGTCGATGAGCGCTGAGAAAAAAGCCTTCTACGAATACCACGCCTGCCTGATGGAGCCCTGGGATGGCCCCGCTGCGATCGCCTTTACCGACGGCACCATGATGGGTGCGGTGCTCGATCGCAACGGCCTGCGCCCCTCCCGCTACACCGTCACCAAAGACGACCTGGTGATCATGGCCTCGGAAGCGGGAGTGCTGCCCATTGAGCCAGAAAATGTGGCCTACAAGGGCCGCCTGGAGCCGGGCCGCATGTTCCTGGTGAATATGGAAGAGGGCCGCATCGTCTCTGACGAAGAGATCAAGCACCAGATCGCCGCCGAGCAGCCCTACCGGGAATGGCTCGATCGGCATCTGGTGAAACTGGGTGATTTGCCTGATGTCGCGGATTTTGCGGAGGTAAATGGCAATGGCGCAACCCCCGTAGGGGCAAATGGCCATTTGCCCCTACCCAACCCGACGCCCCTGCCGATCGCCCAAACCGCCTTTGGCTACACCTTCGAGGAATTGCGCCTGTTGCTGAAGCCCATGGCCGAGAGCGGGGTGGAAGCCGTAGGCGCGATGGGTACCGATACACCACTGCCCGTGCTCTCCAACAAGCCCCGCCTGCTCTACGACTACTTTCACCAGCTGTTCGCTCAGGTCACCAACCCGCCCATCGACTCCATTCGCGAGGCGATCATCACCTCCGCCGACACCACCATCGGCAGCGAGCGCAACCTGCTCAAGCCCGAGCCCGAGAGCTGTCGGCTGATCAACCTCAAAACCCCGATCATCACCAATGCCGAGTTGGCCAAGCTGAAAAACGCTGGCGATCGCGGATTCCCTTCGGTGACGCTGCCGATCGTGTTCCTCGCCGCTGAGGGCGAAGCGGGGCTAAAGGCGGCTCTGGACAATATTTGTGCGGCGGCGGATGCGGCAATTGCCGAGGGCACCAGTCTGATTATTTTGAGCGATCGCACCATTGACGCCGACCACGCCCCCATTCCCGCCCTGCTGGCGGTGGCGGGCCTGCACCACCACCTGATTCGCAACGGCAGCCGCACCCGCGTCGGCCTGGTGCTAGAGTCGGGCGAACCCCGCGAAGTCCACCACTTCGCCACTCTGATCGGCTACGGCTGCGGCGCAATCAACCCCTACCTGGTGTTCGACACCTTTGAGGGCATGATTCAAGATCAACTTCTGCCACCGATGGAGCTGGAGAAAGCCTGCCAGAACTTCATCAAGGCCGTCACCAAAGGGGTGATCAAAATCGCCTCCAAGATCGGCATCTCCACCATCCAGAGCTATCGCGGCGCGCAGATCTTTGAAGCCCTGGGCCTCAACCACACCGTCATCGACCAGTACTTCACCTGGACGGCCTCGCGCATTCAGGGCATTGGGCTAGACATGTTGGCCGAAGAAGCCCTGAAGCGCCACCGCCACGCCTTCCCCGATCGCCCCACCGAGCACCTCACCCTCGACGTGGGCGGCGACTACCAGTGGCGCAAAGAAGGCGAAGCGCACCTGCTCAGCCCCGAGGTGATCCACACCCTGCAAAAGGCGGTGCGCACGGGCGATTACGACGCCTACAAGCGCTACGCTGCGATCGTCAACGAGCAGGACCAGCAGCTTTTCCGCCTGCGCGACCTGCTGCAATTTAAGCAGCGAGAACCCATTCCCCTCGACGAGGTGGAGCCCGTAGAGGCCATCACCCGCAGGTTTAAGACCGGGGCGATGAGCTACGGGTCGATCTCCAAGGAGGCTCACGAGGCGTTGGCGATCGCAATGAACCGCATCGGCGGCAAGTCCAACACGGGCGAGGGCGGCGAAGACCCCGACCGCTACACCTGGACCAACGAAAAAGGCGACTCCAAAAACAGCGCCATCAAGCAGGTGGCCTCCGGCCGCTTCGGCGTCACCAGCCTCTACCTCTCCCAGGCTAAGGAGATCCAAATCAAAATGGCCCAGGGGGCAAAACCGGGCGAAGGCGGCCAGCTACCGGGCCGCAAAGTCTACCCCTGGATCGCCAAAGTGCGCCATTCCACCCCCGGCGTGGGCCTGATTTCGCCGCCGCCCCACCACGACATCTACTCCATTGAAGACCTGGCCGAACTGATCCACGACCTCAAAAACGCCAACCGCGACGCCCGCGTCAACGTCAAGCTGGTGTCGGAAGTCGGCGTCGGCACCATCGCCGCCGGGGTGGCCAAGGCCCACGCCGATGTCATTCTCATTGCCGGGTTTGACGGCGGCACCGGGGCCTCTCCCCAAACCTCCATCAAGCATGCCGGGCTGCCCTGGGAGCTGGGATTAGCTGAAACCCACCAAACCCTGGTGATGAACAACCTGCGCAGCCGCGTCGTCGTCGAAACCGACGGCCAAATGAAAACGGGCCGCGACGTGGTGATCGCCGCCCTGCTGGGGGCCGAGGAGTTTGGCTTTGCCACCGCGCCCCTGGTCTCCCTCGGCTGCATCATGATGCGGGTCTGCCACATGAACACCTGCCCCGTGGGCGTCGCCACCCAAGACCCCGAGCTGCGCAAGCACTTCATGGGCGACCCCGACCACGTGGTCAACTTCATGCAGTTTATCGCTCAGGAGATGCGTGAGTGGATGGCCCAACTCGGCTTCCGCACCATTGATGAAATGGTGGGCCGCACCGATGTGCTGGAGCCGAAGGCTGCCATTGAGCACTGGAAGGCCAAAGGTCTCGACCTCTCTCCCATCCTCCACCAGCCCGAGGTCGGCCCCGAGGTGGGTCGCTACTGCCAGATGGCTCAAGATCACGGTCTAGAGAAATCCCTCGACATGACCACCCTGCTGGAACTGTGCGAACCTGCGATCGAGCGCGGCGAAAAGGTCACTGCCACCTTGCCCATCCACAACATCAACCGCGTTGTCGGCACCATTCTCGGCAACGAAATCACCAAGCGCCATTGGGAAGGGCTGCCCGACGACACCGTGCACCTGCACTTCCAGGGCAGCGCCGGGCAGAGCTTTGGGGCCTTTGTGCCAAAGGGCGTCACCCTCGAACTCGAAGGGGAAGCCAACGACTACCTGGGCAAGGGCCTCAGCGGCGGCAAGCTGATCGTCTACCCCCCCAAGCAGTCCACCTTTGTACCTGCTGAAAACATCATCACCGGCAATGTGGCCTTCTACGGGGCCACCAGCGGCGAAGCCTACATTCGCGGGCTGGCGGGTGAGCGCTTCTGCGTGCGCAACTCGGGGGTAACGGCGGTAGTAGAAGGCGTCGGCGACCACGCCTGCGAATACATGACCGGCGGCAAGGCGATCGTGCTGGGGTTGACCGGGCGCAACTTTGCGGCGGGCATGAGCGGCGGCATCGCCTACGTGCTCGATGAGGCGGGCGACTTTGCCACCCGCTGCAACACCGAAATGGTGGATCTGGAGCAGCTGGTAGACCCCGAAGAAATTCGCGATTTGCAAGAGCTGATCCAGCGCCATGTCGATTACACCCAGAGCAAGCGGGGGCTGAGCCTGCTGGAGGACTGGGAGAACTCCGTCGCTAAGTTCGTGAAGGTGATGCCCCGCGACTACAAGCGGGTGCTACAACATATCCAAAAAGCCCTGGCCGATGGCCTGACCGGCGACGATGCCCTGACGGCAGCGTTTGAAGAAAACGCCCGCGACGTCGCCCGCATCGGCGGAAGTTAGATCAACCGTAGGGTGCATTGCTGGCGCGAATGCACCCTACAACTCTGAGAAATCAAAGTAAATCAATTTGAATGAGGAACAGTGCATAAGCGCAATGACAGAAAGAGCCATTTGGGAGGTAAGGCTTAATGTATACGGCTCGATTACAGTAAAAAAGACACTGCGATTTAGTGAATTGAAAGGACTTATCCAAGACGATCCTTTCTACAGTGATATTGAAATCAAGAAAAATCGAACATTATCAGGAGTTGATGCAACTGTCACAGCTTTCGCACCAACAAATCAATTAGCTCGTGAAGCCGCTATTCTATTTTTTGGTCAAATGCTGGATGCTATTGCCATTGAAATCGATCAACCTCTCTACTTAAACTTTGGTGTTCAACAGAGTAGTAGTAGCATCAACACAAGGCATGACACCTTGAGGAGAGTTGAAGAAGAAGAATGGCAAGCTGCGTTCAGGGAAGCACGTTTCTTGGCTTCAACAGAAACAACTTTTCTGAGAGCCTTAGGGTGGTATCGAAAAGGATTGCATACGGAAGATCCTTTTGACAAGTTTTTGGCTTTTTGGAACGCAATTGAAATAGTCGCAGGCAAATATCATCCTCCGATACCTCCCGGAAGATCATCGGGTTCAAAAAGTCAAATATGGGAAAGCTTTAAGGCTTTATGGGGCGAATGTGAATACTGGCCAATTATTCCAAATGAACTAAATTGGATAGATGACAACCATGAAATGAGAACAACAATTGCGCATGGGATACAACCCATATCGATTGAGACTATTAGTGAGGTGGCTGGAAAGCTTGAAAAAATACAGCAAGTAGCGCGTAAGTTTCTTATGGAGTGGAGGCAGCAAAAGTTGCTTCCGTAATCTTTGGCAGGATTTATGAGTAGACCCATAGTAAGTAATCTTTGAATCTGAATGGTATAAAAACATGAATCTCAAAGAGGTTGGTGGAAGTCTTATAGCCTGTAAAACTGCTCTTGACATAGTTCATGGACTAGAGGGCTGCAATGAGTTTTTGGTTTCTGAACGTGTCGCCGAAGAGTTAAGAAAGAATCCTAATTTCATGAGTGAAGGATATTGGTATTTGGCGATAGGAAAGTATGAAGACTCAGACCAAATGGAGTGGGAAATTAGTATTTATGAAGTTTCTGTTCAAGTGCCACTGAGAGGATATATTAGCTTTGACAGTGGTTCCCCAACTCTTCTAAGCCAATGAACCTCGCTCAAGTCTAAAGGATGGGAAAAGGTCGATAGACCGTACCCATCGCCACAATCAAACCATTGATGGGTATGCAGGCTTTGCTCATCCCACCCGCCCCCCAAATCAACGCATTCTTGAGGACAACCACCATGGGAAAACCGACCGGCTTTATGGAATACCTGCGGGAAGTGGCGCAAGAAGTTGCCCCCGCCGATCGCATTCGCAACTGGGACGAATTTCACCTCCCCATGCCGGAGGACAACCTCCGCACCCAGGGAGCCCGCTGCATGGATTGCGGCACCCCCTTCTGCCACACCGGCATGACCATCAGCGGCATGGCCAGCGGCTGCCCGATCAACAACCTGATCCCCGAATGGAACGACCTGGTCTATCGCGGCCTGTGGGAAGAAGCCCTCGATCGCCTGCACAAGACCAACAACTTCCCTGAGTTTACCGGGCGCGTCTGCCCCGCCCCCTGCGAGGGCTCCTGCGTGCTGGGCATCACCAGCCCCCCAGTGACGATTAAAAACATTGAGTATTCCATCGCCGAAAAGGGCTGGGAATCGGGCTGGATTACCCCCAACCCGCCCCAGCAGCGCACAGGCAAAAAGGTTGCCGTGATTGGCTCTGGCCCCGCTGGCCTCGCCGCCGCCGCCCAGCTCAATTCGGCGGGCCACTGGGTCACCGTGTACGAACGGGCCGATCGCCCCGGCGGCCTGCTGATGTACGGCATCCCCAACATGAAGCTGGATAAGCAGCAGGTGGTGCAACGCCGACTAGACGTGCTGGAAGCCGAAGGTGTGACCTTTGTCTGCAATACCGAAGTCGGCAAAGACATTTCGGCTGAAAATCTGCTCAATGAGTTCGATTCTGTAGTGCTCTGCACCGGCTCCACTAAGCCTCGCGACCTGCCCATCGAAGGGCGTGAGCTGAAGGGCATTCACTTCGCGATGGAATTTCTCACCGCCAATACGCGATCGCTGCTGGATGGCTATCCCGGCAACGACTACATCTCAGCGGCGGGCAAAGACGTGGTAATTATCGGCGGCGGCGACACGGGCACCGACTGCGTGGGCACCTCCATTCGCCACGGGTGCAACAGCGTCACCCAGGTGGAAATTATGCCCCAGCCGCCCGAAACGCGATCGGCGGGCAATCCCTGGCCCGAGTGGCCCAAGGTCTACAAAATGGACTACGGCCAGGAAGAAGCCGCCGCCATGTTTGGCGACGACCCCCGCGCCTACCTGACCACTGCCACCAAGTTTGAGAGCGATGAGCAGGGCAACGTGAAAGCTGTCCACACGGTGCAGATTCAGTGGGGCAAAGATGAGAACGGTCGGTTTGTGCCGCAGAATGTGCCCGGCACCGAGAAGGTCGTCCCCGCCCATCTGGTGCTGCTGGCCATGGGCTTCCTTGGCCCCGAGCAGCCGTTGCTGGATGCTTTGGGTCTAGAAAAAGATGGCCGCAGCAATGTGAAGGCTGAGCATGAGCAGTACACCACCTCAATCCCCGGCGTGTTTGCAGCGGGGGATTGCCGCCGGGGCCAGAGCCTGGTGGTGTGGGCGATCAATGAAGGGCGTGGGGCGGCGCGGGAGTGCGATCGCTACCTGATGGGCACCACCGAGCTACCCTAACTCGCTCATTCAGAAACCGGGCTTCTTGCCCTAAATGCTAGAACTCGCAATTAATAGGGGTCAAAAGAAACCCGGTTTCTCGCTGCTCATGGGAAATACATCTAAAACCGACTGAGCCAGAATTGACGCCATGACCGACGACATCGACACATTAGACATTCCGCCGCTGGATGAAGCATTCTTGCTAAAAACAAAGCTACGAATGCCGCAATCACTCGTGGCTATGGTCACGTCTTAGCCGTTCAGAGAGCGATCGCCCTGTGCCTCCGCGTTGCACCATGATCAACTCAGCGCCGATACTAACCGCAATTTCTTCGGGTGTTAGTGCGCCGATATCTAGTCCGATCGGGCCATAGACAGCGGCCAACTTTTGTTTCGAAATACCTGTTTGTTCAACGGCTTGGTAAACTTTACGCACTCGTTTTTCGCTGCCGATCATACCGATGTACTGACAAGGGATAGAGCGTTGCAATAGGAGCTGAAGGGCTGCTAGATCGTAGGTATAGCCGCGCGTAACCAAGGTGGTGTAGAGGTTTTGGTGTTGGGTTAGTGATGCGATCGCATCCTCAATCTCTTCCGTCAAAATCTGGCCAGCTTGGGGATAGTGCTCAGCATTTGCCCACTCGGGGCGATCGTCTTGAACTACAATTTGAAAGCCGATCAGAGCAGCGACTTTAGCTAGCTGAATGCCCACGTGACCGGCACCGATGATCAGCAGCGTCGGTGGGGGCTCTAGGGTTTGGACGAAGGCGATCGCAGCGTCTATTTCAATCAGATGATCCGTCAGGTATGGGGCACTGACTCCGTCTAAGGGCGTTACTAACGTCACCGCCTGCCCTTGCTGAAGCTGTTGCAGAATCGCCTTCACCAAAGACTTTGCCGCCTCACCCTGCCATCGCTCAAGCCACACCCGCATGTGGCCCCCACAAATTCCTTGGGTTTGCCGCTGGGGTGCCCCAGAGAGATCAATCTCGACGAACTGCTTTTCTCCGGTTTGCAGCACCTGCTGGGCATGATGCAGCACCTTGGCTTCCCCAGCACCGCCGCCAATGGTGTTAAAGGCTTGACCCTTGGCATCAACAATTAATCTAGCCCCTACCCCACGCGGAACAGACCCCTGCGTGCTGGTAACCGTAGCGAGAACAGCGGGGCCAACATCAAGAGCCTGGGCCAATTGCTGAAAACAGTTCCCCAAAGCAGTTCACCGACGACTACAAAGAACTAAAAAAGTTAAAGTCACAAACTATAGCGGTGTAACGATGTTGATTGAGTAGCGCTTGCTTTAAAATTACGCTGTGAAATAACCCAAAGTTGTAGCGCAAAAGTATGGGTAAATTTGTAGCTCACTACAGCTGGTTTACCCAGTACTCTACTGCTTGATGCTCTACACTGCCGTCGGGCATAGTGGTGCGGCCAAGTTTAGCACCGTTAAGCTCCATGCCTTGTAGTTCGGCCCACTTGAGCTCAGCATCTTGCAGGTTGGCTCCCAAAAACTTAGTTTGCCAAAGTTCTGCCCCCCGCAGATTTGCGCCCTGCAAATCTGCATCTTGCAGGTCGGCTCCCGTGAGATCGGCATTGCGTAAATTTGCTCGCTGTAGCTGGGCTCCGCGTAAATTGATGCCCCGCAAATTGGCATTTTGAAAGTTAGCTCCCTGGAGCAATGCTTCGGCTAAATTGGCACCCTGTAGGTTGGCCTCTCGCAGATCGGCCTCTTGCAGGTTAGCCTCGACTAGGTGCGCCTGGCTCAACTGAATTCTGACTAAATTAGCTCCATTGGCCTCTAGCAGCCGCAGGGATACGCCATCGT
The DNA here is from genome assembly GCA_003249105.1 of Leptolyngbya sp. Classification (GTDB taxonomy): domain Bacteria; phylum Cyanobacteriota; class Cyanobacteriia; order Phormidesmidales; family Phormidesmidaceae; genus Nodosilinea. The sequence continues at coordinate 12,082 of QBLT01000013.1, read as the reverse complement.
TGTGCAGATCCTCTAGGGCGCGAATGCGGGCATAGCTAGTAGACAGTTTAGTGGCCGCAGCGTTATCAATAACGCGCCAAGCCTCATAGTGCTTTTGAGCTTTGCGATCGGGCGCACCTTTAAAATACAAAATCACGGCAGCGACAATAGCGAACGATTCTGCATTTTCAAAAAAAACTCTCAGGGTTTCTCGCTTGAGCAAATCTGAAGGAGACTTAATTGCTACATCTTCATGCACCCATACCGCAACCGTCGCCAAAACCAGCACAGACACCAGCACTGCTAGCCAGGTCGGAATTTTTTGAATCCATCCTTCCAATTGTCGAACTAGCTTTGACGTATTCCAGTACATAGATAAAGCTCGATAGACGATTAAATTCTCGGGCCGAACTCAAAAAACGGCGGGCACTCTAAGTCCTAATGTTTAGCTCGTTTAACCATCTCTCAGACTCAAAAAACTATGGAAAGCGGGATGCACGCAAAAATGATCAATGTTTTCTAAGTTGATCGTGGGCAGTTCGTAGTGTCCTAGATAAGCGCCGTGGGACGTGGAGGCATTTCTCATTTTTTGAGGTACTTTGGCCTTGAGGAAGCCGATCTGCCAGAGCAGCTTCTTGAGTTCTAGATAATCTATTTCTAATACCCAGTTTGCGGCCTGATCGACATCGATCTCGCCGCAAACAATGGCCAATAAAAGGTATTCAAGATCAGATTTCTCGAAAATTTCCTTGCGACCTCGAAATACCTCAAATAGATCTAGCAGGCAGGGATATTTGAATCGATACTCAGAGGCTAAGTCTTTGGTTTTTTGTTCAGAGTAGACCTCCTCTGCTGCAAAAATAGAGGCTTCCTCAACACGCTTGCCCTCGGAATAATAATCAAGGCAGAGTTTGCAAAACTGTAGCAGCTCGCGGGGACGATGCTGGGTGCGATCGATAATGTAGTCAATGGAGTTTGAATTTTGAGAACTGATTGTGGATGTGAAGATTGAATTCCAGCGACGTTGACCCGTTTGCTGCATTAATTCTGGAAAACAATGGGCAATACGTAAGCCAATCAACTCTAAAAGCTCAGCTTTTCCCCAGCGAATGACTTCAACATCCTCGCGTATTTTTTGAGCGTCCTCATAAATTTGAGGGATGTTGTCAAACAGCTCTTGGCGAATGGAAATGTAGACTCTGAGGTTAGGGCTAATGCGGTTAAGTTTTTGCGAAGCTTGAAATAAGCCTGCTAAAAAATACTTGGCATCTTCTGAGTTGTCCCATCCCTTGTCTAATTCGTCGACAAAGATTTTGATCCGGGTTTTTCTGAGAATTGCTTCTAAGCTCGGCTGTAGGTCCTTGATTTCTTCTAGGCTATACAGCGCCTGAAGTTCACGGGATTTTTGAAAGCTCTCGTGATTGCCTACTTTAATTTGCTCTAGCCGCTTTAAATATTCAAATAGAATGCCAATAGAGTTTAGGTCTTGGCTGTTGAGATTGTTGACAACATAGGTGTAAATATCTTTCTGCCCGCCCAGCAATAGGCCGCGCTTTTCCTCGGAAATTTTCTTAAAAACCAAGCTATAGAGGAGGTATTGCCAAGCTACTGAGTAGGAGCTTTGCTTGCCCCAAGAACCCTCTTGCTCACTGCGTAAATACTGAGATAGGAGCTCGTAGGAGTATTCTTCTGGCGAAAGCTCGATCACCAAATGGCCTTTGCGGGCTTCTGCCGCTGCCATATATTTGAAGATGGCGCTTTTTCCTGAGCCTCGACTGCCCACCAAAATCGTTTTGTCGCTGTTGAAAAATTTTTGGTAGGTTGAGTTTTGGTAAAAATATTCAGATAGACCAACGGTGATATCGCGTTCTGCCGAGTCTGATCCCAGGTTGAGCAGGCGAATATCTAGGGGCATAGGTAGGTTTAAGCGTTGCGGACAAGCGGGTAATGTCTTGCCCTTAGTTTAGGGGTTGAGACTGTTTTGCCATAGTACACTGCTGGGTAATACCCCTCAAAGCCTGACATTCTCCATCCACAAGCTATTACGGATAGGAAGGGTTGTAGGGATATTGGGGGGTGGCGATGGTCAATGACCGGCCTTTAGGGCCAACGCCCCAGCACCTCCCATTTCCAATCAGCGATTACGACACAACTTCCACTGGCTGCCCCTGACTGACCGCTGCTTTCACCGCTTCGATCGCCCACAGGGTCGCCTCCGGTGTCGCCGGTAGCGCCAGGGGCACATAGTCGGCATTCCCAAACGCCGCCACCGCCGCGCGAATCGCCTCCCGCACGGCCATCGCCAGCATGAATGGCGGTTCGCCTACGGCTTTACTGCCGTAGATCACGCCATCCTGGGCGGCGCGCTCCAGCAGGTGCACGGTGAACTGCTCGGGCACTTCGCTGATGGTGGGAATTTTGTAGGTGCTGGGGGCAAAGGTACGCAGGCGACCTTCCCCGTCCCACACCAGTTCTTCCATGGTCAGCCAGCCCATGCCCTGTACGAATGCGCCTTCCACCTGGCCCTTATCCACCAGGGGATTGAGCGATTCGCCTACGTCGTGAACGATATCGACCTGGCGCAGCTTGAAGGTGCCGGTGAAGCCATCCACCTCGACTTCGCACACGGCGGCACCGTAGGCGAAGTAGTAGAAGGGGCGACCCTTGCCGAGTTTCGCATCCCAAAAGATGTTGGGGGTGCGGTAGAAGCCCGTGGCGGAGAGGCTGATGCGTTCGCTGTAGGCCTGGGTAACGACTTCATCAAAGGCGATGCGGGCACTGGGGTAGGTGCGGCAGTAGATCCAGTCGTCTGCAAAGACCATGTCTTCGGGGGCATCCAGGTTCAGCATGCGGACGGCGACGGCGGCAAGGCGATCGCGCAAAATCTCGCAGGCCTGCTTCACCGCCTGCCCGTTGAGATCTGACCCGCTGGAGGCGGCGGTGGCTGAGGTGTTGGGCACCTTGTCGGTGCTGGTGGGCATCATGCGCAGGCGATCGACCTTCACCCCCAAAGCCTTGGCAGCGACCTGAATCATTTTGGTGTGCAGCCCCTGACCCATTTCGGTGCCGCCGTGGTTGAGCTGAATGCTGCCGTCGGTGTAGATCAGCACCAGCGCCCCCGCCTGGTTGTACTCCACTTTGTTGAAGGAGATGCCAAATTTGACCGGGGTGATGGCCAGGCCGCGCTTTTGGTAGGGGCTGGTGGCGTTAAAGGCGGCAATTTCTGCCTGTCGCGGCTCGTAGTTTGAGTTTGCCTTGGCCTCTTGCCAGACGCGGGCGATGCGGTTATCGACAATGTCTTGGTCGTAGTGGGTGCGGTTGGTTTCGCCGTCGCCGTGGTAGAAGTTGCGATCGCGCACCACATCGGGCGGCAATTTCAGGGCGCGGGCAATCCTGTCCACCACTTCCTCGATTACGATCATGCCTTGGGGGCCACCGAAGCCGCGATAGGCGGTGTTCGACACCCGGTTGGTCTTGGCGATCCGCCCCTCCACCACCAGGTTGGGCACATAGTAGGCGTTATCCACGTGCAGCATCGCCCGACCCAATACCGGCGGCGACAGATCGAGGCTCCAGCCGCCGTCGGCAGTCAGCACCACCTTCATGGCAGTAATCGTGCCGTCGCTGGTGAAACCGACTTCATATTCACCGAGAAAGCCGTGGCGCTTGCCGGTAATCAGCATGTCGTGGTGGCGGCGCAGGCGGCAGCGGGCGGGGCGGCCCGTCTTGTAGGTGGCCAGCGCCGCCGCCGAGGCGAAGGGGTTGGACTGGGATTCTTTGCCGCCAAAGCCGCCGCCCATGCGCAGACAGGTGCAGACCACCCGGTTTTTGGGCAGACCGAGAATGCGGGCGACGATCTCCTGGGTTTCGGTGGGGTGCTGGGTCGAGGTGTAGAGCTGGAGGTTGCCCTCCCCATCGGGAATGGCCCAGCTGACCTGGGTTTCCAGATAAAAGTGGTCTTGGCCGCCGATTTCGATTTCGCCAGAGAAGGTGTGCTCGGCCTGGGCCAGGGCCGCATCGGGGTCACCCCGGCGAATGAATTGGGGGTCGCTGTGGTAGCTGTTGGCGGCGATCGCCTCCTTTACCGTCTTGATTGCAGGCAGCGGCTCGTACTCCACCACAATCTTGGCAGCCCCTTCCCTGGCTGCCGCTTCGTCTTCTCCCACAGCCCAGGCCACCACCTGGCCGTAGTAGCTGATTTCGTCGGTGGGCAACAGCACCTCGTCGTGGACGATGACGCCCGTGTTGTTTTCTCCCGGCACATCGGCGGCGGTGAGTACCGTGACGCAGCCCGCCACTGCCAGCGCCGGGCTCACATCGAGCTTGGTGATTCTCGCCTTTGCGTGGGGTGAGAGCACCGGATACAGCGACAGCATCCCCGCCGGTTCCCGCTGGTCGTCGGTGTAGACTGCCGTGCCGCTGACGTGGGCCACGGCGCTTTCGTGGCTTTTGGGTTTGCCGACTGGGCTCATAGCGGTACCTCGAAGGTGATTTTGAATTAGGAAAGGTAGGCTGGGCATTGCCCACCACAGGTTTTGGGCAGAAACTAGGCTAATCAAGCGCACTATGGGGGATGGCCTGCCGATGGCATGGGCAACGGTGGGCAGTGCCCACCCTACGAAAATTCCACAAAGAACTTTTCAAACAAATTCACCACCAGGCGCTGGCGGTATTCGGCGCTGCCCCGCAGGTCGGTGAGCGGGGTAAACGCCTCTTGCAGGATGGGTTTCATCGCTTGCATGGTGGCAGCCGTCCAGGGTTTGCCGATGAGGAAAGATTCGGCTGCGATCGCCCGCGCCGGAGTCGCCGCCACGCCCCCATAACCCAACCGGGCATGGAGAATCTGATTGCTGCCATCCACATCCACCACAAAAGCCGCCGCCACAATGCTGATGTCGTCGGTGCCGCGCTTGCCAATTTTATAGGACTGGCTCAATCGGCGAGCCGTCCCCGGTGCAGTCGCTTTGGAAATTTGGACGGAGACAATTACTTCGCCGGGCTGCAATGCGGTCTGGCGGTAGCCGGTAAAGAAGTTGGCTAGAGGCAGCGTTCTTTCGCCCCCAGGGCCAGCCAGCTTCAGGGTCGCATCCAGCGATAGCAGCACCGGGGGCAGGTCGCCAATGGGGGAAGCGGTGCCGATGTTGCCGCCCAGGGTGGCCCGGTTGCGCACCTGACGGGCCGCAAACCAGTGGATCATCTCATCCATACTGGGGAAGAGGCCGTGCAAGTTGGCCTCGATGTGGCTGAGGGGCACCGCTGCGCCAATCTCGACAAAGTCTTCGGTCTGGTGAATCTGCTGGAGTTCTTCTACTGCCTCCAGAGAAATGAGGATGGGGTATTGCTGCCGGTGCCAGCTCATCTCCAGCCCCAGATCTGTGGCCCCAGCAACCAGGGTGGCGTCGGGGTGCTGCTGCAACAGTTCCAGCACTTCTGAAAGCTGGGTGGGCCGGTAGAACTGCTCGTCGTGGCCGGTATAGGCCAGGGGCACAAGCGTCGTGGAGGCAGCGACTAACTGTTCTGAGAACTGATCCTGGATGGTGGCGTCGGCTACCATCTGGGCGGCGCGGCGAATGGGGATGTAGCCCGTGCAGCGGCAGAGATTGCCCTCCACCGACAGGTCGTTAGGGGTGCCGTCGTAGTAGGCGGCAAACAGACTCATGACAAAGCCGGGGGTGCAGTAGCCGCACTGGGAGCCGCCCGTCTCCACCATGGCCGATTGCACGGGGTGGAGCTGGTCGGCGGTGACGGGCTCTTTGACAAAGGCAACTTTGGGGATTTGGCACTGGGTAATGCCGTCGGCGGTCAACACCTGCCGCCCAGCGATCGCCCCCAGGGGAATCAGGCAGCTATTCACCGCCTGGTAGTGGGGTTGGCCGTCGGCCCTTTTGCCGATTATTGCCACCGTGCAGGCACCGCAGTCGCCGTCGCCGCAGCCTTCTTTGGTGCCGGCTCGCCCGCTCAGGCGCAGGTACTCGAGCAGGGTGAGCGCTGGCGAGAAATCTTCGACGCAGACCAGTTCTCTGTTGATCGTAAAGCTGAGTTGAATGTCGAGTTGTTGAGTCACAGGGGCTTTGTGCAGCTTAAAAATACGTATCTACGGGCCATGAGATTAGTGTTCAACTTAGCGGCAATTTAGTCAGCAAAATGACAATTTGACTAAATTTAATTTGAGTTATGACTCCCCTCTTCAAGAAGCTGAATTTAAAGGCTCAGGCTGAGATTTTGGGGCTCAACGCTCCGGCTAGCTTTGAGCCAGAGCTAGCGGCTCTAGAGGGCGTGACGATTCAGCGATCGCCCGCAGACCTGCAATCCATCACCTTTGCCCTGGTCTTTGTCACCCAGCAGGCTGACTGGTCGGCGCTGCGGTTTCGGCGGGTGGAGTTTATCAAGTCGATGACCCGCGATGCCAACGTAGCGATTAACAAACCGGGTAAGGGGCGTCTTTCTAAACCTGCGGGCTAGACCTGCGAGTGGCTAAACCCCGGCTTTCGCCACACCTCCAGATCCTCGAATCGATGTCATTGCCCGCTGCGATCGGTCATGCTAGACAAAAGCGATTTTCTGCACAACCATGATTTCATCTGCTTTGGCATCCGCCCCGGCTACCACGGCTCTGCTAGAGGCCCTGCACTTTTCAGCTACTAAGCACAGCGCCCAGCGCCGCAAAGATAAAGAAGCCTCGCCCTACATCAACCACCCCATTCGCGTGGCGCAGCTCTTAGCCAGCGAGGGCGGCGTCACCGACCTGGTGATATTGCAGGCCGCCATTCTCCACGACACGGTAGAAGACACCGACACCACCCCTGAGGAAATCGAGCGCCACTTTGGCCCCGAGGTGCGGCGCGTGGTGGAAGAAGTCACCGACGACAAGAGCTTGCCCAAGGCCGAACGCAAACAGCGCCAGGTAGAGCACTCCCCCCACCTGTCGTCCCAGGCCAAGCAGCTTAAAATTGCCGATAAAGCCGCCAATGTGCAAAACATTACCACCTCGCCCCCCGATGGCTGGTCGCTAGAGCGCAAGCGCGAATATTTGGACTGGGCCGATCGGGTGGTGGCCGGTTGCCGGGGCTGCAACCCAGCCCTAGAAGCGGTTTACGACGAGATCATAGCTCAGGGACGACAGGCGCTGGCCGCATTAGCCGCGTAGCTCTTAGGACGGCCTTGGCGCGATCCCCCCGCCCCCATTGCAACGGGGGCCAAGCAGCAGGGTCTTAAGAGCCCCCTTTTTAAGGGGGCGGCGAAGCGGGGGATCGTTCCCTGTAGCGTCAGCCCACTGCCTTGGTGCGATCCACAATTTCACCTGTGACGAAACGCTAGCCTTCTAGGTGCTGGTAAAGCACTTGGGCTGCCGCTGCCAGGGTGGGACCAAACACCAGCACCCCTTCCTCATGCCCCGCCATGATCAAAATGCGGGTTTGCATTAGGTCATCATGATCCAGCAGCCGCCTCATTTCGTAGGCCATCGCTGGGGTGCCGTAGGGCACGCTGGCGGCGGTGGTGGACAGCACCCCCTGGCCCCGCTGCCACAGGGGGCGATTGTGCACGTGAATGATCGCCTGAATGGCGGGGCTGTAGTCGTAGAGGGCCGCGTGGGTGAGCGATTCTGAAGAAGCCTGGATTGGCCCGGTGCAGTGCAGGGTGTTGCGATCGATATCCCAGGCATCGACCAGGGTGTAGTGGTGGGGCGTGGTCTGGGCCAGGTGCCCGGTTTGGGTGCCCGAGACAGCAAAGCTGTGGGCCGATCGCCGGAGGCTGATATTGCCGTAGCCAATGCCGTTGGGGTAGAGGCCGATGTGCTGGGCCTGATGCATGCGATCGCGCCACTCTATCAACTCCGCCAGCTCCGCCGCTTCCAGGGGCGCACCCTCTGTCCAGTCGCTGACGTACTTAATTACCCCTTCGTCGAAAGCCATGGTCATAGCCGTTAGGCCATCTCTGGAAACAGGCTCAGCAACCCAGCTTCGGAGGCGGGGCAAATACCCCGTTCGGTAATTAGGCCCGTCACCAGGCGGGCGGGGGTGACATCAAAGCCGTAGTTGGCGGCGGGGGAAGACTCGGGGCAGAGCAGCACGGAGGTGACCCCGTGGGGAGACAGCCCATCGATATACTTCACTTCGTCCTGGCTGCGCTGCTCGATGGGGATCTCTTTGACCCCATCGCGCAGGGTCCAGTCGAGGGTAGACGAGGGCAGAGCGACGTAGAAGGGCACGCCGTTGTCGTGGGCGGCCAGGGCCTTGAGGTAGGTGCCAATTTTGTTGGCGACATCGCCCTGGCGGGTGGTGCGATCGGTGCCCACGATCGCCAGATCGACCAGCCCATGCTGCATTAGGTGGCCCCCAGCATTGTCAGGAATGACGGTGTGGGGCACCCCGTGCTGCCCTAGTTCCCAGGCGGTGAGCTTGGCCCCCTGGTTGCGGGGGCGGGTTTCATCGACCCAAACATGGACGGGAATGCCGCGATCGTGGGCGTGGTAGATGGGCGAGGTGGCGGTGCCCCAGTCGACACAGGCCAGCCAGCCCGCGTTGCAGTGGGTCAAAATGTTGACGGGCTGCCCGGTGCGGGCGTAGATATCTTCGATCAGCTTGACGCCGTGCAGCCCAATCTGGCGGCACTGTTCTTCGTCGGCGTCGAGGATGGCCTCAGCGTTTTGCCGTAGGCGATCGACGGCTTCTGAGGCCGTTGTTACCTGCCGCAGCACCTCTAGCTGGGAGGTCAGCGCCCAGTGCAGATTGACCGCCGTGGGGCGAGTCTGGCCCAGGGTGTGAGCGGCCTGGGTCAAAACCTCGCGAAAGTCGGGCTCTGAAACTGTATCGAGGGCGGCCAGGTACATGCCCAGGGCGGCGGTGGCCCCAATCAGCGGTGCACCGCGCACCACCATGTCTTTGATGGCGTAGGCGGCCTCATCCACCGAAGTCAGATCCATCCAGGTGAGCTGGTGGGGTAGCTGGCGCTGGTCGATTACCTGCACCACGCGAGGATTGTCTGGGTGTAGACGAATGGTTCTGGTCGGCTCGCCGTTGATTTTCATAGCCGCATCCTAGCGTCCGAAATTCTCAGGTGTATTATGACAGACCGCCTAGCTCAATGCGTGCTGGGCTTTATCCCTCTTCGGTGGACTTTTTGCCCCGCAGCCAGTAGGTTTCCATTTCCCCTTTTCCCTTGATCTGCACTGTGCCGCGCACCTCAAATGCGTAGCGGTCTTTTAGCCGGTTATAGGTTGCGGCTGTCACCTGAATGCCGCCAGCTAATCCGGTGGATTCCATGCGCGAGGCTACGTTGACGGTGTCGCCCCAGAGGTCGTAGATGAACTTTTTGGTGCCAATCACCCCGCCCACGACGGTGCCCGTGTTGATGCCAACCCGAATTTGAAACGCCTCGCCTGTCTTCGAGCGAAAGTCGGCCACTCGCTGCTGCATGGCCAGGGCCATGGCGGCGATCGCCTCCGCATGGTCGGTGCGAGGCACGGGCAACCCCGCTGCCACCATGTAGGCATCACCGATGGTTTTGATCTTCTCTAGACCAAATTCTTCTACCAGGTCGTCGAACTCGGAAAAGATGCCGTTGAGCAGCTCCACCACCTCGAAGGGCGGCAGGCGGGCGGCGATGGGGGTGAAGTTGACGATGTCGGCGAACAGAATTGTGACCTCGTCAAAGTGCTCGGCAATCGAGGTGCCGTTTTCCTTCAACCGCTGCACAATCGACTCGGGCAGAATGTTGATCAACAGTTGCTCGGAGCGCTCCTTTTCTTTGTTCAGCTCCTTGAGCGCAATTTCTAGCTGCACGGCCTTGTCCTGGTAGCGGGCGTTGGCCAGGCGCAGGACGCTCTCGTGGGCGAGGGCCTGCTCAACCCTCGCCAGACGCTGGCTTTCTTGCATCAGTTGTTTCAGCAGCCATCGGCCCAGCAGGCCAAACACCACCCCGACCACCAGCAACACCCCGCCCAACAGCTGGTTGGCCAGTAGGCCCTGTTGGTGCAGGTCGCGGTTCAGCTCCACCCGCAGCAGCGCCAGGGGGATGCCGTTGATGTCGTCGATACGGGCGTAGCCAGCAATGCGATCGCCCGTTATGGGGACAACGGCGATCGCATCGTCGGGCAGGGCGCTGTCACCTAGGCCGGGTTGGCGGGTCAGGCGATCGCGCACTTCGACCTCGCTGGGGCTGAGGGAGCCGCTGAGATCCACGAGCTGCATCTGCACCCGCAGTCGCTGCTCCAGACGTTGCATCTGAGAACGGCTGAGCACTCTGCCCATGGCAAACCCCCCTTGGGGTGGGGCGGTCTCGTTGCTGTTGGTGACCGAACAGACGGCTAGCAGCATGGGGCCAGACTCGGTGGTCAGCCAGCCGGTCTGGGTCGCTTGGCTCTGGGCCCTACGCTGCTGCTGCGACCAGTGCCGCAGGTAAGCCTCCACCGATGGTGGTGGCGGGGTCGGCGGAGCACCCTGGGGAGAGAGCAGTTGCCCGTAGCGCAGCTGCCCGTCAGGCCGTACGACGGCCAGCACATCGACATTCAGCAGGTCGGTGAAGTGGCGACTGGAGGCAAAGTTTTCGCGCTCAAAGGTGCGATCGTTGGTCGTCATGTAAGCATAAAACTCGTCCCAGCGAGCATAGTCACAGGTGTTGACCAACAGCCCTCGGAGTTCGCGGTCAACCCCATCGACGGCTCGACGCACATCCTGCCGGACGGTAATGGTCTCCAGCCGACCCAGGCTTTGGGTGACGAAGGTCGCCGAAATCAAATACAGCAGTCCCAAGACGCCGAGCGACCCCAGCGAAAGCAACAGGCCCAGCCGTCGATTCTTTTGCCGCAGCTTGGCCGCAATTATTTGGCTCTGACTACTCATGCACCCTCGCCCCACTGCTAGTTCGCAGATCTCTACTGGCCAACAACATACCGCTGCCCGTGAGGCTGTCGCTGCATTGGCCTAAGCAGACGTGACCACAACCATCGAATATTTGCCCTTTTTTTCAAGGCTGTTGATGGCTCATCCTTCCACCGCGCCCAGGGTTTTGAGGATGGCAATTTCGCTGGGCGAGAGGCCAGTGATGCCGGTGATATTCATCGCTTCGTAGAGGCGATCGGGGCGCATGACGGCGAGGCATTCGCCCGTTTCCACATTCCACAGACGAATGGTTTCATCGAGGCTGCAACT
>QBLT01000013.1:0-875 GCA_003249105.1 Leptolyngbya sp. | reverse complement strand
GGCGAGGATGGGGTGGCGGCTACCGGGGGCGGGGGTGGGCAGAAAGATCACGGCGGTGACGATCGCAGTATGGCCCTCGATCACCCGCAGGCAGTCCCAGGTGGCGACATCCCAGACGCGAATGGTGCGATCGCTGCGGCCACTCACCAACAGCGACCCATCGGGGCTAAAGGCCAGCCCGCCGTGAATGCCGGTGTGCCCCTCCAGTTTGCGGAGAAATTCCCCGGTCTCGCTATGCCAGAGGTTGATATCGAACAGGTTGCCCACGGTAGCCAGCAGCGGCTCGTGGGGATGAATCGCCACGCCCCAGGTGTGGCCCTCTTGGCCACCGCCCACCCGCAGGCTTTCGCCAGTTTCCACATCCCACCAGCGCAGGGCACCGTCGTTGCCGACCGTGACAAAATAGCGCCCCTGGGGGTCTACAGCCAGGCCCAGAAGATAGGCATCGGGGTCGAGCACAATGCTGCGCAAACATTCGCCGCTGTCGCTATCCCAATAGCGGATGGTGGCGTCGGAGCTGGTGGCGCTGAGCAGATAGCCCTGGGGGGTATAGCCAAAGGCTTGAATCCACGAGTTGTTTTCGCGGCGCAGGGTGTAGCGGCAGCGGCCCGTGGCCAGCTCCCAAATGTGCACTTCGCCGTTGAGGCTGGCGCTGGCCAGCAGGTCGCCGCGGGGGTGAAAGGCGACCTTCCAAATGCTGCCCTCGTAGCCGGTGAAGGTTTGTACGCATTCACCGGCCTCGTTCCACAGGCGAATGGTGCCGCCCAGGCCGCCGCTGGCGATCATGTGCTGGTGGGGGTGGCAGGCGATGGAGCGCAGACCGGCGTTGCCGCCTTGGATGGTTTTGAGGCAGTGGCCGGGGAGGGGGATTGGGG
>QBLT01000139.1 GCA_003249105.1 Leptolyngbya sp. | reverse complement strand
CCCAATGCCCCTCCACCCCCTCCAAACTCCCCACAGCGGCTACCACTGGGATGGCAACGCCAACCGATTCTTCGAGGGCTGGTACTTTCGCCTCACGCTGCCGGAGACGCGCCAGACTTTTGCCTTTATGTATTCCATTGAAGACCCGGTGGGAGGACAGCCTCACAGCGGCGGTACGGCGCAAATTCTTGGCCCAGATGACGGCTACTTTTGCCGCACTTTTCCCGATGTGGGGCAGTTTTGGGCCTGGCCCGAGGGACTTGGGCTGGGCCACTGGCGGGGAAACTCCAATCTCCGGCCTCGGCTGCTGTCGTTGTCAGAATTTAAGGACCAAGTATCGGAGGGCTATCAGGTGACGGCAACCTGGCATCAGGGTTATTTGAATGATCCTGTTCTAGGTGCTGTGGCGTGGGAATATCACACTGAGCCGGTCTACGGCTGGGGAAGCACGGGAGAACCGCAGCAATCCACGGCTGGGCTGCTCTCTAGCCTGCAAATTTTTGAGCCGGGCTGGCAAATTCTGATGGCCCACGGCCAAGCTACGGGGTGGATTGAGTGGCAGGGCCAGCGGTATGAGTTCGCCAATGCCCCGGCCTACAGCGAGAAGAATTGGGGGCGATCGTTCCCGCAGAAGTGGTTTTGGCTCAACTGCAACGCTTTTGAGGGGGTGCCCGATCTGGCTCTCACCGCCGGGGGTGGTCGCCGCCAGGTGCTGACCTGGATGGAGTCGGTGGCGATGGTGGGGGTTCACCACGGCGGCAAGTTTTATGAGTTTGTGCCCTGGAATGCCGGCGTCACTTGGCATATCACCCCCTGGGGCTACTGGCAGATGCGGTGCGATCGCCCTGATTACAGGGTTGAAGTGACGGGCACCACCAGCCTTCCCGGCATTCCGCTGCGGGCACCGACCCACGACGGTATGGCCTTCTGCTGTCGCGATACGGCCCTGGGCGACCTCAGCCTCAAACTCTGGCAGCGGCGGGGCAGCGAATGGGATCTAGTCATCGCCGCTACGAGCACCCAAGCGGGATTAGAAGTCGGCGGTGGCCCTTGGGATGAACCTTGGATCAAGGAGTGAGGGGTAGGGAGTAAGGGGTGAGGGTGTGGAGATATTGCCCACATCTATCGTTCCAATGTCCTGTTACCAGGGCAAAACTTCTCCATTTGAATGCCAGAAGGTGCCGGAGTTCTCTAGGGTTAGCGCGTCGATGCGGGCCAGCAGCCCTCTGACCGACTCCTCGGGGGTAATGCCGCTGGGGGTAAATCCGGTCATGCGGGTTTGCACCAGGCCTGGGTGCAAAATTGCCACGGCAATGCCCCTGGGCTTGAGGTCGATGGCCAGCGATTTACCGGCCATCGACAGGGCCACCTTCGACATGCGATAGCCGTAGGAGCCGCCGGAGGTATTGTCGGCGATCGACCCCATGCGGCTGGTCATGATGGCCACCTTTGACCCGGCGCTCAAATTGGGCAGCAGCGCCGCCGTCAGCCGCAGCGGAGCGATCGCATTCACCTCAAACTGTCGCCGCAGGCTGTCGAAATCCAGCTCGTCCAGCGTGACGCGCTCGGCAATGCCCGCGTTGTTGATCAACACGTCGATGGCGGTGCCCTGGAGCCGCTGAGACAACTCCGCGACGGCGGCCTCGTCGGTGAGGTCAATGCCGGCTTCGACTTGAATGTTTAGGGATTGCAGGTCGTCGGAGGGCTGGCGACAGACAGCAATGACGCGATTCCCCCGCTGCTGAAGCTGCCGACAGTACTCGTAGCCAATGCCGCGATTGGCACCAGTGATTAAGTAGGTAGCCATGGAGTTAACTCCGAAGTATCACCATGTAAGTCGGGTATGCACACCAGACCAACGCATCGTAATTTTGTAGCAGCACCGGTAGCAAGAGCCAGGGAATTGAGGCTGATACTGTGGATGTGAAGGAGGACTGGGCTGGGTCGCATTGACAGAGACGGATAAACCTCCATACTAAATGTCATCGGATGAGTCGGCTGCCCCCTTATTATTTCTACGAAACCGTGATGATGGCCCCTAGCGATACCCACGTTTACCCGGTCATCTGGCAGGACGATCACCTGGTGTTGATCGACCAGCGGCAGCTACCGGAGCGCTATAACGTTGTCACCATTCGCCGCTGCGACGATGTGGTGCGATCGCTCCAATCGGGCATTGTCCAGGGTGGTTCGGCCATGGGGCTCGCCGCCGCCTACGGCCTATATTTAGGGGCCACCGAGATTCACACCGACGACCCCACCGCCTTTTGGGAACGGCTGGAGGCGATCGGCGACCAGTTTAAGCAGACACGGCCCGACAAGGCCCACCTCCAGTGGGCGATGGATAGAATGCTGGCAGTGGCCCACCACTCCAGCGAGGCCATTGAGGTGGTGCGGGCCCAGCTCTTGGCCCAGGCCCAGGCCATGCAGGCCGAAGATTTTAGCCTGTGCCACGCCATCGGCGACCACGGCATGGCGGTGCTGCCAGAACATCCTACGAAGCTGACCTTACTAACCCACTGCAACCACGGGGCCTTAGCTACGTCGGGTTATGGCACATCGCTAGGCATCATGCGATCGCTGTGGCAAGCGGGCCGCCTAGAGCGCATCTACACCGCCGAGACCCGCCCCACCTTCCAGGGCTCGCGTCTCACCGCCTGGGAGTGCGTGCAGGAGGGCATTCCGGTGACGGTGGTGACCGACAGCATGGCGGCCCACTGTATGCAGCGGGGGCTGATCCACGGGGTGCTAGCCGGGGCCGATCGCATTGCCGCCAACGGCGACACCCTGAGTAAAATTGGCACCTATAGCCTGGCGCTGGTGGCCAAAGCCCACAACATTCCCTTTGTGGTAGCAGCGCCCGTATCGACCATTGACCTTACGGTCGCCAAGGGAGAGGACATGGCGATCGCAGAACACCCCCCCGAAGAGATCTATCGCCTGGGGGATCGAGTCACCTCACCCAACGGCGCAGAGTTTTATACCCCCGCCTCAGACGTGACCCCGGCTGGATTAATTACGGCGATCGTGACCGAAAAAGGAACCTTTGCCCCCCACCAGCTGGAGAGAGTCAGCCAGCTTTAGCACCATTTAGATCACTAACTTTTCTAGATTAAAAGCCAAACACTGAATCATCATTATGATTAAGGGCATTGTTGCCCCCCGCCCTGTTTTCGTCATCCCTAGCTATGCCCATTCCGCGCCCCTCAGCCAATGTGTCTCAGTATTTGCTGACGGTTGCTGCCATTACCGCGGCCGTCCTGGCAGCACGGTTTCTCATCACCTGGGCGGCGGAGGCATTCTTGCACCCCATTCCCATCCTGGGTGGCTGGCTCAAAAGCCTTGAAATTGTTGAGGTAAGCGTCGTTATACTGTTTGCCTTTTTAGGCTTTGGGATAGGGGCAGCCTCTCGGCACCTGGCCGCTAAAACCTCCCTGGCGGTTAAGTCAATTGCCCTGGTTGTCGTACTGCCGCTGGTGTTTTTTAGCAGCTACTGGCTGCGGCAGCACCTGTGGCTGAGCCAGCTTACCGCCGAGTCGGGCCTATCTCGACCAGAAATAACCGCGCTGGCTAACCAAGCCCTCTCTAGCGAAGGCGGCAGCCAGGGCTTTTGGGGCTACTACACGACAACCACCCGCATGCCCATTTTACCTGCCACCGTG
Organism: Leptolyngbya sp.; assembly: GCA_003249105.1. GTDB lineage: Bacteria > Cyanobacteriota > Cyanobacteriia > Phormidesmidales > Phormidesmidaceae > Nodosilinea. The sequence goes on along the minus strand of QBLT01000139.1, from coordinate 8,937 downwards.
CCCGAGCTAAAGCGCATGGTAGAAGACCAAAAGTGGTTTCGCTCTGAGCTCACCCGCTTCAGCGGCATTGAACCGGGCGTATTTTCGATGATTTTTGACGGGGCCGGCTGGGGTATTCGTCTGTTTTATATGGTGTTAGCTCTTCTCACCAGCGTCATCTACTTCTTTAAGGGGCTGGTTTGGGCCGATGCCGCCCGGCTGCGCAAGGTGGCCCAGGGTGCCAGAGCCCAGAGCAAGGTATGACGGTGCTGACGGTGCGAGTAAAGCCCAACGCCAGGCAGCAAAAAGCTATCTGTCTCAACGACGGCAGTTGGCTACTCCACCTCAAAGCCCCACCCCAGGAGGGCCGAGCCAACCAGGAGCTAATTGCTTTGCTGGCCCAAGCGTTAGGAGTTCCTAAAGCTCAGGTACATATTAAGTCAGGGCACAGCGCCCGCGTTAAGCGAGTCGAAATTGATGCTTAGGGTCTGGAAGCTGCCATGACCTCCCTAGTTGCCGTGATTTTGGCGGGGGGCCGCAGTTCACGCATGGGTCACGACAAAGCCCTGATCGCGATCGGCGAAGAAACGCTGATTCAGCGCACCTGCCGGGTCGCACGGCAATGTACCGATCGCGTATATGTCGTTACCCCCTGGCCCGATCGCTATCGGCCTACTTTGCCCAAGGCGGTGCAGTTTATTGTAGAAGCCCCCAGTCCAGGCCAAGGCGGTACTTTTCAGGGGCCGCTAATGGCGCTGATCACAGCCCTCAGCGTTCTGCAAGACCGGCCAGAGCCGCCTGCCTGGGTGCTAGCCTTGGCCTGTGACATGCCCAATCTCTCGGCAGCGGTGCTAACCGCCTGGCGCAACAAGCTAGCCAATCTAGAACCGCAATATCTGGCCTACCTCCCCAAGCATCAGCACCGCTGGGAACCGCTGTGCGGGTTTTACCGGGTCGCCGCACTAGAGTCCCTGGAGCAGTACGCAGAGACCGGCGGGCGATGGTCCAAGACCGGCCCGAGAGGGCCATCGCTGCAAGGTTGGCTAAATCAACAGGCAATTCCGGGACGGATAGTCGATCCGAGCCAGTTGCCGAATGCGTCGCGAATCGCCCCCATCTTCGACACCGATGCGGCTATATTCGCCAACGTCAACACGCCCAGGGATCTAGCCGAGTGGCAAAAAGCTAGGGATGTCTAGGGCTGTTCCGCTAGATCATTCTTCGGCTGGGGAGGCAGCGCCACGTTCAGCCTCACCGGCGGTGGCCTCGTTGGGCGACTCAGCCTGGGGCCAAGGAATCCGGCTGTCGGCGGCTAGCAGTCGGGCTATCTCCCGCGCCCCGTAGCGATTGATGTGGCTGGGGTCAGCAAACAGGTGAGACTGCCAACGCCAATCCTCCAGCCAATCCACCAGGGTAAACGCGCCCTGGTTAGCCCAGTTCTGCAAAAATCGTTGGAACTGCCGCTCGTAGCGCGTACGCGCCCCGTCTAGGTAGTCATTGCTCAGGGGTAAATTCACAAACACCAGCGGAATGCTCTGGCGCTGCAAAAACTGGGTCATCGCCGCTAGAGACTGGGTCTGCACCCCCTCCAGGCGAAAGGCGCGGTAGGCGTCGTCGTACTGGCCGCGCACTCGGGGAAAGCGGCGGTAATACACCGTCGGGTTGAACTGATCGTCGACAGCCAAAAAGCCCTGGGAGTTAATTGAGGTAAGCGATACCGTACCGTGGTCTGTAAAGGCTGCCGCAGAGGACGCAGAAGCGGCAGGGGTTTTGGCCGTCTCTTCAGCGGCTACCCCAAGGTCTTCAGCAGATTCGGGTTCGTCTTCACCCACGGGTTCAGCGTCCTCGACGGGTTCAGCGAGGGCCTCGATCAGGCCGGGGGCAGAGGCGGGGGAGGCCTGCGCTTGCAGGGTTAGCTTCGTGCCCGCCTGCACGGCAGCGTAGCCGGGGGAGGCCAAAATTTCGGCAAAGGTGCGATCGAATCTGCCGCTGTTAAAGGCGCGGGAGCCCTCAGCCCAGACAATTAGGCGAGGGTGCAGGTCGGTGGCCAACAGTTGCCGGGTGACAAAGCTCACCACCTGGGCCGTGGCCCCATTGACGCTAAAGTTGTACACCCGCAGGTCGGGGTAGCCCTCCACCGCCAGCGCCTGTTGCAGCACCTGGGGGTCAATGCCCTGCAGCGATCGCGAACTGCCCACAATCAGCACATCCGGCGGCCCCTGGGCCGCCACGTAGGCGCGGTACAGACTGACCTGCTCGTCTAGAACATCGCTACCCAGGGCCGGAAAAGCGCGGGGCAGCCCCTGCGGCGCGGCTTTTTGGTGAGCTAGCCGCAGGTTTTGCTGATATTCGCGAGCCTTGCGCTGGCTAAAGGCATAGCGGGGGTCATCGGCAGGAATGGCTTGCAGCAGGGTTAGCGATCGCCCCCAAGCCACCGCCACCTCTTGCCACTGGTCAGCGGTCGCAGCGGTCGCAGCCAGCTGGCTGGCCCGGTTGGCCTCGCCCATAGCCTCATACCAGGGGTCAGCGGGCACCGCCGCTGCCGCTTCGCCATTGCCAGCCTGGGGCATGCCCTGGGGGCCAGGGGAAACGCAGCAAGAGAGCAGCGTGCCCAGCGACAGCGCCACCACTAGCCCCGCGCGAGAAGTAAAGAATTTAGTCATGGCTATGGGAGGGCATGGGGCAGATTGTGGGTTGAAACATCGTGCTGCGCCCATCCCTGACCCCAGTGTAGAAAATCGAGCGGGCTAAACAGGCCTAGCAAGTAGACCCATTTCTAGCAGTGCCCGCAGAAACCGATCCCATGGCGCTACTGGCAGGTCGCTAGCTCTAGCACAAAGGCCCACCAGAGACGGATTTTCATTTTTTGAACACTCTGCAATAGTGTCTTTGTCTCCAGCACTATTTGCGAGGTAACTGGTGGTCCCCCTAAAAGATTACAACCCAGGTCAGCGCACGCCCTACGTCACCTACGGGCTGATTGCCCTCAATATAGCCATTTTTATCTATGAGCTCAGCCTGCCCGCCTACGGACTGACCGATTTTTTCCACAGCTGGGCCTTGGTGCCCGAAGAGCTCTCTACCAGCCTCACTACGGGAGTCTCAGCCCCCAACGCTGAAGAATGGCTGACGATATTGACCAGCCAGTTTCTCCACGGCGGCTTTTTGCACGTGGCTGGCAACATGCTCTACCTGTGGATCTTTGGCAACAATGTCGAAGACCAGATGGGGCACGGGCGGTTTTTGCTCTTTTACCTGCTGTGCGGCGTGCTGGCCAACCTGGCCCAGTGGTTTTTTGCCATGGGTTCAGAGATTCCGTCTTTGGGGGCTAGCGGGGCGATCGCAGGCGTCATGGGAGCCTATATCTTCCGCTTCCCAGAGGTGCGCATTCTTACCCTGGTGCCCCTGGGGCCGTTCCCGCTACCGCTGAGAATTCCGGCCCTGTTCTATTTAGGTATCTGGTTTGTGCAGCAGGCCTTCTACGGCTTCGCCAGCCTAGGCGCTCCAGCCATGATCGGCATGGAAAGCGGCGGCATCGCCTACTGGGCCCACGCGGGCGGCTTTGCCATCGGGGCACTGCTCGGCCCTCTGTTCGGTCTATTTAGTCAGCCCGACAGACTGGAAGCTGGCGCTGAGACGCCCAGCGCCGAGTAGGTCACAGCATGAACCGAGAGAATGCCGGGGGCGAATCCCGTGAACTGACCCGAGACGAGTTTTCCTAGGCGCTGACGGAGGGTTCGCCAACCCAAGATAAAACGCCCTGCCGAGGACTACTCTCGAAAGCTTTCCCTCAAGCCCAAGATCACCAAAGCGCTTAACCACTTTCAGGATGCCGACAGATTCCCTAGCTGGAGTCGGCATCTTTTGCCGCGCTTGCAACAGGAATGAGGAGTTGTTACATTAGTTTACAATTGTGTAACAATTAGCAACGTAGTGAGGTCTTGATTCGCAAGCCTGTGAGAAATCAGCTGCCCCTAAGCGGCAGAATCGGTTGGAGTATTGTCTGATGGGTAAAAACAGTCCTATGGATGCTCAATCCATCACCATCACCATGGCCCAGGTGCTAGACCTGTATGCCGCTGGTCGCCGCGACTTTAGCCACCTCGACTTCCACGAAGCCTGGATGCCTGGGCTGGAGTTGCCCGGCATCAACCTGTGCCAGGCAAACCTGGGATCGATTAATCTCAGCGAGGCCATGCTAGCCGGGGCCAAACTGGGCGGCTGCAACCTGTGGCGCGCCAACCTAGAAGATACCAATTTAGACGGTGCCGACCTCGCCCGTGCCGTTTTGATTCGGGCTGAACTGAGCCGGGCCAACCTGACGGGGGCCAACCTGCGCTGTAGCGACCTGCGCCTGGCCACCCTGCACTATGGCACGCTGCGCGGCGCTGACCTGCGCAACGCCAACCTCAGCTACACCGATTTGCGCGGTGCCAACCTCACCGACGCTGACCTGCGCGGGGCTGACCTCACCGGGGCCAACCTGCGGGGTGCGACCCTGGAGCTGGCCCGGCTGGAGGGCACGCGCCTCGATCGCGCCTGGCTGGACGAAGCCGCCCCCCCTCACCCCGAACTGTCCTCTAGAGTTTAGGCTGCTCCCTCACCTACTCTCCAGTATCGGCCAAGGCCTGCCGTAGCTGCCCCTGGTGCTGGCCCAGGCGCTCAGCCGCCGCCTGGGCATCGAGGTGGCCCAGGTGCATCATCAGAGCCAGTTTGACCTGTTGGTTGCTGCGATCGAGCAAATCAGTGGCGGCCTCACGGTCTAGGTCAGTCAGGTCGCAGAGAATGCGCAGGGCGCGATCGCGCAGCTTGGTATTGGTCACCGCCACATCGACCATGCGGTTGCCATAGACCTTGCCCAGGCGCACCATCACCCCCGTCGAGAGCATGTTGAGGGCCATTTTGGTGGCGGTGCCCGCCTTTAGCCGAGTCGAGCCCGCCAGCAGTTCTGGGCCGGCCAGCAGGCGAATGTCAATGTCGGCCTCGGTGGGCACCTGGTCGGCGGGCACGCAGGCCATAAACACCGTGGTGGCCCCGCGCCCATTGGCGGCGGCGATCGCCCCCTGCACGTAGGGCGTCGTGCCCCCGGCAGTAATGCCCACCACCACATCCTGGGGCTGCACGTTGCGATCGGCGATCGCCGCTGCCCCGTCTGCGGCAATATCCTCCAGCCCCTCAGAGCTTTTTACCAGCGCCCCGGCCCCCCCGGCGATGATGCCCTGCACCAGATCGGGCGGAGTGCAAAAGGTGGGCGGACACTCTGCCGCATCGAGCACCCCCAGACGACCGCTGGTGCCTGCGCCCACGTAAAACAGTCGCCCTCCCTGGCGCAGCGCTTCGCTAGCGGCATCGATCGCGGCTGCCAGCACTTCCCTAGCCCCAGCGATCGCGGCCAGGGTGCGCTGGTCTTCGCGGTTAAACAGATCGACGAGTTCTAGAGCGCTGAGCCGATCGAGCTGGGCGCTGCGGGGGTTGGCCTGCTCGGTCAGCAAGTGGCCGCGATCGGTGGGGTCAGCAGGGTTGGTGAGGAAAGAATTGGCGGTCACAGGCAGCATCCAAAAAGCATGTACAATGCCGCCAATGTAAGGGATGGCGGGGCTAGCGCACAAACCGAATCGCGATCGCGTAGCGGACGGGCTTGCCCTCAGCAGCCTGGGTCGCCGCCACAATGCAGCTGACGATTTCGATCAGGGCCAGGGGCACCACCAGCAAAAACCCCAGCAAAATAAACATCAGCGCAATGGTGACAATCCAGGCAATCAGCATCGTCAGCTGAAAGTTCAGAGCCTCCTTGGCCTGACTCTGCATAAAAGTAGAATTTGGGGCACCACTGGGATCAGCATTGGGGTTAGATGCCGACCTCGTCCCTTTGACCAAAAGCAGCACTAGAGGCAATACCACCCGCCAGGGCAGCAAAAACGAACTGCCCCACAGCAGCGGCCACCCCCCGAGCCACTGGCTGCCGATCGCCAGGTAGCTGACCAGCGGCACCAGGTGAGCCAGCACGACTAGGGGCGCGTCTGACATTCCACTCCTGTCCTGGTTTGAAGCAGGTGGCGATGCGCTGTCCCTAGCCGAGGGCACCGCTGCCCCAGCTGAGGAATCCTGAGACCGTACCGCTGGCCCAGCGTTTTCTGCGGTAGTAGGCAAACTCGATGGTGCGCCGCCAGCCTCCTCAGCCACTCCAGCCACCTGAGCACCAGTTGAGCCAGACGCGCCCTTGAGACTAAAGGATGCTTGCCAGTCAGCGGCGTCAGCGCCGGTTTGTCGCCCGCTGACCCACACGCTATCGATGGGGCAAGTCAACCCCAGGCGCATCATGCCCCGGCGAATGTGGGGCACCACCAGGTCTTGCGGAATAGCGGTGTCGGCCTCTAGATCGAGGTGGAGCGTGGTGCCCCGCCACTGGCCGCGAGCCACCACACCGGGGGCCAGCGAAGGGGTCAGTAACTGGGCGATCGCGCGGGCATCGCCCTGGCGAGCATGGGCAATCAGGGTCGAGATTGGAGTTGGCATGGCCTGTGACCCTACAGCAATTTCTCAAGCTGCTGACGCATGCGGTCTAGCTCAGCTTGAGAAATTCCCTGATCGTCGGTAGGCGGAGCACTGTCGGCCAGCGGCGCAACGGAGTCGGGATCGTCGGGATCCCAAGTGATTTGCTCCAGGGTTTGATCGGGAGGCACCGCCAGAGTGCCTTCCGGTACCAGGCGATAACCATACCCCGCAGAGTCACAAAACTCTTCGATTTCGACCTGGTCAAACCCCTCCACGGTGGCCTCAGGAAAGTCTTGGGCCTCCAGCATTAGGGCATAGCGGATAGCGTCGTCCTCATGCTCAAACATCAAGATTATGTTCTGCCCGTTAATGGTTTCGGCATGAATGCCCTCGTTGTCGGTGCGGGCATTGAACAACAGCACGTACACCACCATGGCCCTATCTCGCTAACAGCATTACCTATTTACTCTACCGGGCCGTTGCTCCGTGAACAAAGCCGCCTCGGTGGTCGTCTACGGCTTGAAGACCTCGGTCAGGGGACCAGGGGGCGATGCAGGTCTCCCTGCGATCGAAGCAAAATTCCACCGCCAACAGCATCACCCATTAAGTTCATCGGAGGTGGTAGGCAGAAAGCGGGGAGTTCATTACTATTGTTGGGTGTTCTGCGGTGGCGTAAACGGGTATGACCCCTTCTCAAGAACCAGAGCCTTCTCAAGAACCGGAGTCGTCTCAGGAGCCGGAGTCAAACGGCAGCGGGCGCTGGCTGACGGCAGGTCTGGTGCTGGGTTCGCTGCTGGTGTTAGGTGGTGCAGCGGCACTGGGGGGCTGGCTATGGAGCCGCGACAATCTCGTGCCCTTACTGGCTAGGGAGCTATCGGACGCCCTAGAACGCCCAGTGGAGCTAGGGCCGATAGAACGGGTCGGTCTGTCGGGGGTACGGCTGGGTTCATCTCAAATTCCACCGACACCAACGGATCCAGATAGTCTATCGCTGTCAGCGGTAGAGGTGCAGTTTAAGCTGTGGGACTTGTTGCGGCGGGAACTGCCCCTCACAGTGGTCCTAGAGCAGGGCGAGCTGTACCTGGAGCAAAACGCCGAGCGCGAATGGTTTGATCTGGATCTAGATCTCTCCGATCGCGACCCCAATCGCGATCCCTTCATCAACGTGAATCTCGACCAGCTCTACGTCAAAGATTCTCAGCTCACGATGGTGCCCTACGTCGAGGGCGATGTCGAGCCGGTGCGGGTGGCGATCAAAAACCTTCAGGGTCAGCTCGACTTCAATCAAACTCTCATCGAGGCACCCGAGGATCCCAATTCACCCCTCGAAACTCAGCAGCTTGACTTAAAACTTAGCGGTGAATCCATCCAGGGGGGCAACCTAAATCTCACTGGGTCAGTGCTACTGCCACCGCCCAAAGAAACCCCCAACGAAAGCGCCGATTCGCCGGTCGATCCGACCGAGGTGCCTGGCCCCGGTCTGCGGGCCAATATTAACCTGCGCACCCAGCAGGCCAGGGCCACCGACATCATGCCCCTGGTTGACTCTTTTTTGGAGAATCCTCTGCCGGTGCAGTTTCCCGCTGGGTTAGTCAGCGGCCAGGTCGATATTGAGAGCGGGCGCGGCATTCGCAGCAGCTTTGTGGGCACGGCGCGGGTAGAGAAGGGCAGCGTTGTCCACCCCAACCTGCCCGAGCCGCTGCAAAACCTGGAGGGCGACGTGCGTTTTCGGGGCCGCACCCTCGAATTTGAGGATGTCACCGCCAGCATGGGCGACCTGACCGCCCGCGCCGGGGGCACCCTTGATCTAGATGATGGCTACGACCTCAGCGGCCAGGTCAACCCGTTTACCATCGCCCAGGCCACCGAGCTGCTGGACAGAGAGCTGCCGGTCGAGGCCAGCGGCACCTTTGGGGCCGATGTCACCATGACTGGCCCCTTGGGCAAGCCGGTAATTACCACCGAGCTGATCTCCCAGGATCAAATCACCGTTGACCGGGTAGTCTTTAGCGAAGTCAGGGCCACGGGTACCCTGCGATCGCCCAACCTAGCGATCGATCAGATCCTAGCGGTGCCCGTTGGCGGCGGTGCCCTAACCGGCAGCGGCGTCTTTACCTTTGGCGAACCGGGGCGGCTGACGCTGGCGCTGAATGGCGATCGCATTCCCGCCGACACTATCGGCCAGGCCTACGGGCTGTCTGACCAGGTGGCCCTGGGGCCAGTGTTTTTTGAGGCCGAGATCGCTGGCCCCGTCAACCAGCTGGTGGGTACGGCCAACTGGCGCGCCCCCATGGGCGACTACCCGGCCCAGGGCAACCTGAGACTGGCGGGCAACCAGGTGCGCTTCACCGATACCTTTGTGCAGGTGGCCGGGGGCACCATAGCGGGCGATGGCCTGCTCGCCAACGGTCAGTGGAACGCCGACCTGCGGGGCCAGGGGGTGCAGCTTCGCCGCCTGGGGGC
>QBLT01000138.1 GCA_003249105.1 Leptolyngbya sp. | reverse complement strand
TGAGCTGTTGACGACGCAAGGGTTTCAGTTCATCACCTGTTAAGAAACCAGTGCCGGAAAGTACAGGGCCTTGCGCAGGCGGGCATTGCCAATCTTGCAGAGGAAGAGAAGTATACGAGCTGTGATTTGGGGTAGTTTAGTTCCTTTGTATTGACTGGATAGCTGCCCGCGCCGCAACCCCTCCGCGACTCGATTTGCTGCGGAAACCCTCTTTACACAAAGCATCCAAGCCAACCGAGAGGTTTGGATGCGACTTGTAGCTAGAACGACAAAATCAGGCTTTGAGACAACTGGCACAGAGCAGAATAGGCCAAATCTAGCCCATTTTTTAGAGCCACTGGCACAGAGTATGATTGCTTATGGCTTTTGAAAGGGCTGCGATCGCACCCACTGTACTAACCGGGTTCCCTCGTCGGTTGGCTGGCTTTCATTCGAAACCTAGAGCTTTACTCGTAGGATGCTTGTCTGATTTCGATTCAGTCGCTCACCAAAATCGAGACAGAATCGTAGCTTTGTTACTTTAACCTCAGTCCGGGATAAGGAAAGGAGGGGCTTTGTAAGCTGATATCAACCAAAGAATTCAGCAGGCCCCCCTATGGATAGTCTAAAAGAGCTGTTTTGTCACATTGATGATTTCTGCCAGCAGTTCGAGCCGAAGTGGCACGGCATGCTACTCGGTGAAGGGGCTAAACACCGTCAGCGCCAGCGATCGTTGAGTTTGAGCGAGATCATGACGATCTTGGTGTACTTCCACCAGCAGCACTGTCGAAACTTCAAAGCGTTTTCAGTGCTGCTTCAGCACTTCGGTACCCCAGCCGTAAAAGTGACGAACGGTGACCAGTTTGGTGAGCCCCTTTTCTTCCATCAATGATCGCAATCTTGAAGCCAGCGCCACGTTAAAGCACAGAACCAGCACCGATTGCATGGCCTCGGCCAGGTGTTGACAGCGGTAGGCCAGAATCAGGCTTTTGCCGCTACCTAACCCCATAAATGACTCGGTGACCCTCCCCAAGGATTATAGCCAGTTGCTCCTGCGGCAAGTCCATCATTGAGCGCCTGCAGGATAGCGGTTTGCAGAAAAGGCCGTCAAGCTTCTGGCAAATGATACCCCCCGGAGTCCTAGTCACCGAGGGGGCACAGCTACCTTAGGGCCAAGTTGATGACATCGTTAGGCGAAAAAGATGCCGGAGAGAAAGGCGAACCCTAAACCGGCAAAGGCAAACCCGGCAAACCGAAGGTTGAGGGCTCCGCCTTCAGATTGGGGCGAGAGGCGCTGCGCGAGGGTGTAGGCTAGGATGCCGATGACCATTTGAATGCTGGAAAAGCCGAGTAGATAGGCAAAGAGCGGCCCCATATTGGCACCGACGATCGCCTCTCCATAGGCATAGCCATGAAACAGCCCAGCGATCGCAGCTAAGGCGACCACGATCGGGGGGGCGGGCGGTTGCTTGAGGGCGAGCAAAATGCCAAATAACAATACCGAGGCCGAGATCATCATCTCAGGCAGCGGTAAGTTGAGCCCCATTAGATGCAAGCCGGTACCCGCCAGCGCCGCCAGCGTGAAGGTAATAGGCATCATTAAACCCTGCCCCATTGCCGCCGCGAGTAAACCGATGACGATCACAAACGCCAAATGGTCTAGCCCAATCACAGGATGCCCTAGCCCCGACAAAAAACCTTGGATGGCATTGGTCGGTGTACTCCCACCAAACGGGTGATGCGCGAGGGCGGGCGCGGCGAGGGCAAGGCTACTCAGACTCACGCAGCCACCCATGACCAACTTACGAGTCCGGGAAAAATGAGGGGTCGATTTCATCGGTTATGTTCTCGAATGATTACAGTTCAGAAGATTTGCAGTGCAGTAATTGCACCAGTTGCGTTTCTAACTCACCCGCGGCAATGACACCCGATTTAACGAGCAGCGTTTCCAGGGCGGTTAACCAGCACTGGTAATAGTCCCAGTTGGGGTCATTGAGGTCGTGAGTAGTCTCCCACTCCTTGATCGTGGCCATCAGGGTTTGGCGAAAGTCTTCCCACTCGTAGTACCCCTGCTTGGAGAGGGCGATCGCGACTCCAAAGGCCATTTTTTCCCAATCGCGATCGAAATGCAGATGTCCGTCTTTGCGGGGCGGGGCTTCTGTGGGATTCCCCATTAAGCTGGTCGCCGCAAAATGCTCAAATTTGGTAAACATAGCGCGTGTGTGTCTCTATCTGTGAGCGGAGTCCGGGCTGTGCTCAGTCCCCTGAACTCCGCCTTTGCCGGGGCTTACAGTGGTTTACACCTTGACGGTGGCGACGCCCATCATGGCCTCAGGGGTCAGCAAGGCCGCCAGTTCTGCTTCGCTCATGCCGTCAGTCCCTTCGGGGCGCATTGGCAGCACCCACCAACGGATCTGTGCGCTGCTGTCCCATACCCGCACCTCGACGGAGTCGTCGAGCTCAACCCCAAATTCGGACAAGACCTTGCGCGGTTCTCGCACCACACGAGCCCGAAAGGTCGGATCTTTGAACCAGTAGGGCGGCAGTCCTAAGGTGGGCCAGGGATAGCAAGAACACAGCGTACAGACAATGATGTTATGTACTTCAGGCGTGTTTTCGATAATGCGCATATGCTCGCCTTCGGCCCCTGACATACCCTGAGGAAAGTCCAATTCCTCGCAGGCCGCATTACAATCTGCCAGCAGCCGCGCCTTAAAGTCCGGGTCGACCCAGGCACGGGCGACGAGCTTTGCGCCATTGAACGGGCCCATTTCCGTTTCAAAATAGCCAAGAATGTTGTCAACCGTATTACTGGTGATGATGCCCTTTTCGATTAAGAGCGACTCCAGCGCTTTGACCTTCGCAGCACTGACGGCTTCGCGATCGGCTCCGTACTTAAATCCTGGATAATTACTAGGCATGAGGCTTTCCCCTTAAACGGCTTCTAAATACACTTCAAAAATGTCGTTGAAATAGAGCGAATTGGGCTCAGTCAACGATTCTGGCCAGATATCCTCATTCTTGAAGGCCAGACTGTACACGGGCATCGGGACACCAATGCCATCTTCGGTCGGGAAGAAATAGGTAAAAGCCCCTTCATACACCAGCACGACTTCCGCCAGGTGGCCTTTGAGGTGACCGGGAAGGCGACTGTGGTCACCCGGTGAGACATTTTTCACCCGGACGCGATCGCCCACACTAAATTTCGGTGGGGCGGGCAGTTCTCGCAGCGGAGAGTCTCCAGCCTGTAAATATTTCAAGACTTGGGCGTCGATTTCGGCCGCGCCTCCAGACGGTAAGGGGGCCGCCGCTTTTTCACTATCCTCCAGCAGTTCAGCGGTGCGAGCGTCCAGTTCTTCCTCGGTGATGTACCCCTCCGAGATAAAGAAACCGGAAATTCCCCCTAGCCACTTTTCGTAGTAACGCAAACGGAAGTAGTCAAAGGGGTGCATGCCTTCAGCTCCCATGCGCAGGTGGCCCCACGTCCAGAAGCTTTTGAACTCGGTAGGCACTTCCTCGATCGCATAGTTGGGCAGCGAGTCCCCTAGATGATTACTGAGCGCCATCATGGCGGTGTGAATGCCAAAGATGCGCTGTTCCCAGGGTTCGACAAAGACCTGCGTCTCGGTATTGATGGGGTCGAGCCCTTCTAGCCCCCCCAGATTATGCTGTAGTTTCATCAGCGTTATGGCTCCTTGGTCTGATTAAAGGTGTGCAAAACTGACCTGTTTGCGGGTTCAGTCGTTGGGCGAGTTGCGCCGGTGGCCTGGTCATTCGCCCGTCGTGGCCAAGGTAGAGGTGGTCATGGCCTTACCCCAAGCCTCCGATAGATAACCGAACAGGTTGCCGAGAATCATCGCGACGATCGCAATTAACACTGGGTTGTTGGGCAGGGGGGCGGTGACTGATAACCCCGTGACCGCTACCGTACCCACCGTTTGCGAAAAGCCCCAGACGATGGCCGGGGTAATACCGTGGGTAAAGGGCAGTTTCGAGGCCTGCACCATGCCGGCACTGCCAATGCCCACACAAATGGCGGCCACCAGAGGACTCGGCCCGATCAAGTCAATCGCCAACAGCGAAAGCGCGGCAATGATAATGCCAGTAATGTTGCAGGAAATGGACTTAATAAAGCCCCGCACACCGCCCCCCACGATAAAGAAGGAGGCCCAGGCGGTAAAAGTGACCCAAACCGGCACCGGAATGACCGTTGCAGTCAGGAAAACATCGACACCACCGAGTACGCCGATGCTGATCGTTAAGGCTTCGGATTGTTTCATGGCAAATTGCGTTCTGAATTATTGGGGGTTACATCAAGCACTCGCTAAAACCGCGCCGCAGTTCCGTTTCGTCTAAATCGCGACCGATAAAGACCAGTTCATTGCGCCGCGTTTCTCCCTCTTGCCAGGGGCGTCCGGGACGGCCATCCAGGGTCATATGCACCCCTTGAAAGACGAATCGGCGGTTGGCATTGTCCATGTCGAGAATGCCTTTCATCCGGAAAAGGTCAGACCCACGGGCTTGCACTAACTGATAGATCCAGCGATTAAATTGTTCACCGTTGACGACGCCCGCTTCCTGAATCGCAACCGAGGTCACGGTTTCGTCATGATCGTGAGCGTCTTCGCTGAGAAACTCTGGATCGATACTGAGGGCATTCTTCAGGTCGAAGGCTCCGACACCGAGCACCGTATCCAGCGAAATTTGGCAGTGCTGCGTCTGGTGGATTTTGGCGTACGCATTCATACTCCGAATGCGCTGCTCTAGCTCTTCCAGAATGGGCGGCGACACTAGATCGACCTTATTCAGCAAAATCACATCGGCAAAGGCAATTTGTTCCTGGGCTTCGCTACTGTCCCAGTGCTCCCAGATATGTTTGGTATCGACGACGGTCACAATGGCATCTAAGAGGAGGCGCGATCGCATTACCTCGTCCACAAAAAAGGATTGAATGACTGGTGCCGGATCAGCCAATCCCGTCGTTTCAATCATCAAATAGTCGAAATCTTCAGCACGCTCCATTAAATTACTGACAATGCGAATCAGGTCGCTCCGAACGGTGCAACAGATGCAGCCATTGTTCATTTCAAAGATTTCTTCATCAGCATCAATCACTAATTGATTATCAATGCCAACTTCGCCAAACTCATTCACAATGACGGCGATACGCTTACCGTGTTGAGCCGTCAGAATATAGTTGAGGAGCGTAGTCTTACCAGCACCTAAATATCCGGTCAAAACAGTCGCTGGAATCAGGTCTTGCAAAGTTTACAGCCCCCTAAAATACTTGACCAGTCCTAAAAGGCCAATTAGACCTCCATCATAAAAAAGCTTTCTGGAGGGTTTTTATTCGAAAATTGAGAAGACCTAAAAGTGATTAAAACTAATTTTTGGCTTCACTATTTTTGCATGGCCTAATACAACCAATATAGAAAAGTAAGACATTATAAACTGTATATTTGGCAACATGCTAGAAGATGCATTATTCAGTTTGCTTACCTTTTTATTGATGAATTTACAATCCCTAGTAGGTTGTATTTTACCAGCTAAATGAAGCTGTTATACTAGCCTTAGACATTCTAGAAAAAATGTAATGATGACTAACGGTAGTGTCGCCATCGAGAATCTAGAAAATTCTGAGATTGATAGTCTTGACCTAAAGATCATTGAACTTTTGCAACATAACGGCAGAGTCCCTTACCGAGATATCGCTCGTTCAATTAATACGCCAGAAGCAACAGTTAGGTATCGAATGAAGCGACTTTTGGATGATGGCATCATCACCATCAGCGCTTTCATTAATACGGGAAAAATTAGGTATGAAAACGTTTCCTATATCGAGATAAAAGTCAATCCTAATTTTTTTGGGGTAACACTTGACGAATTAGTGAACATGGAAAATATCAGTTACCTGTCCGCTGTTACTGGCGAATTCGACATTATGCTGGAGTACATCTACAAGGATAATGAAGACCTTCTGGGATTTATTAATTGGTTAAAGCAGAAAGATAGCGTTACAGCATTAAAATCCAGAAACATCTTGAAAATCTATAAGGCCCAATACCCAGCTCGAATTAGTCAAGAGTGACTTGTGACTTTTGAACCTGAGTTTGCTGCCCATGAAAAAGGATTTTCCATCATGTCAGGCTCTTCTCCGACTACTTTTTCTAGATGCTGTTGAAGATCTAAAAAATGCCGATCATACCGATCGCTAAAAACCGGAGCCGAAATGTCTACTGCTTCTATAATTTGGCCTGGCTTTCCACCGACCACAATGAGCTTCTGGCCCAGCAGTATCGCCTCTTCCACATCATGGGTGACCAGCACCAGGGTAGCTTCTTTGGTGTCTTGCCAAATGTTCAAGAGAAATTTTTGCAGTCGTCGCCGCAGTTGAATATCCAGGGCCGAAAAGGGTTCATCCAGCAGTAACACATCGGGTTGATTAGCCAGCGATCGCGCAATAGAAACACGCTGTTTCATGCCTCCCGAAAGCTGATGAGGGTATAGGTGGCGGGCTGGAGCTAGCCCCACATGTTCCATCACTTCCTGAACGCGCAAAGCATACTGACACTTTTGTTTGCCGCGAACTTTGAACCCAAAGCCAATGTTTTGCTCAACGGTTAACCAGGGATACAGGGTATTTTCCTGAAACACCATGCCAATTTTTGGGGTAATGCCTGGCAAGGGCACGCCATGAAATAAAACCTGTCCTGAGGTAGGGAGAACAAATCCTCCTAATAACTTGAGTAGGGTTGATTTTCCACCTCCCGAACGGCCCAGAATGGTGACAAAATCACCTCTGGCGACTTCCAGATTGATATCTTCTAGAGCCGTGAACGAAGACTGCTGATTGGCATGAAAGACCTTCGCCACCTGCTGACAGGCTAGAATCGGTTGGTGATGGCGTTCACCTAAAGCTGAGGAATGACTGCTCATCAGTTAAACCTTCCACCAGAAAAACTTTCTTTGAATCAGCAATAGCAATCGGTCAACCGCAAATCCGGTAATGCCAATAATGCAAATGCCCAGCAAAATCAGGTTGCTGTTGAACAGGTTGCGCCCAGTCATCACAACAGTGCCGAGGCCATCCCTTAAACCGGTCATTTCAGCAGCTAAAACGGCCATCCAAGCAGCAATAAAATTGAGTCTAAGCAGGGTAAATATACCGGGTAATACAGCGGGGATAATGACAAACTTCCAGCGAGCAAAGTTACTTCCCCCGAGATTTTCAGCAGTAATTAGCAAGTTTTCGGGAATTCTCTTGATTTCTGCTACGGTCGCGATCGTCAGGGTGAAAAAAACCCCCATGAAGACAATGAACACCGCCGTCAGATTGCTGACGCCAAAAACCACTAGAGCCAGGGGTACCCAGGCGATAGGAGCAATAGGCGCGATCAGCCCTAAAATCGGCAGGATAAACAACTCTGACCACCTGGAAAGGCTGATTAATAGACCACAAACAATTGACCCCACAAAGGCCACTGTCATGCCCGAAATCACCCGGATTAAGGTGACAATGACTGACTGATGAATTGATGCCGATTGTGACCCCAAACCAATTTTGAAATCACTCTCAAAGAGCACTGGCAGAAACTTAGAGGGCGGGGGCAAAACTTGGGAAATAGGGTTTTCGGAGTTAGCGCCAATGACTTCCCAAACTCCGACAAAAACGACACAAGAAATCACCCCACAAGCCAGGGGCAGAAGCGATCGCGATATAAAACCTAGCCCACCAGGAGCGCCCTTCACCATGCTACTTTTCTAGCTCTTTCACAATCGAGACATCAAAGATATCTTTTGCGGGTACGTCCGCCTGGATATACTCCAACTGCACCATCTTATCGACCACCGTTTGAACCGCATCCAGGTCGGGAGTAAAGGTGATAGGGGCCGGTTGAGTGGTGAAGGCAGTCAGCAACACGTCATTTTCGACTCGGTAATAGTTGCCCCCCGCAAGGAGTTCAATAGCCCGCTCAGGGTCGGTATTAATAATCTCGGCCGCACATTGCAAGCCCTGAATGTAGGCTTCCACGACTTCAGGACGCTCGTTGAGAGTCTTCTCCAGCACGCTGACCACAGTGTTCGGCGTTGTCGGCGACCAAACCTCAGCATTGTCGGTGATGACATTCGCCTCGCCAGCGGCGACAAATTGGGTCGTATAAGGCTTGATGTGGCTCAGGATATCCACCTCTCCCAATCGAAAAGCATCAACCATCGCCAGTAGATCGTCGAAATAGACCATCTCAAAAGCTTCTGGGTCAATGCCAGCCTGCTCAAAGGCATCCACCAGAATCAACTCCAGCGTGTCCCCCCGGAGGGTGGCAATTTTCAACGGCTGGTCGGGGTTTTCCGTTACGAAGGTAGTCAAATCGGCGATGGACTCAACTCCGTAGTCGCTGTCAATAATTACCTGCATAACGCCCCATCCCCCGGCTGCCGCTACCGTTTTAATCGGCACGCCACTATTGGCCGCAAAAAACGGCAGGGTAAAGGGATTAGTACTGAAGTCGATTTGGCTACCGGCCAGGGCGGCATTGTTATCGCCGGGATTGGTGAAGAACACCGTCTCGACATCCAGGCCGTGCTGCTCAAAACAACCCGATTCGACCCCCAAAAACAATGGCGCCATATCCAACGCCACTAAGTGACCCGCTTTTACCGAGATCAACTCATCGGTAGGCGCAGCTTCGGCGCTCTCTGATGAGGGCGCTTCCGTGGCTTCGGTGGACGGCGACGCCCCACAGCCCCCCACAAACAGAGCACCCAATGCGGAAAGAATCAAAATATGCTTCGGCAGCATAGGAACACACACCTCGATCGCGATAAAGCTTGACGAGACTAACAGGGATGATTACTGGTCGCTATGCTCAAAAGCCGAGTCATCATCAGGCATAGACCCAGTAACCGCTTGGCTCTGAGAATAAAGGCATCAGTCCATGGGTTTTGTAGTGAAGGGCACAACTTACGCAAGAAAAACTGTCATTCTTTGCTTATAGAACAAGATATAAGCTTGTAGACTGCGCATTTCGCAAAAATAAGCGGCAGGCGCTGACGTTTTCTTGCCAAAGGATCAGCCTCTATCATTTCGATATGAGGCGGAAGCTAGACATGGTAAAGCATGGAGGAATGAGCAACCCAACCTAATACACCGCCTTCGGATTGCAGGATGTGAATCGTGGCGTCATGATCGGCGCGATCGAACGCAGCGCAGCAGTCATCTAACAACAGGCAGTCATAGCCCAGATCGCTGGCATGGCGATAGGTTGCCAGCACACAGCATTGAGTTGTGACCCCCGTGATGAGAAGGTGAGTGATATTTTGACTGCGGAGTTTATGGTCAAGTTGAGTGTTGACAAAACAAGAATGGGCCGGTTTATCTAGCTGTATTTCATGGGGTAGAGGCCTCAATTCATCGATAATTTCAACCCCTTTTTCTCCCTGAACTAGAAACCGCCCCATTTTACCGGGCTCACCAATCGGGGAACCGGCATTGGTATATCGTCTTTGTTTGCTGGAGGCTAAGTCAGATAAGTCAGGAGAATGACTTTCGCGGGTAAAAACGATCATCAGTCCCATTTTTCGAGACCATTCAAGCAAAGTCTGAATTGATGGAATAATAGCCCTGATAGACTCTAGACTAAGATTCAATTGACTTCTATTGAAGCCGTCGGGATGGCAAAAATCATTTTGCATGTCAATGACGAGCAGAGCTGTATTCTCTAATGGGAGCTCAAATGGATGGGTATAGGTGCTAATTATTGCCATAAATCGTTTTAGAGGATTGATTATTTTAGCCTATAATACTACTCTAATTTTTGTCACTTATTCGGTGAGATTTATTAATAGATTCTGAGTTTCAACTAGCAATTTTTTATACAATTACTATCCAGCCATCCCAACGTTGATGTTCGCTATTTTTTACTAAATCATGGCCCATACTCACCGCCCAGAGTCCGAGATTGCCCTCCGCGTCAAAGCAATTGAGTCACTGCTTGTAGAAAAAGGCATCGTTGATCCCATGACTCTGGATACCATCATCGATGCCTATGAACACCAAATTGGCCCCCACAATGGAGCCCGAATTGTGGCAAAAGCCTGGGTTGACGCCGACTATAAGCAGCGGTTGCTGGCCGATGGCACGAGCGCGATCGCTGAACTCGGGTTAACGGGGTTCTCCAGCGAGCACATGGTCGTGGTGGGAAATACCCCTCAAGTCCACAATCTGATTGTTTGCACACTCTGTTCCTGCTACCCTTGGGCCATTTTAGGCTTGCCGCCCACCTGGTATAAGTCCTTTGCCTACCGAGCGCGGGCCGTGATCGAACCGCGCAAAGTACTACAGGAATTTGGGCTGGCCATTCCTGATGAGGTTGAAATTCGAGTGTGGGACAGCAACGCCGATTTGCGGTATTTAGTCCTGCCAGAGCGACCGCAGGGCACCGAGGGCATGTCTGAAGCGGCGCTGGCCAGTTTAGTGACCCGTAACGCCATGATTGGCACGGCCAAGGTTCAGCCCCCCGAACCACCTTTCACCCTTGCCGCTTAGGAGGATTTACGATGAACGGTCCCCACGACATGGGTGGTATGCACGGCATGGGGCCTATCCCCATCGAGCCCGATGAACCCGTCTTCCATTCCGAATGGGAAGCCAAAGTTTTTGCCATGAGCTTTGCCACCTTCTGCAACTTTTTCCCGGTGGATGAAACCCGCCATGCTTCAGAGCGGATGCCACCGGGAGACTATCTCAGTTCGGCCTATTACGAGCGCTGGCTGTATGCCCTGGAACTCTTGATCACCGAGCACAACCTGGTCACCCCCGCAGAAATTGAGCAACGTATCGCTGAGCTGGCACAAGGAGAATAATCACGATGGCCATCGAAACCAGCAATGAGTGCATGACAGTCGCCCAAGCTCAGTACCTACTCCAGAATGGCGTTGACTGCCGTGGCGTCAGTGAGGATCCGCCTCGATTTCAAGTCGGGGACAGGGTTCGAGCAAAAGTCATGCATCCCATCACCTACACTCGCCTACCCCGCTATGTACGGGGAAAGATGGGCACCATCGCCAAGGTGAATGGGGTCTATGTCTTTCCGGACACGATGGGGCAGCGTTTGGCAACAAAACCACAGTACGTATACAGCGTGCGCTTTGCCGCTCAGGAACTCTGGGGGCCAGATGCCTCCCCCAGAGATTGCCTCTATATCGACCTATTTGACGACCATTTAGATGCGACCTGAATCCTATGCAATATCCTCAAGATCCACCGCCCATTCAATCCGGCTCTGGCATGTCAAATACCAATCAAGAACGCGTGTTTGATGCGCCTTGGGAAGCCAAGGCCTTCGCCATTGTGAATCAGTTAGCCACGCTTGAACACTGTACCTGGCCAGAATGGACCCAGTATTTGTCATCCGTGATCGCCGCCACCGAAAACGACGCCTCTGACTCCGTGACCTATTACGAACAGTGGGTCATGGCCTGTGAAAAACTGCTAGCGGACAAAGGCTTGCTGGACGCTGAGGCGATCGACCAAAAAATGCACGAGTTAGTCGCAGAAAAGGAAGCAGAGCATCGACATTAACGCCAAAGTCTGTAGAAGTTCTTAGATGGCACGCCCCTTTGTCATTGAGATTTCAGGACGTGGATCCTTTACCTTCTCAATGATGCAGATATTGTGGCTCCACGGTATTTGGCCAACAGCCTGTTGGCCAATTTGCTCCTCGGTGTAGGCCTCTGCAAATACCCGCATAGCTTTGAGGTTTGAGCGGGAGAAGCCTGTGATAACAGGGGATTTGCGCTTTAAATCCCGAGCTAAGTGGTCAATCACCTTACTACCCCAGCTCGCCTGTTTCTGCTTGGCGATGATCTCTCGCCCAATCTGCCAATAGAGCAGGATCAGTTCATGATTGACGGCCAAGGCCGCCTTGACCTGGGTTGTCCGGATACGCTGCTTGAGACTATCTAGGAAAGCGGTGTAGTTGCTATCTAAGGAGAGGGGAAACTGCTTCGACATGAGGAAGACTATATCAGGGCTTTAGGCTGGGCGCAGGGTAAGCGACGAGGCTTTAACGTTCCATCTCGACCTGACGAGAGCGCTGGGGGGGGTGCATCGCCTGATGGATCAGCCGATGGGCTTTTTGGATCTGGCCAACATCCTCTACCGTGAGGCCCTGGGCCAGCTGCGGTTGCCAGGCTCCCTGGGGCCGCTGAAGTCGGAGCAGCTCGCCGCGACCATCCTGGGCGGCCAGGGAGATCGTGTCGGTCGATTGGCAAAACGACAGCGTGTAGTGTCGGCCCTTGAGCACCCAAGTGTCAGGCCCGGTTTGCTCGGTCTCGCCAGCCTGCCTGGCTAGCGTCAGGATGCCTCTCACCTCCGGCACCAGGCGTTCAGCCCACATCATCTGCTCGGCGCTGATCCGCTGTCGCTGCTCCCGCTGCTGGCGTCGCCGTTCAAGGCTGCGAGCGAGTTCATGAGCAAGGCGAGCGATCGCTCCTGTCCATTGAGATTGCTGCTCACCCGCTGACTTAACTCGTTCAGCTGTGTCACTAAGAGTGTTCCAAGCAAATAATCATCCATTAGTCTAGAGAGACCTATCTTGTTTTCGAGCTCAGATCATGGATGTTGCCCCT
>QBLT01000137.1 GCA_003249105.1 Leptolyngbya sp. | reverse complement strand
GCTCACCCCCCCCGCCTCTGCCCTGCGCATTGCCGCTGCCGAAGCCGCCACCTGGGACGGCTGCATGGGCATCTATGAGCCCGACCAGTTCTGCACCATGATTGCCATGGTGGGGCTGCGCCTTGTCGTCACCGATGGCGATCAAAGCTGGGTTTACCATGCCCGCCGAGATGGCCGGGGAATGGTGCAAAACCCCACGGCCGTTAGCCGCAACGGTCTGATTCCCGACTTTATTCCTCCAGTGGTGGCGGAGCCGGTATCAGAACCTGAAGCCCACATCTTTCGCTCAGTCGAGTCGGGCAGCCTAGTCGGCACCCAGTTTGAGACCGTGCTGCTCACCGATGGCCGACTTTTGCGGAAAGAAAACGGCAAAGTGGTTTCAGAACGGCAGCTCGCACCAGAGCAGGTGGCGGCCTTTGAGCAGGTCTTAGCTGACCAGCGCTTCCCCAACCTCAATCGCCTGCGCTACATCACCGATGCGGCCTTTGCCGACTACCCCACGGTGCAGCTGTCGGCCATGCACTACGAAACCACCTACATTGACCTGGCCATTGACGATGCCCCCCCTGCACTTCAAGCCGTCGTGCAGGCCTGGAGCGAGCTGACTGCCGAGGTTCAATAACTAGTCTCAAGCCCAGCTCCAGAGCGGCGACATGCCCTCTGTCGCCAATCCTTGAGGGTGTAGCCTACTGCATCCTCAAGGATTTTCCATTTGACATCACAGCCAGAGATTGGCATCAATGCCGCATCAATGCGATCGGCCTTGCTCTACTCCCAGCGCAATCGTCTTGGGGTGCGGGCGCTTGACCCAAACCTTCGTTCTATGATCGGGTGAGTTTGGTCATTGATGGGTTGTTAGGGAGGGTGACATGGGAACTTGGTCAGTAGACGCCTTTGGCAATGATGACGCTGCCGATTGGGCCTTTGAGCTGGCAGAATCTGACGATCTATCGCTGGTGGAAGCGGCCATCGACGGGGCTCTGGCCGAGGGCGAGTACCTAGACGCGCCGGATGCGGCGATCGCGTTAGCCGCAATGGAGGTAATTGCCAGGCTCAACGGCAACTGGGGCGATCGCAATGCCTACACCGAACCGATCGATCGGTGGGTAGAGCGGGTCACTGTGCAGCTAGAGCCTGACCTACTAGCGCGGGCGCGGGTGGCCATTGACCGCATTTTGAGCGCAGACTCGGAGATGTTAGAACTGTGGCAAGATAGCGATGACTACGGGGCTTGGGTCGGGTCAGTAGAAAATCTGCGATCGCGCCTTGGCGAATGAAATAGGTGAATAACTAATGGAATTTAGCCAGAGGTTAGGCCGAAATAATCTGTATTTTTAACTTTTCCATCATCGATCATAGGCACCTACATTATGCAGATATGGGTTGATGCCGACGCCTGCCCCAATGTGATCAAAGAGATCCTGTTTCGGGCGGCCAAGCGGGTTGAGATGAAAACCACCCTGGTCGCCAATCAAGAACTACAAATTCCAGGGTCTGTCTATATTGAGTCTGTACTGGTGCGATCGGGGCTGGATGTGGCCGATAACTATATTGTGCAACACCTGCAATCTGGTGATCTGGTAATCACCGCCGACATTCCCCTAGCGGCTGAAGCCATCGAAAAAGGAGCCTATGCCCTTAACCCAAGGGGCGAATTTTACGATCGCGGCAATATTCGAGAGCGCCTATCGATGCGGAATTTCTTAAACGAGCTGCGCAGCGGCGGCGTAGAAACTGGCGGCCCTCCTCCCTTTAGCCAGCGCGATACGGCAGCCTTTGCTAACCAGCTCGATCGCTTTTTGACTAAGCACAGAAAATAAGCCCTCAACCATCCAATTGCTGTCGGCCTTGGTCAACTTCATCTCTTAGGGAGAGCGGTGATGAAAATTAAGCAAAAGCGAGTTGTGTTAGCGACCATTGCCGCCAACCTGTTAATTGTCATGGGTGCGGCCTGTACGCCTCAACCCTCGACGCCGCAAGACAGTGATTTAGAGTCCGAGGCTGAACTGTCCCCTGCCGAGAATGGGGCACCTGAACCAGCGGCCTCAGCTAATCTGCAAACCTTTGACGAGACAGCCAACAGTGTGCCGATCACGGCCCAATATCCCAACACGATGGAAGTCGCTAGCAGCAGCAGCGATGAAGGCCTCGGCGTATTTTTTAATTTCAAACCCCAGGGCACCGCGCTTGATGGGGCTCGGTTGCAGGTCTTTTTGCCCGCTGGGGGAACCTCGACCGCTGACCTGATACCGTTGGTTACCGGGGCTAATGGCTTGCTCGCCAGCAACGGGTGGACTCTGGAAGAGGGGCAGTCGAACGCAGCCCTCAGCGCCTACCCCTGGGTTGAACAGGTGTTTGACTTTAGCGCCGATCGGCAGCAAGCAGGCCATGTCTTGGTGGGCGAAGCCGCTGGCCAGGCGGTGCAGGTAATCTTGCTGTACCCAACCGCTGTGGCCGATGACTACTGGCCTGCGGCCAAAACCATTCTCGACAGTCTGAACTTTGAGCCTAGCCTGCTGCCCATAGAAGCCTCAACCGAAGGCAGTTAGGGGAGTAGACGTAGGGGTGCGGTCAATACCCCCCGATGAACGACCCTCATCGCCGTAGCTCTACAGTCGCTCAAGCGCCACCTTGAGGGCTGGGCCAAAAAAAAGGCGATCGCGCTACTAACGCGATCGCCCCCGTTCTGTCGGTACGCCGTATCTAGCTCACAACGGCCAGACTGCCAGCGGCAGCGGCGCAGATAGCTGAAACCGTAGCGGTGCCAAAGATCCACCAGGCGGCGGCGGCGGCGGTTTTACGGGTGTCTTCCACCTGCTGGTAGGCCTGGTGCTTGATTTCGGCCAGGCGGTTTTCGACCGCATGTTCGAGCTGTTCGGCCTTGCTCAGGGCGCTGGTGCGCACATCTTCGATCTGGTCGATGATGCGGTTGGCATCGGCTTCTGAAATCGCATCGTGGGAGCTCATCAGGGCCACCAGGGTGCCGCGATCGACCTGGCCAAGGCGCACCTTGAGCGAATCAAAGCCCGCCTGGGGATCATCCATGAGCTGCTGCAAGTCGCGGCGAATGCCGTAGTAGTCCAGCTCGGGGCGACCCAGGGAGTCGAGGTAGGAGCGAATTCGTGACAGAATGCCGCGCACCAGCGATGTAATGCGAGACTGCACGTTGCGAATCTGGGCCACAACTTGATCGCGCACCGAAAGCACCTGATCGACGGCGGCTTCGGCTTCGGCCTGGGTCATGTCGGGGCGCTGGGCCAGCAGAGCCACAACGGTGTCGCGGTCGATTCTCGACAGGCGCGCTTGCAGACGCTCGGCCCCCAGACGGGGATCGTTGAGCAGCAGCTTAAGATCGCGCTTAATGTCGTCAGGATTCAGCGCTGCTTTATCGGTGTTGCGCAGGTAGTCTTCCAAAGCGGTCTCAAAGGAGACTACCTGGGCCTGAGCCCGGCGAGCCAGCCGCTGAGGCATGTGCAGAATATCGCGAACGGTACCCAGCACATCGTCAATGATGCGGTTGGCCTCGGCCTCGCTGAGGTCCTCGCGCTGGCTGAGCAGCTGCACCAGGGTGTCACGATCCATGGCCGACAGGCGATCGCGCATGGCCCCAACCCCCGCCTGAGGGTTGTTCACCAGCAGCCCCAGATCGCGCTTGATGCCCTCGGGGTTGAGTTCGGGCTTGCCGGTTTCGAGCAGATAGCGCTCGATGGCACTGGTGGCTTCATCGTATTTGGCCTTGGCCTGGGCGGTCAGCGCGGCGGGCGCGTTGACGGTTTTATACCAGGTCGATTCCACCTGGTCGAGGGTGCGGTTGATCTCAGCTTCGGAGAGATCCTGGCGCTGGTTGAGCAACTGCACCAGGGTGTCGCGATCGAACTGGGACAGGCGCTGACGCAGGCGATGCACCCCAGCATCGGGCTCGTGGAGCAGGGTGGCAATGTCGGCCTTGATGCCCTCGGGGTTGAGTTCAGCTTTGTGGGTGTTTTGCAGGTAGTGCTGTAGACTCATCCACTGGTTTTCAACCCGAGCCTTGGCGGAGGATTGCAGCCCGGCGGCATCGGCCCGCACGGTGTTCATCACCCCTTCTAAACGGCTGGCGACGGTCTGAATGTCGGCTTCGCTCATGTCGCCACGGGTGCTGAGGGTCTGGGCAAAAGCCTCATAACCAAAGGGGGTGAAACGCTCTTGCAGGTCGTCAGCATCAGCGTAGGGATCCTCTAGCAGGCTGCTGAAGGCGCGGGTGCCCATGTCAGACAGCAGCTCTTCGCGCGGGGTTTGACGCAGGAAGGTGTAGACCTTGGCCTGGGTATCCTTGGCGGCTTCGAGGCGATAGCGCTCAGACACTTCGCCCAGGGCTTGGCAGCGCACGGCTTCGAGCTGACCCGAGACGTTAGCAATTTCGCTCTGGGTCAGCAGCCCCCGCGAGGCCAACAGCTCGGCAAAGAAGGATCGATCTAAATTCATCAGCTCTTGGCGCATCAGCCCAGGGTCGGCAAAGGGGTCGTAGATGACATCCCAAAACTCTTTCTGCATGCGCTGGGTGTTGAGCTGCCAGGGGTAGGCGTTGAGCAGGTAGGTCTCAACGTCGGCTCTGACCACGCTGTAGCGATCGCCGCTCACCTGGCTTGTCAGTGTGTCGACCTGGCTGGTGACAGTCTGCTTGAGCTCCTTGAAGCGATCGCTAATTTTCTGCACATCCAGATCAGAGAGGTCGGCGCGGCCCATCACCACCCCCATCAGGGTGCTCAGCCCCTGGTTGAGCAGGCTGGTGTCTTTGCCCTTGCGCTGCTGACGAAATTCGGCCAGAAACTGGTCTAGGCGGCTGCCCACCGAGTCTGCCAGCAGTTCCTCGGGGTGGGCCGACTTGAGATAGTTGACCAGTTCCCCCAGGTTATCACCGCCAGAGGCTTTACCCAGGGCTTTGCTCCAGGTGCCGTAGAGGCGATCGACGATGCGGCTGACCTCCTTGCGCGACAGGTCGGTGCGGCTGCTGACCAGCTTCTCAAAGCTGTCGCGGTTTAGCTGGGACAGGGTGTCGCGATCGGCGATCGAGGTCAGGTCAGACTCGTGAATCAGCCGCTCAAACTCAGCCTCTAGCCCTGCAACATCCAGGGAAGGCGACGCCAGGGAGCTGACATAATCGCGCAGCGTGTCTTTAATGTCTTTGCCGCTCCAGCCAGCGGTGAGTTCGCGGCGCACGGCGGCGGCGGTGGCTTCGGCGGTCTCAATTATCTGGTTGCTGGCCATTTTGGCTCCCACAGCGTCAGTGGCCGCCCCCAACAAAGACCTAAAGCTAGAGGTGGCTGTTTTCACCACTGAGCCAATCAGCGAGCCAGCGGTGGTCGAGCTGACCCAAAACAGCAGGCAAAAATAGGTGCCCCACACCACTAAACCGGTGATTGCCCCCAATGTTGCACTGCTGTTTTGGCTGAGCTTAACAGCTAAAAAGCAGGCAAAGCCCAGGGCCAAACTGACCGTAATCAAAGTCCAAATGCCGAAGGCGGTGCCAATTTTTTTGGCACCGCTACCCGAGCTGCTTTTACTGCTGCTGGAGGAAGAATGGCCAGCGTAGGTGAGGCCAGCAGCAATCGACAGGTTCGTTAACAAAAGATGAAAGCCGAAGGCCAAAATGACACCCGAAAGCAGGGCAATAAAAAACCGAGGCCCCGTAAGAATTACGGCAGCGTCTTCGGGGGTGGTAACTCCCGGAGAGACTACCTGGGCCAGAGGGCCGCTGACTATGTCTAATCCAATGTGCTCAATCACGGTACTGTTCCTTTGAGAATTGAAACTGTCTCGATGCCGCTTGGTCTATCCGTTTCTAGTAACTGTTATAGGAAGATACTGAGAATGCAGTTTGATCTGCCAAAGACTAGAAGACTATGCGTAGGAATCAGCTTGGACGATTGCTCTTAATCCTTCGGGACATAAAACCGATGGAACAGCGTCAGGCCAAAACCACGCAGCAATAGACTTAAAAAATGAAAAAATCTGAGTGGTCTAGGTCGAAATCCTAGATGCCTCAGGACAGCCAATACAGCCTCTAGGCTTACATCAAACTCTATTAGTCTCAACAAAGCATCTATCCCACTGCCTAATTCTTTGGGGGGATGATATATGAGCGCACCCCGTCACGGGCTGAAGTGCGGTCGATGGTGGGCTAACCTTGAGGAGGAGCGATCGCCCCTTAGCCCCCTCTAGCACTCCAAACAATCCAATTCTTGGCTATGGATCGGTGAAAACTTTAGCCTCTGTGATCTAGCTCAGTCTGCCGAGCTAGATCACAGCCTTGCTTCAGTAACGCCACATTGGGTGCCGCCTGATTTTAAAGTGTGCCTCTTGGTGGATGGTGCCCACTCACCCAGTTCTTAAACTGTAAAGGTGAAAAATAATAAGCACGAGGGATAACTCATGAGCATTCAAGATAGAGCCGAAGCCACCGGCAAGAACATTCAAGGTAAAGCCCAGGAAGCCGCTGGTAAAGTAACCGGCAACACCTCCGACGAGGTCAAAGGCAAGTCTAAGCAGGGCGAAGCCAAGGCTCAGCATGCCAAAGAGGATTTGAAGGATCAGGTTAAAAAAATAATCGATTAATATTGCCTGACAATTTGCTGTAGGCCACCAGAGGGAGAGTAATTTATTGCTCTCCCTTTTTTGCTTGGGCCAATGCCAAATCGTTGGGAATTCTTTAGCTAATTTTGCGCAGGATGAAAAAATTAACAGCAAACTATTGTTCGCATGGAGAAAGCTTTTGGGGCGAGCTTTGACAAGGGCTGTCCTCTGTCTCGAACTCTGTTAATAGATAGATGGGATTAAAGATTAAAAATTGTAAATTCCAAGAAAATTAATACAATCAGCTAAGGAGATATTGATGGAACTCGGCATCCAAAATAAGGTGGCTGTTATTACCGGAGGAGATTCTGGTATCGGTCGCGCTACTGCTAAGCTGCTGGCCCAGGAAGGGGTAAAAGTTGCCCTGGTTGACAAGACAACGACCCAGCTGCAGAACACGGTCGATGAGGTGAGCGCGATTGGTGAAGCCTTTGCGGTACAGGCCGATCTACGCAGCTTGGCCGACATTGAAGCGGCCCAAAAGGAAATTTTGAGCCGGTTTGGCCGGGTTGATATTTTGGTCAACTGCGCAGGCATTACTGGGGCGACGGGCGACTTTTTAGAGATCGGCGATGACGACTGGCAGCAAGCGCTTGACATCAACCTGATGGGGGCTGTGCGCACGTGTCGTACGTTTATTCCAGCCATGCGCGAGGCGGGCTGGGGACGAGTGGTGCTGGTGGCCTCTGAAGACGCGGTGCAGCCCTACGTCGATGAAATGCCCTACTGCGCGTCTAAGGCTGGGGTGTTGAACTTTGCCAAGAACCTGTCTAAGGCCTACGCCCAGGATGGCGTGCTGGTGAACTCAGTGGCTCCCGCCTTTATCGCCACGCCCATGACCGACGCCATGATGGAGCAGCGGGCTGAAAAAATGGGCACTAGCGTTGAGCAGGCGATCGCCACTTTCCTCGACGAAGAGCGGCCCCACCTGGAGCTGAAGCGCCGGGGAAAAGCTGAGGAGGTAGCAGCGGTGATTGCCTTCCTCTGCTCTCAGCAGTCGAGCTTTGTGGTGGGTGCCAACTACCGGGTCGATGGCGGTTCGGTGGCTGGGGTTGGTCTGTAGCCAAGTCTCGCTCTCTACGAAATGCGTCTCGGGAACGATGTGGTTGGTGCTACCCCCCAGCAGGATAGGACGAGGTTTAACCCTTACTTCTACGCGATCGCCATGGATCCCTCGCCCCCCAGTCTGCGACTGCTAGTCATGATGAATTTGGGCTTCTGGGGGGTGCAGATTGGCAACGGTCTGCAAACCGCCCACGCCAGCGCCGTGTTTGAGAGCCTGGGGGCCGAGGCTAGTCAGCTGCCCCTGCTGTGGTTGGGGGCACCGCTGATGGGGCTGTTGGCCCAGCCGATTGTGGGCGAACTGAGCGATCGCACCGTCAGCCGCTGGGGCAAGCGGCAGCCCTACTTCCTGGGCGGTGCCGTGATTGGGGCGGCCATGCTGGTGGCGATGCCCATGGCTACCAGTTTGATGCAGGCGGTGGCGCTCTACTGGGTGCTCCAGCTTGCTCTTAACGTCAGCGTTGCCCCCAGTCGCCCCTTTGTGGGCGACTTGCTGTTTCCAGCCCATCGCACCCTGGGCTACTCGCTCCAGGGGTTTTGCATTGGGCTTGGCACCATTTGTGCGGCGGGCCTGCCCTGGATTTTAGAGCATGTGTTTCGCCTAGAACCTGTCTCCCACGCGGGCATTCCAGACGTGATTCGAGGAGCCTACTGGGTGGGGGCGGCGGTCTGTTTGGTGGGGTCTCTGGCCACCTTTTGGGCCGTGGATGAGCCCGCCCCCCAGGCGATCGCATTGGCCGAGGACGAGGATCGCCCACCGATGCTGCGGGCGATCGCCGAGGCCCTGGCCGAACTGCCCCCGATGATGCGGCAGCTCGCGGCGGTGCAGGCCCTGAGCTGGTCTGGCATCTACTGCATTTTTTTGTACCTGCCCAATGCGATCGCCCTCAACGTATTGGCCAGCCCCGATCGCTCCCTGCCTAGCTACACCCACAGCGTCGAATGGGCTGGCCTTTGCATCGCCTTTTACAACCTGGTCTGTCTAGGAGTCTCCTGGGCCATTCCCTCCCTGAGTCGGCGCTGGGGCCGGGTGACGGTGCATGCCTGCTGCCTGATGGCGGGCTCGGTGGGGCTGCTGTCGCTGCTGCTGGTGCACAGCCGCTACCCGGTGCTGCTCTCGATGGTGGGGTTGGGCATCGCCTGGGCCAGCATCTTGGCCATTCCCTACTCGCTGCTGATGGATGAGCTGGCGGAGGGCCAGAGCGGCGTCTACATGGGCATTTTTAATGGCTTTGTGACGCTGCCTCAGATCGTTATGTCCCTGGGGTTTGGCTGGGTGATGAAAACTCTGCTGCAAGACAATCGCCTCTGGGCGCTGGCTCTGGGGGGCATCTTGCTGGGGCTGGCGGCGCTGCTGATGCTGCGGGTACCCGAACCGGCTAGAGCCCTAGGAGGAGAGCCCAGCACCCTGGCCCCAGCCCCAAAATAGCTATATCGAGAGATTTGACCTGCCTCTTTTGAGCGATGTGGTTAGTGCTTTGAGAACGTTAATTTAACCTCATGCAAACGCTACTTAGAGAGGTAAAGCCCGTGGATAATCAAAATTCCGAAGAGCGTAAGCCGATTAGCCAGCCCCTCACCCCTGAGGAAGTTTCTCCCGAGCAGCGGGCGGAAATGAAACGGGCCATGAGAGAAGATGACCTGGTGCTCAACCCCGGCGACTACGTTGACGGCGAAAAAACCCTCGAAGAAAAATCTAAGCAGGTAGCGGTTGACACGGCTGATATTACCGGCGATCGCATTGTGGTACCCACCTACTTCGTCGTCGATGACCCTGAGGAAGGCCAAAAAGCGCTGCACCACATTAAAGATGCCGAGGAAATTTCTGACGTTATTCGCCAAGCCCGCATTGACGAAGACGGCAACCGCACCTGGCGCTAAGGTTTGAGCTGGCCTTTGGTGGACTAACCCTAGAGGCTTGGGTTTAGGGTTTGAGGTTTGCCCGTGAACCTTAAACCTTGAGTTCACCTGACCGGTCACCTTTAGCTTGGCAAGCTACCCATGTCTACTTTGGCTTTGTCCAACCATGAAAAACAATGCCCGTCAGCCCAATTCCTCCAACCTATCGGTGAGGGCGCAAGATAGCAGCTTGCCTGCTTTTCTGACTCGGGTTTCGCTGTCACTACTGGCGCTGCCCCTGGGGGGGGTCGTTCTCGGTAGCCTGGCCGACAGGCAGCTACAAGGGGAAATTTCCTGGGCGATCGCCATGGCTCTGCTGGGCCTCACCGCAGGGCTGATCAACCTCTGGATGTGGATGAAACGCCCTGCACCCGGGGCCGACGTTTCCTCTACGCGGCCCTAGGAATGAGTTTTGCCCTCGCCAGAAAGGGGGTAGGGCAAATGTTACTCTATAGGCTGGTTTGGCACATCGCTGAGCCAGCTAGCTGCTGTGCTTACCCTCGGCAGACGCTAGGCCAGACGGCCTGCTTCAGCGATCGCGGTGTAGCCTAGGTCTACGCCAAGCTGGCCGCTAGCTCAATGGACTGTATCGCTACTGCGCCCCTATGTTAGAACCCTCGCTGCTGCGCGCCCTGGTCTGGACGGACTATCGACTAGCGGTTTTATTCACCGTATTTTTGCCCCTGGTGCTGCTGATCTGGGCCTTCGTGCAAAAAAACGAATCCATTCAGCATCTGATCACCATCTACTGGAAGGTGGCCAGCCTGCTCATGATCACCGTCTATCTAATGATCGGCGGCTTTAACATCAGCTTTTTGTCGGGGCTGATGGCGCGCATTTTGATCCCGGTGGGGCTGTGGTTTTGGGTAGACCTCAACGAAGAGATTCGCGAGCAGCCCGATTCGCTGCTCAAGCTGCTGTTTAGTGCCTGGCGCTGGGCCATCACCCTCTACAACATCATTGGTGGCGCGATTTTGCTCGGCTTTTTGCCCTGCGCCTTCTCCAACGCCCGCTTCGGCGCTGCCGACTGCCAGACCTGGCTAGAGCCGCCGCTGCTCTACAAAGAATATTTTCACGCAGGCTACACCAACGGTTTCCTCGGGTTCTTCGGCATCCTAGGGTTGGTGATCTACATGGCGTCTCTGGCCTGGTTTGTGTTTGTGCGCCTGGGCAAGCAGGGCCGTCAAGCGATCAACTAGGAACTGGGTGATGTAGGTGTGTGGGTGATGTGGGTGAGTTAGTGATGTCTGCGATGATCGCTGGATTTCGGCTAGAGCAGTTCACGCTGAAGCAACCGGAACTGGTATTGCGGGTGCAAGCTGCGATCGAGGGCGATGAGGATGAGATATTGATCTATCGCGGCTTCTCTAGCTCGCTGATGCACCCCACCGCTGCTGACCCCGATGTGCCGGTGCTGCCCGAAAATGCCGAAATCACGGCGATCGACATCATGGTTGGCCCCTACAATCCCGCTGTCCCCCAATATCTGCACCGCGAGCTTCCTTGGGCTGACATGCTGCCTTTACTGGAAGCTGCTGGAGTTTAGGATGTCCTTGCAGGAGGATCACCGGTACAGGGTGTCAGGTGCAAGGCGCAAAGCTTGCCTCGCATCCCTAAACTCGACACCTTGCCCTTTACTCTTCTGTCTTTTCTTCCCGCAGATGCTTCGGCTGCCACCCTTCGTGATTTTTTTGTGGAGCGCGGGAGACAACGAGGCAGTTGTCTGGGGCATCTTTGCGCACTACTGACCCAGCGGCGATGGTGACATCGCTACCGATGGTGATGGGGGCGACGAGCACGCTGTTGCTGCCGGTTTTGGTGCGATCGCCAATTACAGTCGGGTGCTTTTTGTAGCCGTCGTAGTTCGCCGTAATCGTCCCTGCTCCCACATTCACCCTGTTGCCCAAGGTGGCGTCGCCCAGGTACGACAGGTGGGCTACATTGGTGCCCGCTCCTAGGGTCGATTTCTTAATCTCTACAAAGTTGCCAATGCGACAGTTGTCGCCTACTACCGCCTCGCCCCGCAGGTGAGCATAGGGGCCAACCCGCGTACCATTGCCTACGGTGCTGTCACTCACCACTGAAAAGGCAACAGTAGCGTAGGCCCCAATCTGGCTGTTTTCGATCAGGCTGCCGGGGCCGATGCGGCTACCGGTGCCCACAGTGGTTTTGCCCCGCAGATGGGTCTGGGGCTCAATCACCACATCGGGTTCGATCTGAACGGTGGTGTCGATGGTGGTGCTGTCAGGGTCAATCAGGGTGACCCCCGCCGCCATCCAGTGGTCTTTGATGCGGTCTTGCAGAAGGTTGTAGGCCTCGGCCAGCTGCTTGCGGCTGTTGATGCCAAAAATCTCCTGGCAGTCTGCCACATCCACCGCCATGGCCGGAGTCAGGTCTTTGACGACGTCGGTGAGGTAGTACTCCTGCTGGTCGTTGTCGGCGCTGAGGTGGGGCAGCACCGTCATCAGCTTGGCCCAGTTAAAGCAGTAGACCCCAGCGTTGATGCGTGGGTTTTGGCGCTGGGCGGGGCTACAGTCGCGGTGCTCAACAATCTCGGTAATCAGGTTTTGCTCGGTGCAAAACACCCGCCCATAGCCCGTCGGGTCGGTGAACTGGGCTGTGAGCAGGGTGGCGGCGTTGCCCTTATCTTGGTGGGTTTTGACCAGGGTTTGAATGGTTTCGTGCCGCAGCAGCGGCACATCGCCGTTGAGCACCAGCAGATCGCCATCAAACCCCTCCAGGTGGGGGATCACCTGCTGCACAGCGTGGCCGGTGCCGAGCTGTTCGGTCTGTTCCACAAAGGTGAGGCCGGGGATGTGGGCCAGGGCAGCTTTTACTTGGTCTTGGCCAAAGCCGACGACGATGATGGTGTGGCTGGGGTTGAGATCGGCTACACCATCCAGCACGCGCTCGACCATCGACTTGCCCCCCACCGAGTGCAGCACCTTGGGCAGGCTCGATTTCATGCGGGTGCCGCGCCCGGCGGCAAGAATGGCGACAGCGACCATGGGGGATTGTCCTCAGTGGGGATGGCTCGAAGGAGTATATCGCGG
>QBLT01000136.1 GCA_003249105.1 Leptolyngbya sp. | reverse complement strand
AAATCCTTTGCATGAGAGGGTTTAGATGCATCTCCTCTTAACAGACCAGTGCCCTGAGCTGAATCTAGACGAGCTTTTAGCCGAAGCGGTTGAACCCTCTGATTCCGAAATCGACTGGGGTAGCCCCGTTGGCAACGAGGCTTGGTAATGTACGATCGCTCGACTTCAGGGCCAGAAACGCCCAACTGATTGCCCCTTGCCCAGACCTACTGCTGCAAAACGTTCTCAGACGCATCAAACCCATCTTGTTCTAAACGTCCCCATTACTCCCTACCCACCCACTCATCCACTCCCCTAACTCTCGCCCACCTGCACCGCCGGGCGGATGCTGCGATAGCGATCCTGGCGAATCCAATTCAGCACCGACTGAATTTCGACCGACTTTTCGCCCAGGGTGTTGAGCAGGTGCGAGCCCAGCTCTAGGGCTGCCTCAAACTCGGGCTGCACCACCTCCCTCGCCCCCAGCTGGGTGAGCACGTCGATCTCTTCGTTGTTGTGCGATCGCGCAATAATATCCAGCTCAGGTGCCCTCAGCAGCGCCCGTTGCAGCACCAGGCGAGTCGTGGTTGGGTCGGGCAGGGTAATGGCCAGGGCCTTGGCGGTGTCTAAAGAGGTTTTCTCTAGCACCAGCTCGCTGTCGGCGTCGCCGTAGACAAAAGGAATTTGCACCAGGGGCGCGTGACGGTTGCGCAGGCGCTGAATCGCGGTTTCGCTGTTGTCGATTACCAGCACCGAGTAGCCCCGGCTGAGCAGCACATTTACCAGCACCTCGCCCACCCGGCCATAGCCCGCCACAATCACGTGGTCTTGAATGTCGCCGGGCACCGACAGCAGTTTGGGGTCTTCGGCCTGGTTGAGAAAGTCCTTGAGCACCGGCAGGTTGTGCAGCCAGTCGGCCACCTTGGGGGCCAGGTTAATCCACAGGGGGGTGAGCATGAGGGAAATGGCGATCGTGCCCAGCAGCAGCGAGTAGCGCTCCTCGTTAATCAGCCCTAGCTCCAGCCCCATCAGCGCCAGCACAAAGGAAAATTCACCGATTTGGTTGAGCCCAAAGCTGGCCTTTACCGCCGTTTTGAGCGAATAGCCAAACCCCAGCACAATCGGCAAAATAATCAGCGCCTTGCCTACCATAATCAGCGCCACCAGCTCCAAAATTCGGCCCAGATCGCTGACGATCAGATGGGGGTCGATCAGCATTCCGATGGAGGCAAAAAATAGACAAGCAAAGGTGTCGCGCAGGGGCAAAATCTTGCCCAGGGCCTGGTCGGCGTAGTCAATTTCAGAGATCATCAGGCCCGCGACGAAGGCCCCCATGGCAATGGAGAGGCCCAGAAATGAAGTGATCCAGGCGATGCTCAGGCAGAGGGCGACCACGGTGAGCAAAAACAGCTCGCTGCTCTCGGTGGCGGCAATGTGCTGAATGAGCTGGGGCACCACCCAGCGGCCCAGGGCGATCGCCCCGGCTAAAAACAGCCCAAACTTAAGCGCTGCGATCGCCAGCGCTGGCCCCAGGGCATCGGGCTGGTTGAGCACCGGCAGCACCGCCAGCATCAGCCCCAGGGCAATGTCTTGGGAGATCAGCAGACCCAGCATCACCTGGCCGTGAACAGTGGCGGTTTCGCCCCGGTCTGTGAGGGTTTTGAGCACCACCGCCGTCGATGACAACGACAGCACCAGCCCCAAAAAAATGCCCTGAAGCGGCGAATTGGCCGTGCCCGACAGCAACGACACCGAGCACACCAGTAGCGTGGTCAGCCCCATCTGCAAAAAGCTGCCCTTGAGGGCGATATCCTTCACCCGCTTCAGCTCGGTCAGCGAAAACTCGACCCCCAGAGCAAACAGCAAAAAGGCAATGCCCACCTCCGCCAAGGCCTGAATTTGCTCTACATCAGTCTGTAGCCCCAGACCAAAGGGGCCGATGATCAGCCCGGTAACCAGGTAGCCCAGTAGCGCCGGCTGCTTGAGACGATGGGCGATGTAGCCGCCGACAGCAGAGCACCCCAGGGCCAGGGTTAAATCGAGGACAAAGTTCGGTTCAG
The DNA here is from genome assembly GCA_003249105.1 of Leptolyngbya sp. Taxonomy (GTDB): domain Bacteria; phylum Cyanobacteriota; class Cyanobacteriia; order Phormidesmidales; family Phormidesmidaceae; genus Nodosilinea. The sequence continues at coordinate 10,652 of QBLT01000136.1, read as the reverse complement.
CGGTCATACAAAATTACGTTAGGGCATTGAGAATTAGAGCGTTTGCAAAGCCCCCTGCACTAGTGGACGCAGGAGGCCGAAAACAGCCAAAAACAGCAGCGTGAGTTAACAAGGACTAGATGTTGCCCTGGCTAACCGCCCAGCCAATCGAAAGGAGCGAGATCCCCGACTTCTATTGTCACTAATAAGTGGTGCGCGCGCTATTAACTGGTGTAAGTTAAATCACCTTTGGCGAGCGTCCCCGGGTGGGGTTGCTGTCGCACCACACAACCCGCCGTATTTAGATCGGGCCCCGCCGCTCGGATCTTCGCCTTGCTCCCGCAACCGCAATGCCCCAGCCCTTGACGCTGCTCTACCGCGCGGTTACTATGCGTGTGTTGTGCAATTTTGCGCCGTCCCTCGTTACATGGCTTCTTTGCAGCTATCCCTCGCCCCTCTCTTCAGCCTGCTACTAGGGCTGGGGCTGCTGCTGCGCCTTGGGCGCAACTAATTTTTTCAAATAAAGGCGAAATGCCCTGAATAGCTCGATTCCCCAGGTCACAGGTTTTCCCTAGACCTGACTACTGCTTGGGAGTTTAGGCAAGACCGCCTGTGCTGCTACTAGGTACTTGCCCCCTAGCGTTAATGCACCAATCCCCAAGTTCTGTAGGGTGGGCACTGCCCACCATCCCAATTCGGTGATGTTTAGAAATCACCTCAGTATTGCTATCTGAAACTTAAGAGATCCCCCATGTTGACCAACCCCGCAGAAAAGTACCGCCCCTTTGCGCCCGTTCACTTACCCAATCGCACCTGGCCCAGCCAGGTGATCGCCAAGCCCCCCATCTGGCTCAGCACCGACCTGCGCGACGGCAACCAAGCGCTGATCGAGCCCATGTCGGTGGAGCAAAAGCTGCGGATGTTTGAGCTGCTGGTGGCGATCGGTTTTAAAGAAATTGAGGTGGCCTTTCCGTCAGCGTCGGAGACCGACTTCAACTTTGTGCGCCGATTGATCGAAGAAAACCGCGTACCCGATGACGTAGAAATTCAGGTGCTGACCCAGGCGCGGGAAGACTTGATTCGCCGCACGTTTGAATCTCTCGCTGGGGCGAAACGGGCGATCGTGCACGTCTACAACGCCACCGCTCCAGTGTTTCGGCGGGTGGTGTTTCGCAACGACGAAGCGGCAACCATTGACTTGGCGGTGAAGGCGGCAACCTTGATCCGCGACTTGGCGGCGAAGCGGCCCGAAACCCAGTGGCGCTTTCAGTATTCACCAGAAGTTTTCTCCCAAACAGAGCTGGAGTTTGCGCGGGATATCTGCAATGCGGTATTGGAAGTCTGGCAGCCGACGCCCGATCGCAAAGCCATCATCAACCTGCCCGCCACGGTAGAAAGCGCCACCCCCAACGTGTTTGCTGACCAGGTGGAATGGATGCACCGCCATCTGGCCTACCGCGACAGCGTGGCCTTGAGCGTGCACAACCACAACGATCGCGGCTGTGCGATCGCCGCCGCCGAGCTGGGCCAGATGGCCGGGGCCGACCGGGTCGAGGGCTGTCTGTTTGGCAACGGCGAGCGCACGGGCAATGTCGATATCGTCACCCTGGCGCTCAACCTCTACACCCAGGGCATTCACCCAGGGCTGGATTTTTCGCGCATCAACGAGGTAGCTCGCATTGTCGAAGACTGCACCCAGCTGCCCATTCATCCCCGCCATCCCTACGTGGGCGACCTGGTGTTCACCGCCTTCTCGGGCTCCCACCAGGATGCGATTCGCAAGGGCTTTGCCGCCCGCAATCCTGAAGACCTCTGGGACATGCCCTACCTGCCGCTGGATCCCGCTGACCTGGGCCGATCCTACGAGTCGGTGGTGCGGGTGAATAGCCAGTCGGGTAAGGGAGGCATCGCCTTTTTGCTAGAGCGCGACTACAACCTCAGCCTGCCCCGGCGTTTGCAGATTGAGTTTAGTCAGGTAGTGCAGCGGGCCATGGATGCCACCGGCAAGGAGATGACCGCCCCCATGCTGTGGGATCTCTTTGAGCAAGAGTATCTGCGGGCCAATGTGCCGTTTAAGTACATCAGTCACCACTGGCAGGATGATGAAACCCCGTTGGCCATTTCCACAACCTTGGAATGCAATGATGCGATGCTCACCCGAGCGGGCCAGGGCAACGGCCCCATCGACGCCTTTGTGGATGCGCTGAATCTAGAGATTCGGGTACACAGCTATGAGGAGCGGGCGATTGGCCACGGCAGTGATGCCGATGCGATCGCCCTAATCGAGATCGCCGCCGACTGGCTAGAGGGCACCATCCACGGGGTGGGCATTCACAGCAGCATTGTCACGGCCTCGCTGCTGGCGGTATTGAGCGCGGCTAACCGGGGGCTGGCGACCCTAACCCCTAATCAGAGACAAGTGATCTTGTCCTTGCCGCAGACTGTTGCCTAAACAGCGTTGCTGCGGGTGAATGTCAACTGCCAACGGTCGAGCCGCATTCACCCGTTCCGCTGCCTACCTATTGCCAGCTCTGGCTCAGACTTCACATAGTCCATGGCAAAGGGCGTGAGCTGAGTGACAGCCTGCTCAATGAGTTGACGATCGCCCTGGCTCCACACTCGCGGCTCATCAAAAACACAGGCCTGCAAAATGCCCCAAAGGGTTTGCTCTGAGCACAGGTGAGCATGAATCAAGGCTCGGTGCCCGAAGGTCTGGCGCTCAAACTCGCGGTTCACCACCTCTGGGTCAGCGGTTTCCACATCTTCCACAAAAATGCTGGGCTGAGCCCCAAGGGCAGCCGCAAACATGGGGTCATCCTGCGCTAAAGACGGATCTTCGGGCTTCCAGGCGGGGTCATAGATGGTGGGTACCGATGGCTGCTTTTTCCAGCAGAAGGGCACTCGCCCGGTCTGAGTATCGGGCGATCGCAGGTATAAAAAGACGCGATCGCACTGCAACTTCTCCCCTAGCCTGGCCAAAACATCATCCATTACTTGCGTTGAATTTTTGCTGTGGGTCGGTGCCTCAAACAGTTGGTAAAACAGTATTTCTAAGATATCGCCATGGTTTATGTCCGCAACTGAGTTATTTAGCGTGGGCATAGTTCTCTCGGGTGGTTATGTCAGCACCTTAAAACGGACTGCTGTGGTTCTTCCCCTGTCATGATGGGGTTTTAGTCTCCTCCCTTTGAGAGAAATACTTCAGTGCAAGCATATTCAACCACGGCATCTAGCAGCTTGCAGTGCTGGTGAAGATATGTCCTTTGGGCGATAAGCTTCTCAGAAGAGTTACCTAACGTATCACTAGAGGTTCAGCAAGCAGCTCGCTTACTGACTCGTAGTCTTGATTAAATATTAGGTAATTTGTGATGAAAGATATTTTTGGAGCTTTAAAAGGAATGCTGAGCCGCATTCACTGGAAGCAGTTTGCGGTGGCTTGCTCTGCAATCGTCATTCTCTTGACCGCCAACGGCGTCAAAGCTGAGCAAACTACTGGCAGTCGCGCCTATTCTGAAGGATTACCACCCACCCAAGATGTCGGTCGCCCCCGCACCATGGGTCAGTGGGAAGCCGAGAGCGAATCGCTGGAAGGGCAACCTGGCAAACGGCTCAAGCGCATTGCCGAAGAGTCGGCTGACGCAGTCAAAGATATGGCTGAAATCTATCCCCAAAATGCTAAAACTCTAACCCCTGGAGTAGACAACGGAACGCTGCCTAGTGATGACTAATCGTTAGCACCGCCAATTAATCCAGCTCAGATCAATTCATCGTGCTCTGCCAAGATTTCTTAGCGGAGCACAATGCGTTTATAGGTCAAGAATTTAAGAGACGATGAAGACAACTTTAAAGAGTTAGAACGCACTCAATCAGGCCGGAAAGGTGCGATCGCATCCCCTTAGGCGACTTCCAGAAAACTTTCTCCCTAATGGTGGGCAGTGCCCACACTACAGGGGCTACAGTTTGCCCGATAAAACGGGGATCTTCTTTTCTAGAATTTTCCTTAAGATCGGATAAGAACCCCTTGAAGCCAGAAACTCACTCTACCTAATGATTTCTAAAAACTCTAATGATTTATAAAAAACTATTTCTTTCTAGAGAGGATCAAGCTGCCTCAGTTCTTTAAAGTCTAAATCAATTGTTGCGGGTTGAATCTTTAAGCTAAGCAGTCAGGACTCTACCAAGCTGCGTAAGCTTAACCCAAAATTGTTATCAGACGTTTACCTAGAGTGACCATGAAAGCTGCACAAAAATTTGCGTTGATTATCGGTATAATCTATCTTGCCATAGGCCTTTCAGGCTTTATTCCTGCCATAGTTTCTCAGTCTGGTTCTATGCCCCCTTCGATTGAGAAGCTGGGTGTTGTCTCTGGATTTGGCTATTTAATGGGGCTGTTTCCGGTTAATACGCCCCACAACATTATTCACATCGTCACCGGTTTGTTGGGCATCGTTGCTTCTATTGCGCTAGATAGCTCGCGTCTATTTTCTGGCCAGTTGGGTATCTACTACACTACCCTGGCTGTGCTAGGTCTAGTACCAGTTGCCAACACTTTCTTCGGACTTTTTCCCCTCTACGGAGCTGATGTTTTTCTGCACGGATTGACGGGTGCATTGGGAATCTATTTTGGTTTCTTTGCTACCCCTTCTCTGCTGAAGCTATTCAAAAAAGAGCTGAAGGAAGACGCTGTTTCTGGCGAAATTCTCTAGCCTCTGTCTAACGCTGAATCATTTGATAACCCGACCTGCTTGAGATTTAAGCTGGTGGAAGATGGTTCTCCTTCTGCCGCGTTTAGCTCAAGCAGGTTGGATTTTGCTTGTTTGCAAAGCAAGTTCAGCTCAGGGTGATCTACCGTGATTATGTTGGCAGTCTTAGCCAACCGTTGAGTAATACTGAGTTCAAGGAATTGTCATGGAACAAGCTTTCAAAAAAGGAGATAAGGTTTCCTGGAGCACCCCCCAGGGAAAAACTGTGGGTACGATAGTTGACAAGCTTACATCTCGCACCGAGATCAAGGGCCACACCGTTGCTGCCTCTAAAGAAAGTCCTCAATATTTGGTAGAAAGCGAAAAAACCGGCAGCCAAGCCGCTCATAAACCCGAAGCTTTGACCAAAGAAGGCTAATTAAAGCAGTTCATGGGGTGCGTCACGATAAGTAATGGCGCACCTGTTTATTTTTAGATATCTTTAGATTGCCAGGCTTGGGCAATGCGTGATCTTTAATATTTCGCTGTCTAAATCTCTTGTGCAGCAAGTCTTCTTCAAGTGCCCTAGTTTAGCCAGCCAGTGCCAGGCATCACAAATCTATGCACGAGACCTTAGACACTCTCCTCAGTCGCAAGAATCAACGCTTTATATGTATAAATACCGCAGGGCCAGAACTTGACTCAGAACGACACATTGCCAAAGTTCGTCACGATGTAGCCCCTCCCCTTGCTTCAGACGAGCTTGACCAGCTGCGACACCAGCTTGGCGAGATGTCAGAGGTGCTAGAGTTCTACCGTCGGTGGGGTAGCGCTCGACTCTACTGCGACACGGTCTACAACGAACCTATTGGTTACGCAGCCGCCTTCTTCATTGCGGCACCGGCCAGCTGGCCAGTGTTGCGCGAAGGCTTTGAAGATTGGCTTGATGATTTGGACGAAGACGAACGAGCCGAGCTATTGCCCGAATGGTGCGATCGCTGTGTGGCGATCGGCGAGATTCCTAACTCAGGCAACTATTTTTTGCTGCCCATTGAGGGTAACGAGCGCGGCAAAGTATTTATGTTTGACCATGACGGATTCGAGTTCACCGAACGAGGCCAGAACTTTGAGGAATTTATTAAAACGCTCTGTACTGTCAACGATGCATTGCTTCAAGAGATTCGCGGCCACACCCGGTACTCTAACGGCAAGACCGCTGTGCAGTGGCTCTGTCAACAGTACCTCTACGATGAAGGTGACACCTAACCCCTACAGAAGTGGCATTTAAATATAGGCGGTTGACTGCTAAACCACCTGGGCAGCTAATCGCTGGCGGAACTGTCTGAGCAGGCTATTTTCACCAGTGGTGTCGGGCTGTGCAGTTATGACGAACCCCTGGAAAATCGGTAGCGATCGCCCAGGGGTTCGTAAACGTGGCGCTCTAGCGCCCCGTAGAGCCGGGCAGAATGGGTTGCTCGACTGCTTGGCGGAAGATTTCGGTCTCTTCGTTGAACTCAATTGGCAGCACGGCCACCACGTTTTCGTGGGGACGGGGAATGATTACCCAGGTTTCGAGGATGCCACCGGGGGTTTTTTCGGCGGCTTCTACCCCAGCGGCCATGGCGGCTTTGACTTCGGAGACATCGCCACGAATGTTGATGGCGAAGCGAGCACTACCGGCGCGAATGTAGCCAATGAGCGTAACGCGCCCGGCTTTAACCATCGCATCGGCGGCGGCTAGCACCGGGGGAAACCCTCTGGTTTCGAGCGACCCGACAGCCTGTGGCATGGTTGTACTCCTGAGAAAGTTTTGTGGGTAAAAAATTCAACCTTCATTGTACGGGGCGGTGGTAGCGATCGCGCCGTGTCGATTTATTAAAGACTGTAGGGGGGTTGTAATAGTAGAGCTTATACCCGGAAGGGTTCTGAGGCCGGGGTAAAGCCAATCGGCAGAATTGCGTCGATGTTGTCGGTGGGGTTGGGGATGATCACGTGGGTAGTGACCTCGGCCAGGTTGGGACAGGCGTTGGCGGCGACGAGGCCCGCTTCCATGGCGCGCTTGACCTCGGCCACCAGGCCGCGAATCACCACAAACTGCCGCCCGCTCTCGGAGCGATCTTGCACGGAGACGGTGACATTGCCCGCTTTGACCATGGCATCGGCGGCGGCTAGCACTGCGGGAAAGGTTTGGGTTTCGATGACGCCGACGGCAATGGCCATGGGGTGCTCCTAGGGAAAAGCTGCGGTATTCAACTGTCAATCATACCTTGATGCCGCTGGGTTCTCCGGCGGTGGCGATGATGCGATCGCACCCCGACTCCGGCTTGGCCCAGTCGCAGTGGCAGTCCTTGGGATCGCCCCAGCACAGGCTGAGATACAGCTCATCTCGCGTGGCAGAGAGTTCGGCCCATTCGCTGGCGGCAATGCGTTCTTCCACGGCGGCGAGGGTGGTGGGTTGGGGGTCGTGCCCAGCCATCCACAGGCGCAGCCCAGCGATGGACTGTCGCCAAAATTCAACGATGGCGGGCTTGGCCCCCACCAGGGCCAGCTTGTCGGCGGGGATGGCGATTAACTGGGGGTGCAGCTCGGGCACGCGCAGGCTGCGGCCCTGAAACCGACAGGTGTGCCACACCAAACCCGACACCCCATGCTCGTGCTGGTAGTCGTGGATCTGGGCGCGAAAGTCTTGAATGGCAAACACTTTGCTGAGCTTGTCGGCCCCGATCGCCTTGGAGAGCACCGGATTGTCGATGCGATCGGCGGAGGACAGCACCACTCGCTCGCCCTTCCAGGTGGCGCGAAGTTCCTGATCGAGAAAGTCCAGGAGTTGTGCGGTGGTGTAGGCCATGGCGCTATTTTATCAAGCGTTCTGGGGGAGTTTTGTGCCCGACTATAGTTTCCCAAGCCGTTCTGTCAAAAGTGCATAGATACCGTCGGCATCGGCGGTTTCGAGCACGGTGGCGTTGGCGGGGGCCGCAGGGGTCGGATGCCCGTTGGCCACGGTGCGCCCCAGGCAGAGGGTGCCTTCAGTTTCGATTGCCAGGCGCATGGGCCGACCGGTAAACAGGTCGGGGCGCAGCAGATAGGCGATCACGCAGGGGTCGTGGAGGGGGGGCGCAGCTAGTCCGTAGCGTTCTACATCGAGCTGGCCGTAGTAGCGCAGCATGCCCGCAGCGGCTTTGCCCACGGGGGTGCCCAGAGCCTCCAGCGCTGCCAGGCGATCGGAGGTGGTGACGACCTGGTGGGTGACATCCAGACCAATCATGGTCAGGGGCAGACCGGCGTCAACAACGACTTTGGCCGCGTGGGGGTCAACGTAGATATTGAACTCGGCGGCAGTGGTGATGTTGCCGCCCCCCAGCGCTCCCCCCATCATCACCACCTGGTCGATGCCCTGGGCGATCGCCGGACACTGAATCAGGGCTACAGCTAGATTGGTGAGCGGGCCGAGGGTAGCCAGGGTAATGGGAATCGAGGTGGTGGTGAGTTGTTCAATCAGAAACGCGACGGCGTGCTGAGCTTGCAGCGGCATAGTAGGTTCGGGCAGATCGGCTCCCTGCAAGCCGGTTGCGCCGTGGATGTCTTCGGCAGTGGTGAGCGATCGCAGCAGCGGGCGCGGGCAGCCCGCATATACCGGCACGTCAGGGCGCTGGGCCAATTGGCAGATGCGGCGAGCATTGGCCGCCGTCAGGGTCAGCGGCACATTGCCCGCCACCGTGGTGATGCCCAGCAGGTCAAATTCGGCGGGGGAAGCCAGGGCGAGGAGGAGGGCGATCGCATCGTCAACCCCAGGATCGCAGTCAATAATCAGTGGTCGGGGCAGCATAGACAGGTTCCAAATAGCGTTCTACAGGGGGTGTCACAGCGTAGTCAGCAGAGGCAGCGGGCGCTGTCCTAAAATACGCTGTGTAGGTACTGCATCAATTCCCCCGCGAAGGAGGTTGCCCCCTTGTCTGCTGCGCTGCGTCTCACGATCATGGTATCTGGGCTGAGTCTGCTGCTGGTCACCGGTTGTGCGGGCAGCTCCCTAGAGCAGTCCCTAGAGGCCGATCCGCAACTGCAAGATCGGCCCGTATTCACCGGCGAAGAGCCTGAAACCCCAGCGGAGGAGGAGGCCACCGACCCAGCCGAGGCCACCACCGAAGCCCCCGACCCAGTTGAAGACTCCAACCCCCCAGAAGCCTCACCTGTGGGCAACGCCACGGCCCAGCTCGACGAAGTGCCCGAAGACCTGCGCCCCTACGTACAAAACTGGCTAGCCCTTGGCATTGTTGAGTCAGCAGAAAGCCCAACGGCCAGCGACACCGCCGTGAAGCCCGAGTTTGCGCCCAACCAGACGATTACTCGGGGTGAATTTGCCCACTGGCTGCTCACCGCCAACAACAGGTTCTATCAAGATGTACCGGCCAAGCGCATACGTCCCGCCGCCGCTGGCACCGCTCCCGCCTTTCAGGATGTGCCCGCCTCGCACCCCTACTTTGCCGCTGTTCAAGGGTTGGCCGAAGCGGGAATTATTCCCAGTGCAAAGACCGGCAATGCCACCGCCGTCACCTTTCGCCCCGATGCGCCCCTCACCCGCGAAACCCTCGTGCTGTGGAAGGTGCCCCTAGACTCGCGCGCGCCGCTGCCGACCGGCGCTGCCGACACCGTCGCCAATACGTGGGGCTTTCAAGATGCCGCTAAGATTGAACCGCTGGCGATGCGGGCGGTGCTGGCCGACCACCAAAACGGCGATTTTGCCAATATTCGCCGCGCCTTTGGCTATACCACGCTGTTTCAGCCCCAGAAAGGCGTCACCCAGGCTGAGGCCGCCGCCGCCCTATGGCGATTTGGCAACCAAACTGAAGGGGTTTCTGCTGAAGACTTGCTGAGACGACCGACCGCCCCGTCAGGTTCTAAAGAGTCGACCAACCCTACCAACTCTCCTTAAATTCCGCGAAATTATTGCTGGGTTGGGGAAAGGATATCTAAGACCCAGGCCTAGCACCCCCCGATCGCTTAGATAACGCCAAACAGAGATAGCCCCATACCCACAAATGCCAGCACCCCCGCCACAATCATGATGGCGGCGGGCATGGCTTTGCGGGTCTGCATCCAGCGGCGAACGAAAATAAACACTAGAGACGCTGTAACGCCCATCGCCATGCCCGCTCCGCCAGCCGAGCCAGCCTGCCACAGCCAGGAGCCAGTCAGCAGTAGGACGGCGCTCACCAACCCAGTGAATAATGACGCCTGGCTGCGGGCTTGGGCATACCCCATCAGGCCGCCGATCGCAGAGAGGGCGGCATAGGCGATCGCACAGAGGGCTCCAGTGGGCATGGCGGCTTGCACAGTAAGAACATGCTTAGGCTAGCGAGGTTTTTGCCCCCGCACAACCCTGGTCAATAGGGGACGTATTTGGGGGCGATCGCAGCCGTCACAGCCATAATTTGCAGAGCCAAGCATGTATTAAGCAACACATATTTTTGGTATTACTTAATACTTCAAGCCTTGATCTGGAACAATTTTTGCGATTTTTAGTCGCAGCTTTGCCATCCCTCCCAAGATAGATATTGAGACGATTTTCCGGCAGGAGAATAATTATAAAGAAAACGTAAAGATGAGAATATTTTCATGATTCCGACAAAATATCCGTGATAGCCTCTCTACCATAAGAGCATTTTAACTTCCTCAAAGCCCTATGAAATGGGCTTTCCAGATTTTCCTGAAATCGTTTTAGATCTCTAAAAGGCATTTGTTTCCTCTAGCCTCATAAATAGAAAATAGATGCTCCCTATTTCAAGAATAGTTAGCGGATTAGTTTCCTGCACAGCCATCTTTGTGTGCAAAACTCAGCATTTGTTCTTAGGAATATGCGGTTCATGAATTTCAGCTCAGGTCATGCATCAAGCCCCAGTATTTCTGTCATTATTCCCGTGCACAATGGTGGCGATAACGGCACTGGTCTGGTAAGCGATGATAGGTAAAATAGCTGTAGTGCAATTACCCCAA
>QBLT01000135.1 GCA_003249105.1 Leptolyngbya sp. | reverse complement strand
CTATGAGCCTCATCTTCACCCTCCTGGTCGTCATGTTCGGGGCCACCGGCAGCCTATTGCTGATCATCAAAAACCTCTACTACATCTGCCAGCCCAGCGAAGTGCTGATCTTTGCGGGCGATCGCCGCACCGTCAGCGATGGTCACAGCGTAGGCTATCGCCTGGTCAAGGGCGGTAGCAGCATTCGCAAACCCTTGCTCGAAAAGACGTTCCGCATGGAACTCACCAACATGATCATCGAGCTGAAGGTGGCCAGCGCCTACTCCAAAGGCGGCATTCCCCTCAATGTCGATGGCGTGGCCAACATCAAAATTGCGGGCGAAGAACCGGCGATTCACAATGCGATCGAGCGCCTGCTGGGCAAAAGCCGCGAAGAGATTGAGAAAATTGCCCGCGAAACCCTGGAGGGCAACTTGCGGGGCGTGCTGGCCACCCTCACCCCCGAACAGGTGAACGAAGACAAAATGGCCTTTGTGCGCAACCTGCTCGACGAAGCCGACGACGACCTGGCCCAGCTCGGCCTAATTCTCGATAACTTGCAAATCCAAAACATCTCCGACGACGTTGGCTATCTCAACTCGATCGGGCGCAAACAGCGGGCCGACCTGCTGCGCGACGCCCGTATCGCTGAAGCCGAGGCCAAGACCCAGTCGGCCCTACAAGCCTCTGAGAACCTCAAGCGCACCTCCCTGCGCCAGATCGAGGCCAAAATCGAGACCACCCGTGCCGATGCCGATCGCCGCCTGCAAAACGCCCTCAGCCAGCGCCAGGCCGCCATCTCCGAAGCCGAAGCTGAAATCGCTGCCGAAGTCGCCCGCACCGAGGCCGCCCTCGCCGTCCAGCGCGAACGCCGCAACCAGGTCGAGCAGCAGCTCCAGGCCGATGTGATTGCCCCCGCCGCCGCCTCTTGTAAGCAGGCCCAGGCCCGCGCCAAGGGCGACGCCGCCAGCATTGTCGAAGATGGTCGCGCCCGCGCCGAGGGCATTCGCGAACTGGCCACCACCTGGAAGGCGGCAGGCGATCACGCCCGCGAAATCTTTCTCTTTCAAAAGCTGGAGTCGCTGCTGGCAAATCTGGTCGCCACTGTGCCCGATGTGGAGGTCGAAAGCATCACCGTGATCGATCCGGGGCGGGGCGGTAGCGCCACCAAGCTGGCCTCGTTCATGGAGCAGATGAAGCAGGCCACAGGGCTAGATTTAGCTCAGACGTTGCAAAATCTGGGCGGCGGCAGCGTCTCCCAGACGGCCTTGGGGGGTTCAAGCGCTGATCCAAATCAGGAGTAATACCAAATCTTAAATGAATACCCCCAATTTGTAGGGGCGACACATGCCAAGCCCCCTACGAGGTTTCTGATCCTGAATCGGGGTTGGCTAAATCGGATTGGGTATAGGGCGCTCTGCCCCCAGTGCGGCGGTCAACTTCAGTAGTTTGTAGTTTATGAGGGGGCGAGCTGCTGGGCGATCCTGTTGGGGTTGATCGCCCCTTAACCCAGAGCAAACTCACCAGCGGCAGCAGGTAGAGATAGCAGGCAAAGGGAATAAACCCCGCATTCACCCCCAGAATGGCGGCGGGTACCAGCCCGGCAATGTTCCAGGGAATCAGCGGGGAGATCACCACGACGGTGTTTTCGAGGTCAAGGGCCAGGGCGGGGGGCGGGGCATTGGTGCGCTGGTAGGTGGGGCCGAGCAGCTGCTGGGTCAGCAAAATGGCGATGGTTTGGGTGCAGCCAAAGGCCGCCGCCAGGGTGCCAACTACGGTGGTGGCCAGAATGCGATCGCCCGGTGTTTTGACCCGCTCTAGCGATCGCTCCAGCCGATGCAGCAGCCGCGTTTCGGCAAAAATGCCCGCAAAGGCCGTGGAGATCACCACCACCAGCGACACCCGCAGCATCGCCGCCACGCCGCCGCCTAAAACAATAGCGCTGAGCGGCGAGTCAGCCTCCAGGTAAAACCCAGTGAGCAGATATTGCAGCACCTGCCAGCCGCTGTAGTGCTGATAGATCACCGCCAGAGCGATCGCCGTGGCGGTGCTGGCAAACATCGCTCGCTGTACCGCCACCCGCCGCAGCGACAGCAGCACCATGACCGCCGCTGGCAGCAGCGTCACCGGCCCCAGTCGAAACTCAGCCTCCAGGTCGCCCACCAAACTCGATTCAGCCAGGGGCACGGGGGCGAACCCGGCAAAGCCCGCGTAGATAGCGATCGCCAGCCCTAAAGGCAGCAGCGAGGTGCGCCCCATGCGGCGAACGTTGTCGTAGAGGTCGGTGCGGGTGATGGCGGCAATCAGCAGCGCGCTAGAGGACATGGGAGAGGCGCGATCGCCCACGTAGGCCCCGGCAACAATCGCCCCAGCAATCAGATGGCGGTAAAACCCGCTCTCCTCCCCCGCCACCATGATCATCAGCGCCACCCCCACGGTGCCCACGGTGCCAAAGGAGGTGCCCAGCAGCAGCGACACGGCGCTGGTCAGCCCAAAGGCCACCAGCACAAAGCTGTGGGGCGTCACCACCTGAAGGCCGTAGTACACCAGTGTCGGCACGGTGCCCGCCGCCATCCAGCTGGCGGTGACGGCACCAATCAGCAGCAGCACCCCAATCACCGGCAGAGCTTTCTGGCTACCCCGCCACCCCATGGTCGCCAGCGCCCGCAGCGAAAAGCCTCGCCGCCTGAGCACTCCCACAAACAAGACCATGGCCAGCAGCAGCGGGTAGGCGATAAACACGCCCCGCACTGCGCCCACTAGCAGCAACCCAAACGACAGCCCAAAGGCCAGCCCAATATCCATAGTGGGGGATCCACCAGAAACAGCCTGCTTTTAACCCTTATGCTGTCTATCAATATCGGGGATGGATAGAGGTTTGGGGTGAGCATCGTCCCAATACCCGCAATGCTAAGTTACAGCGGGTTAGCGGGGCAGTTTCTGCCAAAACTTTGCCAATTCCTGTTGCCGTCGTAGATATTCGGCTGACTTATTTTGAGAAGTTAAAGCGGGCGTTAACCTTTTCGCCCTTGATATCGGTCTGAATCACAGTCTTATATTCCCCAGCTGCCTGGCTGGGTAAGAAGGCAAAGAAATGCTCACCCTCAGCGTCATATTCCATCGGTAGCTCCTGCTGGGTGCCATCGGGCAGCTGCACCTGGGCGATCGCCGTGGCATCGGCAATGGCTTCATGGGTATCGCCCGTTTGCAGGTACAGGTCGAGGTGAATGCCATCGGCTTCGGGTGCGGGCACCAGCTCTAGATGGTAGGGGCCGCTTTCGACCACCTGCCCGCCCTGGGTGGCAGTGCTGGGGGCGGTGGCAGTTTCTGTCTGGGCAGCGGGGCTTTCGGCTACAGCGGTGTCAGGGGCCGTTGCGGTTTCAGCACCACCGCAAGCGGATAGCGCCAGCACACCAGTGATCAACAGAGCTTGAGTAAATTGAGAACGCATGGAGTAAATCTCCGAGAAGGTAAACAGCTGAAAGAAGGATGGTAGGCCGTGATCACCCTACGATTAAACCGGGCTAACGGGCTGGCTTTCTGGGATAGAAGTTTTGGTTTCAGGGGTTTCCTGAAGCGTCCCATCTCGGGATAACGACGGCAGTAGGTAGCGACCAAACCGGGCATAGAGGGCAGGTAGCACCAACAGGGTGAGGGCTGTGGATGTGAACAAACCACCTAGAACGACCACCGACAGCGGCTGCAAAATTTCTTTGCCGGGGCCTCCAGCAATCACTAGGGGGAGCAACCCCAGAGCTGAAGTGAAGGCTGTCATGAGAATCGCATTCAGGCGCTCCATGGAGCCGTTAACCAGGGCCTGCCGCAGCGGCATGCCTCGGGCAAATTTACTGTTGTAGTTATCGACTAGCAACAGGCCGTTGCGGGTGGCCACGCCGAACAAGGTGATAAAGCCCACTAGCGACGCGACCGAAATCACGCCCCCAGTTAGCGCTACGGAAAAGACCCCGCCCACCAGCGCCAGGGGCAGATTGATCATGATCATGGCGGTAGAAGCCACGGATTTGACCGACAAATACATAATTATGGTGATGAGCACAAAGGCGATCGCGCTAAACACCAGCATGTTTTGCGTGGCCCGCGCCTCCGCTTCAAACTGGCCGCCGTACTGCGGGAAGTACCCAGCCGGAAACTGCACCTGCTCCGCCACCTGGGCGCGAATGTCGTTGACCACCGATCGCACATCCCGGCCATTTACATTGGCAGCTACCACAATCAACCGCGACACATTCTCCCGATTAATCGTATTGGGGCCGGTACCGGTGCGGATTTGCGCCACCTGCGCCAGGGGAATTTTCTCCCCCATGGGAGTGTCAATTAACAGATTGCCAATGGTGGTGAGATCGCTTCTGGCCTCGGGCTCTAGCCACACCAGCAGGTCAAAGGTTTGCTGCTGGTCTAATACCTGCGACACCACTCTGCCGTTGAGGGCGGTTTCAATAGTATTGGACAGTTCACCCACCGTCAGCCCATAGCGGCCTGCCGCCACGCGGTCGAACTGAATTTGAATTTGCTCGATGGGAATTTGCGGCTCTAGCTGTAAGTCCACCACCCCCTCTACGGTTTGCATGATGGCTTCTATCTCTTGCCCCAGGGAGTGCAGCTGGGCCAGGTCGGGGCCGAAAATTTTGACAGCGATCGCACTCCTCACCCCCGACAGCACCTCATCCATACGATGAGAAATAAACCCGCCAATATTAGGAGCCACCCCCGGCAGTTTGGCAAACTCCTGCCGCAGTTTTTCAATGCTGCCCTCGCGGTCTTTCAGCCCGGCCTCGCTCAGATCCACATCCATGTGGGCAGTGTTGACCGCCGCCGCATCGCTGTCGCCAGGGGCACGCCCCGATCTCAGTTGCACATGGCGAAAGCGGGGGTCATCTTTGAGAGCCGCTTGAATGGCAAGCCCGGCGCTGTTGGTTGCCCCTAGGGACGAACCGGGGTAGAGCACCAGGGTATTGACTAAGTTTTGTTCTTGAAACTCGGGCAGAAACTCTCGGCCTAAAGAAGGTGCGATCGCCAGAGCCGCTATCAGAGATCCTGCGGCGATCGCCAAAATTACGTTAGAGCGTCGCAGCGAAAAATTAAGAAACGGTTGATAGCGTCCCTTAAAGAACCGAGCTACCCAGGGCTCAGTTTCGGGCAGAGGCCCGTAGGGCAGCAAAATGGCACAGAGCGCTGGCGTCACGGTTAGCGCGGTCACGCTGGAAGCCAGCACCGCCGCCATATAGCCCAACCCCATCGGAATGAAAATACTGCCCTCTACTCCACCTAGGGCAAACACAGGCGAGAACACAACCACAGTGATGATAGTGGCACCAAACACCGAGTCTCGCACTTCCTGACAGCCCGCCAAGACCACCTCCAGTACGGGGCGAGGCTGGGCAGAGTGCTTATTCTCACGCAGTGCCCGGTAGACGTTTTCAGCATCCACGATCGCATCATCGACAGCAGAACCGATAGCCACAGCTAAGCCGCCCAGGGTCATGGTGTTGAGCCCCTGGCCTAGCCAATTGAGCGCCAGCACGCCAATTAGCAGCGACAACGGCAGCGCCACCAGACACACCACCAGGTTGCGCCAGTTCATCAAAAAGGGAATCAGAATCAGCGCGACAATGATGCTGCCCTCAATCAGCGCGGCGCGGACGTTTTCGATCGAGGCATCAATGTAGTTGTTCTGACTAAAGGTGACGTCCACCTGAATATCTTGGGGCAACCCCGCCTGAATCTCCGCCATCGCCGCTTCGATGGCACGAGTTACCGAGGGCGTATCGGCTAGAGGCTGCTTGTTTACCATCACCACCACCGCAGGCTGGCCATTCAAGCTGCTATCCCCCCGCTGAAGTGCGGCCCCAATTTGTACGGTGGCGACGTCGCTGAGCCGAACCGAGGTGCCATCGCGCGCCGTAATCACGGACTGCTTTAAATCGTCAATCGTCTCTAGCCGCCCAATGCCCCGCACCAGCGTCTCTTTGTCGGGTGTGATTAAAAAGCCCCCCGGCGCATTGACGTTGGCTGCTTCCACAGCGTCAGTCACCTCTTGCAGCGACACATCAAAGGCCTGCAATTTTTGGGGATTAACCAGCACCTGATACTGCTGCACATCGCCGCCGTAGACCACCACCTGAGATACCCCAGGCACCGCCAAGAGACGGTTAGTAATCTGCCAATCAGCAATCCGCCGCAGCTCCATCAGCGACGTGCGGGTGTCGGCAGGGGCGGTTTCATCTACCCTGAACGCGACCATCATCACCGTGCTAATAGGGGATGAAATTGGGGAAATTTGCGGCGTTTCAACGTTCTCAGGAATTTTGTCTTGCGCCTGTTGCAAGCGCTCGGTCACTAACTGCCGCGCTTGAAAGATGTCGGTATCCCACTTAAAAATGACTTTAACGACCGAAATACCGGCGGCAGACGCAGAGCGCACATCGGTAACCCCAGGGGTGCCATTGATCGCGCTTTCAATCGGCAGCGTCACCAACGATTCCACTTCTTCTGGTGCCAACCCAGGGGCTTCGGTTTGAATTTCGACCTGGGGCGGCGCAAAGCTGGGAAACACATCCAGCGGCATCTGGGCGACGGTGCGAAAAATCCAAATGGTGAGCACCATGGCCCCCAGGATGACTAACCAACGCCGCGCGATCGCCCATTTGATAATTGAATTCAGCATAGTAATCGAAGAGTGTCTTGCGTAGGATGAAGCACGCTAACGCATCGTCTTTAGGCATAAGGAGATTTCCAGAAAAGAAGATCCCCGCTTTATCCAGCGATTGAAGCCACCGTAGGGTGGGCGCTGCCCACCATTAGGGAGAAAGTTTTCCAGAAGTCGCCTAAAGGTTACCCGTCGGCATCAGAGTGATGAGGCTCTATTCTCGACAGAGGCGGCTCATGCCCTGATTGGCTCACGGCCAGCTGTCGATCGTGCGGCTCCTCAAGATGTTCTAACTGGTGGATGGCGGATGCGAGGCGTTGGCGAGACCGACGACTAGACCAAAAAGCCCCGGCGGTAAAGGTGCCAATCGCTAACAATCCACCCCCCGTAGCGGTAATCCACCAGGGCAACGCGGCACCAGCAGCTACTGTCACTTCCGTCGCGGCGGCATCCGCTGGTGCTGCATTGCCTCCACGTAACGATTGCGCATAGAGCTGATTGGCCCGCTGGGTGACGACCTGATCGCCCTCAAACAGGCCCGCCTGCACCTCCACCTGGTCGCCAGCGGTGCGCCCTAGGGTCACCTCCACCGGCTCAAAGGCATCGCCATTTTGCACAAACACCAGGGACTGACCCGCCGCTTCTACCACCGCACTGGTCGGGATTGCCAGCACCGCCTTGGGGGTTTTGTCGGTCAAAATTTCGAGGTCAGCGAACATGCCGGGCTTGAGCGTCTCATCGGCATTCTCTAAGACCGCCGTGACGGGCACAATCCGGGTTGTCTCATCGACTACCGCCCCCACCGTGACCACCCGGCCCTGAAAGATGCGATCGGGCAGGCTAGCAATGGTGACGCGTACCGACTGCCCCGCCGCCACCTGGCCCAGGTCTTTTTCATAGACGTTGGCGGCAATCCTGAGGTCATTGCCATTCACCAGGCTCAGCATTGGGGTGACGGCTTCTTCGACTGCTTCCCCTAGGGTGACGGGGCGCTCGGACACCTTGCCCGCGATCGGGGCCACCACCGTGACGACGCCCCGCTCCGTGGCTGGGCTATTTAATTGTTGCAGGCGGGTCTCGTAGGCCGTCGTACTCAGCTGCACATGGGAACGGGCGGCAGTCAGGTCGGCCTGGGCGCGCTCTAGCTCGGCCTGGGCTTCGAGCACGGGCTGGCGGCTTTCGGCGCGAGTGAGCTCGCTTTGGGCTTTGGCATACTCGGACTGCGATGCCAGCAACTGCTGGCGGGCGATCGCCCCGGCCCCGGCCAGCCGCTGGTCTTGCTCAAAGCGCTCCTGGGCCAGGGCTAGCTGCTGCTGAGCAGCGGTGACTTCGGTTTTGGCGATCGCCACCTGGCGCTCATAGTTGCGCTGGGCCAGGGTCAGGTTGGCTTCCGCCGATCGCAAATTTGCCACGGCTCCCACCCGGTCTTCTTGGGCAGACACCCGCAGCTCGATCAAATCTGGGGCAATTACTTTGGCCAGCGGCTGACCCGCCGTGACGGTGTCCCCCGGTTCGACCAGCAGTTCGACCACCGTGCCATTGATGGGGGCATTGACCATGACCGATTGATCGGGCTGGGTGATCAGCTCGCCAGTGGTCTGAATGCCGATGCTCAAAACCTCTGACTTAACCGGCGCGGTCTGAATCCCCAAACGCTCAGCCGTGGCCGGATCAACCCGAATGCCGCCCACCGGCTGACTGTTGCCCGACTCAAACTCTGAGCCAGCGTGCCCCCCATGGGCCATCACTGCGATCGGCAGCGACAACATCATCAGCCCGAGCAGAGAACCTGCCCAGACGGTGGAAATGTAAGGCCGAGAACGCATAGGGTTGGGTCGCAAGGGAATTTATCCGGTCGTTAGGACAATACCAGCCAATTATCAAATCAGCGTGAAATTTGCGGGAGTCGGCTTTTCGCGCCTAAAATGCCAGTCGAGAGCACTCACCCCACCATGCGCATACTGCTAGTCGAAGACGAACTTGACCTGGGCGCAGCCATTCAGCGTGACCTGAGGCGAGAGAAGTACGTGGTCGACTGGGTGCAGAATGGCGACGAGGCCTGGCACCTGCTGGGCAATGCAGCCCAAACCTACACCCTCGGCATTTTCGATTGGCTGCTGCCGGGGCTGAGCGGCGTTGAGCTGTGCCAGCAGCTGCGATCGCAGGGTACTCCCCTGCCGGTTCTGCTGCTCACCGCCAAAGATCGCCTGCAAGATAAGGTAGAAGGGTTAGACGCCGGAGCCGACGACTACCTGGTCAAACCCTTTGGCATGGAAGAACTGCTGGCCCGGCTGCGGGCACTCCAGCGGCGATCGCCTGCCTTTCAGCCCACCCAGCTCCAGGTTGGGAACTTGATTCTCGACTACGGCACCTCCACCGTGGCCCTGGCCGACTCTACCCTAGCCGCGCTGCCCCTGACCACCAAAGAGTTTCAGCTGTTGGAATACTTTATGCAGCACCCCAACCAAATTTTGTCGCGCGAGCAGCTGATGAACCGAGTCTGGTCGCTCCAGGCCGACCCTATGAGCAACGTGGTGGCGGCGCAGATTCGGCTGCTGCGCAAAAAGCTGGCCGACCACGGCTGCGATGGGCTAATCGACACAGTCTACGGCATGGGCTACCGGTTCAATGCGGCCCTTTAAGTCACTGCTGCCCCAGAGAACCCTGCCCTACGCCCGCGCCTTTTGGCTCACCCGCTGGCGGCTCACCGCCCTTTACGCCAGCACCATGGGGGTAATTTTGACCGCCAGCGCCGTTGGCTTCTACCTGGCCATGGCCCAAGCCCATCGCCGCGAAATCGACCACCGCCTAGAGACCGTCGCCAACACCCTCCACGACAGCCTAGAGCCCTCTCTCGGCCAACCCGGCCAGCTCAACCCGGTGGTCTTCCAGCTCTTGCCCAATCTGTGTATTCCTACGGCAGATTGTACCGATAGCCCAGAGCGGCATGTCTTGGGCCTGATGCAGCAGCAGGGTTACTACCTGCGCCTGCTGAATGGGTCGGGGGATGTGGTGGCGATCGCCGGTGTCCCCCCTGACCAAGTCAACTACCCCACCGCAACGGGCCTCTACACCCTACACCGGGCCGACGGAGCCACCTACCGCCAGATGTCGCTGCCGCTCAAAAATGCCGCTGGCGATCTCTGGGGCTACCTCCAGGTGGGCAGCTTGTTAGAAACGCTGGATCAGCACCTGAGCTGGGTGCGGTGGGCTCTGTGGATTGGGCTGCCCCTGGCCCTGGGGCTGGTGGGGGGAGCAAGCTGGTGGGTCGCAGGCTTCGCCATTCGCCCCGCCTACCGCGCCTATCGCCAGATTCAGCAATTCACCGCCGATGCCGCCCACGAGCTGCGCACCCCCCTGGCCGCCATTCGCGTCTCCGCTGAGTCGGTCGGTCGCACCGAGCCCATCTCCCCGGCTGAGGCCCAGGAGGTTTTACAGGTGGTGAACCGGCAAAACCAGCGGCTCACGACGCTGGTTAACGATCTGCTGATTCTCTCTCGCCTAGAGCAGGCCGACGATCGCTCCGTCCCCACCCAGGTCTATCTGCCCGACCTGGTAAAAGACATCGAAGAAGAATTCTCCGCTCTGGCCCTAGCCAAAGACATTCGCCTGACCACGGCTTACTCTGAGGCCAAAAACATGACTGTGCGCGGCCACGAAGCTGAACTCTATCGTCTGCTCCTCAACGTCGTCAGCAATGCGCTGGAGTACACTTCCAAGGGTGGCCGGGTAACGATTCGCGTAGTCGCGCACGACCGCACTGCCCTGATCGCAGTTGAAGATACAGGCATAGGCATTGCCCTCCAAGACCAAGCCAAGATTTTTGATCGCTTCTACCGGGTGAATCCCGATCGCTCTCGCCACACGGGGGGGTCTGGGCTGGGGCTGGCGATCGCCCTTGCCATTGCCCAAGCTCACGGCGGCGACATTCAAGTAAACAGTGAAGTGGGTAAAGGCAGCTGTTTTACTATTAAGTTACCAAGACTATTAAGCGTCAATTTTTAACCTGCTAGAACTGCGCAATATCTAGCTTGTGTAACCAATATCGCTAGTATCGCTCAGAAAGCATTTGCCGCCTAGTAAACCAAATGGTGAGCGGAGGAACTAAAAACCACATCAACAATGGCACTAACCCAGTGCCTAAAATCGGAATTGTTGGCATAGATTCGGCATAGGTCCACCGATTGAGTGGGCCAGTAGACCAGGCTTCGATAACAACGGTAATAACTACTCCCACAAGGATAAAAACACTCATTTGTCTACGGCTTGGGTAACGTAACCAGTGGCGAGACTTCGATAGAGCCGCAACGGCCCAAAAGGCAATCAGCAAAATTATGACATCCCCGACTGTAGCGACTGTGCAATTTCTGACTATATCGAGGTGGGAGTATCCAGCCGGAATTTGGTAAAACCACATTTGCTGAATTTCCCAAAAGAAAGACAGCAGAAAAGAAAATATGGCGATATTGAATTCGGGTAAATTTAGCCAGTTCGAGGGACTGTAGTGGTTCACGGCGTCAGTCTTATTTGTAATAAATTAAGCTTAATCTGACAGTTTCTCGAATAGTGGCTACCGTCACGGGGCCTGTTTAGCTAGCTTTAGACGGCGCGCCCTGCCGCATCTGTAGAGGTAGCGTTGCGTCGCATAGTGGCAAGACGCGATCGCCTCACTCCAAAAACCCACCAGCGACAGTGTGGCCAGCCCTGGCCAGTTCCACCACAGCCCGCAGCAGCTTTTCGGGCTCGATGGGTTTAGTCATATGCTGATGAAAACCATTGGCCAGGGCACGGTGGCGATCTTCCTCGCGGGCAAAGGCGGTCACGGCGATCGCCGGTACCTGGCTGCCATACTCGGGCGGCAGCTGGCGAATCTGTTGCAGCAGGGCGTAGCCATCCAGGTTGGGCATGGCGATGTCGCACACCAAGACATCGGGCTCAAAATTGGTCAAATGGGTCAACACCTCATGGGCCGAGGCGACGCCTCGCACCTCGGCTCCATAGTGACCCAGCACCGTCGTGATTAGATCGAGGCTGTCCTGGCTGTCGTCTACAGCCAGCACCTTAACCCCTGTCAGGTCAATGACGGCGAGTGGATGGGCCTCCTCCAGGGGCGGCGGCACGGTGGCATCGACCATCAGCGGCAGCCGCAGGGTAAAGGTTGACCCCAGCCCTTCGCCGGGGCTGTCGGCCACAATGCTGCCGCCGTGGGCTTCGACCAGGTATTTCACAATCGACAGTCCCAGCCCCAGCCCGCCGTACTGGCGGGTGATCGACACATCTTCCTGGCGAAACGAGTCAAAGAGCTGCGGCAAAAACCCGCGGCTAATGCCCTTGCCGGTGTCGGTGATGGTCACCTGGGCGCAGCCCTCCACCGCTGCGAGGCAAAGCTCGATCTGGCCGCCCTGGGGCGTAAACTTGACCGCGTTAGACAGCAGATTCCAGATCACCTGCTGGAGGCGGGCGCTATCGCCTCGAACCAGGCAATCGTCGGCCAAGGTGGTGTGCAGCGCGATCGCCTTAGCCTGCACAGCCGTTCTCACCACATCTGTAGAGGCCTCAATCACCGTAGCCAGGTTGATGGCAATATCGCTAATCTCAAGCTTGCCCCGCAGAATTTTGGCCACATCGAGCAGGTCGTCGATCAGCTGGGTTTGCAGCTTGGCATTGCGTTCAATGGTGGCTAGGGCGCGACGGGTCTTAGCGGCATCGAGCTGATTGGTCTGTAGCAGTTTGGCCCAGCCCAAAATCGGGTTGAGGGGCGACCTCAGTTCGTGGGAGAGAATCGCCAAAAATTCGTCCTTGGCGCGGTTGGCCCGTTCGGCATTTTCCCGCGCTGTCTGCTCGCGCTCTAGCAACTGCTTGCGCTCGGTGAAGTCGCTGGCCGCCCCAAACCATTCCACAATTTCGTTGTGCTCGTCGAGCAGCGGCACCGCCCGCGACACGGTCCAGCCTGTGGTGCCGTCGGCTCGCAACACCCGATGTTCTAGCTCAAAGGGGCGCTTGTCGGCAACGGCCTGTTGAATGGCCTGTAACACCCGGGGCTGCTCGTCCTGGGGAATGTAGGCGTTTAGCCAGGCGCGATCGGGCTGTTCGGTACTGCGGAGAGGCGTTGTTGCATAAATAGGGTGTTACGGACGGGGTAGTGGCATAAGGTTTAAGTACTACCCAAAACCTGACGCCGATGCAGTACCGAG
Organism: Leptolyngbya sp.; assembly: GCA_003249105.1. Lineage (GTDB taxonomy): Bacteria > Cyanobacteriota > Cyanobacteriia > Phormidesmidales > Phormidesmidaceae > Nodosilinea. Next base: position 24 of record QBLT01000135.1, on the reverse strand, counting down.
TCCGCAACTGGTCTGAGTATAACG
>QBLT01000134.1 GCA_003249105.1 Leptolyngbya sp. | reverse complement strand
CTACCCCACACTCCCCACCCCCATGCCCACCAAAACCTGGAACGGTCTCCCCTTTACCGGCCTCACTGAAGACTTTGACCCCCAGTGGTTGCTGACGCCTGAGCAGCAAGCGCTTCAGGCGAAGCTGATCGAGCTGTGCGCGGCGGTGCTGAGACCCAATGCGATCGCATCAGATCGCAACCTGATCTACCCCCGCGAGAATTTCAAAGCCTTGGCTTCCCTGGGTTTGCTCAGTCTGTTCGTGCCCAAGGAGTGGGGCGGTTTGGGCGAAAACCACGTCTGCGCCGCCATGGTGGTCGAAACCATCGCTCGTTACGGCTGCCCCAGTACGGCCATGTGCTACACCATGCACCTGGGGGCGGTAGCGGCGGCGCTGTTTCGCGCCCACGACAGTCCAGAATTGCAAAGCTTGCTGAAGCGGCTGGATAGCGAGGTGCTGATCGGCACCCTGTCCTACTCCGACCCCGAAACTGGCTCGCACTTCTGGTATCCCGTGTCGTCTAAGGCGACGGCAACTCCTGACGGTTGGCAGGTGAATAAGAAGGCGTCGTGGACAACCTCGGCGGGGTTCGCCGACTGGTACATTGTGCAGACAACCAGCCCCCACTTCGATGGAGATTTCTCTGACCTCTCCTGTTTTCTCATCTACGCCGATGAGGTGCAGGCCGAGCCCCACAAGTGGGATGCCCTGGGTCTGCGCGGCAACCAGTCGGGCACGCTGTTAGTGGATGGGGTGACGGTACCGCGCGATCGCATGGTTGGCCCCGAGGGCGACGGCACCGCCTCCAACGACGAAATTGTGGATCCGTTCTTTTTGCTCTGCTCGTCGGCCTGCTGGAACGGGATTGCACTGGGGGCGATCGACATCGCCAAGGCCCACGTCACCCGCAAAAAGCATGTAGATGTGGGTATGCGCGTTGCCGATTACCCGACAATTCAGGATTATTTCGGCGAGGCGATCATGGACACCAGCGCCTGCCGCATGTTCACCTTCTCCATGGGGCAATTGATGGATCAGCTCACCAACGGCTGCGACTGGACGCTCCACGCCGACACCAGCGCCCTGCCCCGCGCCGCCCACCTGCACTGGTACTGGCAAATCAAGTTTGAGGCCGCTAAGAATGTCGCCCAGGTCTGCGACAAAATGCTCCACGCCTGCGGCGGTTCCGGCTTCAAAAAAGATATGGAAATCGAGCGCTACCTGCGCGACGGCAAGGCGGGCTGGGTGATGGGGCCAACCAACGAGGTGCTGCGCCAGTTCGTCGGCAAGTCGGCCCTGCTGGGGTTTGACTCGCTCGACTACTGGAACCAGTCGGTGAACGAGCGCGTGCTGCAAAACGAGTTGAAGAAAATGGATGCCGACGAAAAACGCAGACTGGCCGAGTCGCTGCTGGCCGATCTGGAGGAGGCCGAAAAGCCCGTTCCTGTGTCTGCTGTCGCGTAGGGTGGGCACTGCCCACCACCCAACCCAGCCAAAGCCACAACCTTTTGCCAAAGACGTTGCGATCGCCGCCAAGTCAGAAGTCCCGTCACGTTGAGAAGAATGCCCAGAAGTTAACCGTTTGTAGCTCAGAGTAATGGTGGGCATTGCCCACCCTACCGGATCCATTCAACTACCCCACAGGAGCGTATCCCATGACCATCGCCCAAGAACGTCCTACCGCGATCGCCGTTGCCCACCCCCTCGAACCGCTAACCCCAGCGGAAATTGCCGCCGCCGTCGCCATCCTGCGCGACGAGAAATCCCTGGGGTCGACCACCCGCTTTGCCACCGTCACTCTGAATGAACCGGCGAAGGAAACCGTCCTCAGCTTCAAGCCGGGGGATGACATTGTGCGCGAAGCCTTTGCCATCATTCTCGACAACTCTACGGCTCAGACCTATGAGGCGATTGTCTCTCTCACCGAGGGCACCGTGATCTCCTGGCAGCACATTCCCGGCGTGCAGCCGCCGATCATGCTCGACGAGTTTCTGGAGTGCGAGAATGCGGTTAAGGCCTGCCCGGCGTTTATTGAGGCGATCGCCAAACGCGGCATCACCGACCCCAGCTTAGTCATGGTAGACCCCTGGTCAGCGGGCAACTACGGCCTTGAGGATGAAGAAGGCGTGCGTCTCTCCCGCGCCCTGTGCTGGGTGCGAGCCAACCCCACCGACAACGGCTACGCCCGCCCTATCGAAGGGGTCATTCCCGTGGTTGACCTCAACAAAATGGAGGTAATCCGGGTCGAAGACCACGGCGTGGTGCCCCTGCCGCCCCAGGCGGCCAACTACTCCCAGGAGTACGTCAAAGACTTCCGCACCGACCTCAAGCCCCTGGAGATCATTCAGCCCGAAGGCCCCAGCTTCACCGTCGAGGGCCACAAGATTCGCTGGCAAAAGTGGAAAATGCGCATCGGCTTCACCCCCCGCGAGGGGCTGGTGCTGTACACCGTGTCCTACACCGACGGCGGCGAAGAGCGGCCCATTCTCTACCGCGCCTCCCTGGCGGAGATGACCGTGCCCTACGGTGACCCCCAGCCCCACCACTACCGCAAAAACGCCTTCGACGTGGGCGAATACGGCGTCGGCACCCTGGCCAACTCCCTCAAGCTGGGCTGCGATTGCCTGGGCGAAATCTACTACTTCGACGCCTTCATGACCAACTCGCGCGGTGAGGTGGCCCAGATTGAGCACGCCGTCTGCCTGCATGAAGAGGACTTTGGCATTCTCTGGAAGCACGTGGACTGGCGCACCGACGAGACTGAGGTACGCAGGTCGCGCCGTCTGGTGGTCTCCTTCATCGCCACCGTGGGCAACTACGAGTACGGCTTCTTCTGGTACTTCTACCAGGACGGCACCATTCAGTACGAGGTTAAGCTGACGGGTATGCTCAGCACCGCCGCCGTGCCCCCCGGCGAGGTGCCTAAGTATGGCACCTTGATTGCCCCCCAGCTCTATGCCCCCGCCCACCAGCACATCTTCAACGTGCGGATGGATGTGTGCATCGACGGCATGCAAAATTCCGTCTACGAGGTGGATGTGGAGCCGGAGGAAGACGAAGCCCTCAACCCCTACGGCAACGCCTTCTACGCCAAATCGACTCTGCTGGCCACCGAGCTAGAGGCCCAGCGCCTGATCGACCCCATGAAGGCCCGCTACTGGAAGATCGTCAACCCCAACGAAACCAACGCCGCAGGCTACCCCACCACCTACAAGCTGATGCCGGGCGAAAACACCCTGCCCCTGGCCAGACCCCACGCCAGCGTGATCAAGCGCGCCACCTACATGACCAAGCACCTGTGGGTGACCCCCTACGCCCCCGACGAAAAATTCCCGGCGGGCGACTACCCCAACCAGCACCCCGGCGGCGAGGGGCTACCCCAGTGGACTGAGGGCGATCGCCCCGTTACCAACACCGACCTGGTGGTGTGGTACACCTTTGCCCACACCCACATCCCCCGCGCCGAGGACTGGCCGGTGATGCCCACCGCCTACGTGGGCTTTATGCTCAAGCCGCTGAACTTCTTTGACGAAAACCCCGCCAACGACGTGCCTCCTGCGGTCAGCAAACACAGCTGCTGCAACTGATCTCACGGCGATCCATCCGGTGATTTGGGAGGCACAGTAGTGGGCTGTCAGCTTAAGCACTCCTTGTAGAAATAGATAAATCTGGCTGGGGTGCAGCCGTGCGCCCCAGCCAGATTTGTTTTTTGATCAAGGTCTAACTTCGGCAACTTTCTTAGGAACTTGCTGACGGCAAAGTGCGTCACCCTAAAGCTGACCAACTCGGCATCTATGGCCATCGCTATAGTTCTATGGGGCTGAGCGTTACCCTAAGGGGGGGTAACGGCACCCGCTAGATTGTCGTTTAATAGTTCACCCGTTGCTCGCCCATGGCTATGACCGCTTCGTTTCCCAACCTGCCGCCAGAATCTAGACCGCTGGGCGGCCGCTATCGGCTCGTGCAGCCCCTGGGATCGGGGGGCTTTGGCCAAACCTTTAGCGCCCAAGACCTGCACCTGCCGGGGCATCCGCTCTGTGTGGTAAAGCAGCTCAAGCCCCAGGTAACCAGCACCGAAGAGCTGCAAACGGCGCGGCGGCTGTTTGACACCGAGGCCCAGACCCTCTACAAGCTGGGGGCGCACCCGCAAATTCCAGGGCTGCTGGCCCACTTTGAGGAAGGGCAGGAATTTTACCTAGCCCAGGAGTTGATTGAAGGGCACTCCCTGGCGGAGGAGCTGGGCACCCCCTGGACTGAGGCTCAGGTTGTGGCTTTTCTCGGCGATCTGCTGGGGATTTTGGCCTTTGTGCATTCCCACGGGGTGATCCACCGCGACATCAAGCCCTCGAATTTGATCCGCCGTGCCAGCGATCGCCGCATTGTGCTAATCGATTTTGGCGCGGTTAAGCAGGTGAGCGCCCAGGCCACGGCCCTGCGCTCTGGTCACAGCCACACCATTTCCATTGGCACCCAGGGATATATGCCCAGTGAGCAGGTGGCCGGACGGCCCCAGTTCAGCAGCGATATCTATGCTGTCGGCATTTTGGGCATTCAGGCGCTGACCGGCTACCCGCCGACCGAGCTGCACCCCGACCCCCACAGCGGCGAGCTGGAGTGGCAGCACTACGCGCCCCAGGCCCACCCTGCCCTGCTGGATGTGTTGGAAATGATGGTGCGCTACGATTTTCGCACCCGCTATACCACCGCTGCCGAGGCACTGGCGGCTCTGAGGAAGTTGCCCCCGGCCTTGAGTCGGTATGTGCCGTCTGCGCCAGTGCCCCAGGGTCAGGCCCCTCGCACCACTGCCGCAACGGTGGCGGTCGGGCGGCGGCGAGAACGCACTCAGCTAACAGCCGCCCAGGTGCCAGCGGCCCAGGTGCCCAGACGGCGGCGAGAACCGTCGTCAGCTAACTGGTTGCCTCTAGCGGCAGGGGCTTTGGCGGCATCGGTGGTGGCGATCGCAGCTCTACTCGGCTGGCAGGCGTGGCGCTCAGCCTCGTCTACCCCAGAAGACGAAACTCCGGTGGGGGCTGAGTCCCCCGCCGTTGAGGCACCTACTGACGCCGAGCCCATAACCGTTGAACCCGAACCCGAAGAGACTGCTGCTGCTGCCGAACAGGCGGAGGCCGAGCCTGAGTCACCCGCTGCCCCTGAGTCAGATGTGGACGATGCACCGGAGATGGTTGTAGAACCTGAAGACACTGCTGCGCCAGAGCCAGAAACCAGCGAGCTAACGCCCGAGGCGGCTCAGGCGACGGTGGCAACTCTGTATAACCATGTCTCTAATCAAGCTTGGGATGCGGCGCGATCGCAGTTCAGTACCTCGCTGGCACCACAGTTTGACCCCGGCTTTTTTGCCCAGTTCGATCGCGTTTCGGTCGAGAATCTGCGGGTGACGAGTCAAACCGCCGACAGCATTGAGTTTGTGGGCGAGAACACCTATGTTTACCCCGATGGCTCTACCCAGCGAGAACAGCGATCGTTCACCGTGCAACTGCAAGACGAGCAGCCTCGAATTGTCGGCTCTAGCTTTGGCGGAGTGCTGAAATCTCGGTAGGCAAGGTTCGCTCTGGGTCTGCTTTTGTTGGGCAGGATGGGGCGATCGCGACCAGCAGAGTTGTTGTTACCGCTGTTGAGGTATACGCCTGGTTTGGTAGTCTGCACCACTGCGGCGAGCCAAAGCCTCTGGTGCAATCTTGTTATGACAACTGCACTACCTGTTTCATTCACAGCCCAGTTCACCGATATGCCGCCGCCGCTGGGGAAAGTGGTGGCTGAGTATCGCATTGCGCCGGGGGAGGCGATTGCCTACACCGTTACCGCTGGCCAGTTCATTCAAATTATTGATGTAGCTGGCTCCCAGTGCTCCGACTTTTTGGCCTTTGGTGGTGAACACTACAGTGACCCGCTCGATGCCACCGTCACCCGCACGCTCACCGGGTTGGCCGTTCCCCAGGCGGGGCTGCCCAGCAAGCTGTTTTCACAATCCATGCAGCCGCTGACGGAGGTGATTCAAGACACCTGCGGTCGCCACGACAGCTTTTTGCTGGCCTGCACCGCCCGCTACTACGAAGATGTGGGCTACCCCGGCCACCCCAGTTGTAGCCAGAATTTCAACCGGGTGCTGGCCCCCTACGGCATTGCCTCGCGCCCCGGCTGGCCCGCCCTCAACTTTTTCTACAACACCAGGGTGGATGGTCAGGGTGCGATCGCCTTTGCAGAACCCCTCTCTCGCCCCGGCGACTACGTGCTGCTGCTGGCTCACCAAGATTTGCTCTGCGCCAGTTCCGCCTGCCCCGACGACATTGACCCCGCCAATGGCTGGCAGCCGACGCCGATCCACATTCGCATTTACGCGGCGGGGCAGACCTTTGCGCGGGCCATGGGGCGACGGGTAGCGGCCTTGCCCCTGCGGATGACCCAAGACAGTGCTTTTACCCCCAGCATTCGCCAGCTCACGGATGATTTGGCGGAGTACAACGGGTTTTGGGTGCCCCAAACCTTTGCCCACCAGGGCGACCAGACCGAGTACTGGGCGCTGCGCCAGCGGGCCGCACTGATGGATCTCTCGGCCCTGCGCAAGTTTGAGATTCGCGGCACCGATGCCTTTGCCCTGTTACAGTACGCCTTCTCTCGCAACCTGGAAAAAGTTGCCCCTGGGCAAGGGGCCTACGGTTGTCTGCTCAACCCCCACGGCGGCATCGTTGATGACGGCATTGTGTTTTGCTTTGGCCCTACCCGCTACCGCTACGTCGGCAACTGCGACAGCGATCGCCACTGGCTCAGGCAAATTGCTCAACAAAAAGGGTGGTCGGTGGCAGTAGAAACCGTGGATCTCCACAATCTTGCCCTCCAAGGGCCGTGCTCCCGCGACATTCTCACAGTCCTAGTGCCAGAGGTTTCAACGCTGGGCTATTTCCAGTTTCTAGAATCCCAGGTGCAGGGCATGCCAGTGCTGATTTCGCGCACGGGCTACACCGGGGAACTGGGCTATGAGCTGTTTGTGCCGCCCCAAGACGGCGCAATCCTGTGGAAAATTCTCATGGCAGCAGGGCAGCCGTTGGGGATGCTGCCCCTGGGCATGAAAGCGCTCGATCGCGCCCGCATCGAAGCCGGATTGTTGGCCCTGGGCCATGAGTTTGACGATTTGACCTCGCCCTACCAGGCGGGTATTGGCTGGGCCGTGGCGATGAAAAAGCCCGACCTGATCGGTAAAGCTGCCCTAGAAGCTATCCGTCGCCATCCCCCCAGGGTAGCAGTGGGCCTGGTGCTAGAGGGGCCAGAGGTGGCAGCCCACGGCCAGCCCGTTTTCGCCCCTGGGGAATGGTGGCGGGTGGGACAGATTACCAGCGCCACGTTTTCGCCCATCCTCAACGCCAGCATTGCTATGGCCCAGGTCGTCCCCGAGTTCGCCGAGGTAGGGATGGGGGTGGATGTGGGCCTGCTGGATGGCTTCAAGCGTAGGGTTAGCGCTACCGTGGGGCCGCTTGCGGCGTTTGATCCAACTAAGAGCCGGGTGCGGGTATGAATCAGATTAACCTTACCCTGCCCTGGGATATGGCGGGAGTCGATGGCCTAGTGGCAGCGAGGGCCTTGTTTGGCGAGGCGATCGATCATCTAGCGCCCTTTCAGTCGATGGAGACAGAACTGGAGGGATTGCCCTGTGCGGTGCTGCGGCTGTGCGATCGCAACTTTCGCATCACCTACCCCGGTGCCCTCGACCATATTGTGCGGGCTTTACAGCTTCAGGTGTGGGTCAAGCAGTTGGGCTGGATGGGGGCGATCGCCCTACCTGCGGAACAGTTCCCCGCGGTAGCGGCCCAGGCCACCGTCAGATCTCCCCATCGGCTACACGGGCTACCTCTGCACTGTGCTGTACCCGCTCAAATTGCGATCCTGCCTATACTTCTTTGGTATCACCCTGTGGCCGATCAACCTGTCCTAGAACTGCACTTTGCCAAGGCCCAAAGTGAAGATTTTTACAGCCTAATTCGATCGTTCATCGATGGTTAGTAGCGCTGACTACAGCTCATACCTAATTTGCATTGCACACTCTTGACATAACAAGTCGAAGGTTAAACAAAAGCGACGCGTTATCTGGGTTCTGATTCAATTTGGGTTTGAGGCTATCCGTAGAAAAATTAGATCTATCAAGGCCTTGGCAGCGATTGTTTTCAAAATGGGGCGGTTTTTCGTCTTCAGTATGCTCGCCGTTGGGTGAGTTACTCGTTCTTTTCGATGGGTTCTTTGTACAACTTAACTGACAGTTAGGAGTTACCTATGTCTCCTGAATCGCAAGAGTTTTTAGCAACTTTTGTATCAGAGTCTTACTATTATTGGGCCTCTGTTCTAATGCTGTTAATTCACGTGGGCTTTTTGGCCTACGAGGGTGGCGCGGCGCGGTCTAAAAATGTTCTGGCCACCATGGTCAAAAACCTAATGACCCTGTCGTTGGTAGGTCTGACGTTCTTCTACTTTGGCTGGTGGGTCTACAACGCCTTTCCCCTATTTCCCTTCCAGGGGGGCATTGTCGGTCCTTGGACTGATCCCGCCGCTGAGGGCACAGTAGGCGATGTGCTAGCGCTGGTGCAGGCTTCCTATCCCTGGTCCCCGGCGCTGGGTCCCAACATTGCCGACAACCTGACCGGAGTGTTCTGGTTTGCCTTTGCTCTGTTCGCTATGACCACAGCTTCCATCCTCTCAGGGGCGGTGATTGAGCGCATTCAGATTGGGGCTTACTCCATTCTGGCTATTATTTTAGGCTCGTTTACCTGGGTGGTAGCCGCTGCCTGGGGCTGGAACCCCTACGGCTGGTTCTTTACTCAGCTGGGCTACCACGACTTTGGCTGTGCAGCGGTGCTCCACGGTGTGGCGGGCTTCTTTGCCCTCGGGGTGGTCATCAACCTCGGCCCCCGCATCGGCAAGTTTGACGCCCAGGGCAAGCCACGGGCGATTATGCCCCACAACCTGCCCCTTACCATGGTGGGGCTGATGCTGATTTTCGTCGGGTTCTACGCCTTCTTGGCGGCCTGCGTCATCTTTGTGCCGGGGCAGACGGGAGAGATCACGATTTATGGCACTCCCATGACCCTGGCTTCGCTGGGTGTAAACACCACCCTGGCCCTGTCGGCTGGTCTGGTGGGGGCCTATATGGGATCTAAGGGTGATCCGTTCTACACGATTTCGGGTGGCCTAGCAGGAATTATTACCTCTGGGGCCGGGATGGATATTTACAGTCCCCAGATCGTAATTTTGCTCGCCTTTTTAGGTGCGTTTACTATGCCCTTTGTGGGTAACGCCATAGAAAAAGCGGGCATTGACGATGCCGTAGGTGCCTTCGCCGTGCACGGCTATTGTGGAGTGCTGGGTTCTCTTTTAGTGGGCATTGTGGCAGCAGGTTATCCTCAGCCTGAGGGGGTTCCTTCAATCAATTTTGGTGCCCAAATTGTGGGAGCAGCAATTTGTGCGCTACTGCTGGGCTTTTTGCCGGGCTATGGAGTCAGTCTAGTGCTAAAGAAGATGGGGCTACTGCGTGTTTCTGAAGCTCAAGAACTCACTGGTTTAGATCTGTCTGACTACGGCATTCCCGGCTATCCAGAATACTCAATTTTGCCTGAGAAAAATGGCAGTTTGGATATTCCTGTGGTTCCAATGTCCCAGGTTGTACCCAAACCCTAGGTCGAAAATTTACCAGGATGTTAGCTTTTGGAGGAATCAGCCTTATGTCAAGCCCATTTGATACCTACGAAGAGTTTGAAGGGGCCATAGATGGTCCTATGGGCGGTGCTATTTACACCTTTGCCCACAACCCGACCATCAACGCGATCGCACTATTAATTGGAGTAGGCCTGTTCTTTTGGTTCTTGGCAAGAACCTTCAAGAGCCACTACGATTTACCAATTCCTGAGAAGGCGCTCAACCACCTCAGCACCTTTATTGTTGCGGGGCTGCTTTCCCTAGCTGGGCTTGAGCACCGCCAGACGGTGCAGCCCCATCAGCCTGCGGCTCGGGCCGAAGCGGTATCGCAACGGCCTAGCCCCAAGGCGGCGCTAGGGCTGCTAGGGCTAGTGGGTATTGGCCTGCCTACCCGACAGCGCCAGCACCGTAAAGGCCTCTACCGCGATATCGGTTCTTCGCGGTAGGTTCAGCGTTGCCGCTTTCCCTAAGTTTGCACAGTGTTCGATAGACCCGTCTCTGCCCCGCTGGCCTCTGGCTAGCAGGGCAGTTTCTTATGGAGGGATAGTTTCCTTTTATTCCGACGGTATGATTTGCATTAGCTTCGGAGCCTGGATACCTTTCGTTTGTGACTATTGCTGATCTGATCAAACTCCCTACCTGGCCCCAGGGGCAGCGGAGCAACTTAACAGCTATTGCCGATCTGCTCACCACGGCCCTAGACGAGCCAGCGCTACGGGTAGAGGTCTCACGGCGCGATCGCACCCTCTACGTGCTGCTCACTACCCCCAATCACGATGGGCTGCCCCAGCACCTCGATTGCATTCGCGCGGTAGTGACGACCCTAGCCCTGCCCAATATCACTGAACTCAAGGTCGTCGATGGCACCGATCGCCCCCTAGAACACCGTTGGCAGCAGGTCTTTAGCCTAGAGGCCCCCCCAACGCCTGTTGTCCCAACCTTCGCAGATGGATCATTGGAGCAGGAGAAGGCACTGGCAATTCCCGCAGCACCCCCGGCAGGAATCGCACCAGCCACCCGTTCCAGCTCAAGGGCGTTGGGGACAAAACCAACGCCCACTACAATAATCGCTATCCCTTACCGCTGGCGCTGGGGAGCAGTGACTATCGCCATGGTGCTGGGGTTTGGCCTAGCCGCTGGGATGACCCAATGGCGCTACGGGCAGCAAGCGCCTGGTCGAGCAACCCCGTCACGGCCCGCCGCTGAGGCCAATCTTGCTCCGGCGGCAGGTGGTGCGGCTAATGCGATCGAGCCCATGCTCACGGCAGACTCCACAGCGGTTCTGGCTTCCCCAAAACTGGCGGTTCCCGTAGCCCTGACCATCAAAGCCGTGGGTGACATCATCCCTGGCACCGACTACCAGCGCTATCGCTTGCCCGACGACTGGCAGTACCTGTTCGGCAGCATTCAGTATCACCTGGGTGACGCTGACATTACCTTCGGCAACTTTGAGAGCACCCTCACCGAAGTGCCCAACAGCGCCAAAAACACAGGCAGCGCCAACACCTTTGCCTTTCGCACCCCGCCCTGGTACGCCAGCGTGCTTAAAGAGGCCGGGTTTGACGTGCTCAGCGTGGCCAACAACCACTCCATGGATTTCTTTGAGCAGGGCTTTAACGACACCATCGCCCACATCGAAGCGGCGGGTATGCAGGCCGTGGGCCGCAAGGGCGAAATTTTGTATGTCGAAGCCCAGGGGCAAACCGTAGCGTTCATTGGCTTTAGCAACTACCCAGAGCACAACCAGGTGCAGGATATAGAAGGTGCGATCGCCCTGGTAGAAACTGCCAACGCCCAGGCCGATATCGTCGTGGTCTCCTTCCACGCTGGCAAAGAAGGCACCGATGCCACCGTTACCCGCGACCAAGATGAGCTGTTTTACTCCGAGAATCGCGGCAACGTCGTGCGCTTCTCCCGCGCCGTTATCGACCACGGGGCCGACCTGGTGCTAGGTCATGGTCCCCACGTTCCTAGGGCGATCGAGCTGTATAACAACAAGCTGATCGCTTACTCCCTCGGGAACTTTCTTGGCTACCGCAGCCTCTCTACCGTTGGCCCCCTAGGCACCTCGCTGATTTTGCAAACCGACCTTGATGCCCAGGGCAACTTCGTCAGCGGCCGCATCATCCCGGTTGCCCTCGATCGCAACGGTGTGCCCTACCTCGACGACTACTTCGGCGGCGTGGTGCTGGTGCGCCAGTTCACCCAGCGCGACTTTCCCGATACACCTCTAGCGATCGACGATCTGGGCTATATCTGGCCCCGGTGATGTCAGTAGCGCACCCCATGGGCAAAGGGCGATGCAGAGAATAATCAACATTCAAACCCTTTAGCCTTCTTTAACCACGGCCTGAAGGAAGGTATCAGCATTCTCCACAACTGGTGAATTTAGGCAGATGCAATGTCTGTTGCCTACCAAGTTCGCGCTCTAATTCAACAGCATCCAATCGACCTTCTGCCCCGTTTCTATCTTGAGGAAGACGTTGGAGGCCATATTTTTACTTACGCTACTCACATCTAGGAAGTTATTAACCGTGAGCCTTTAGACCGCCTGATTGCTTTCTCTAAAGTTATCAGATGTGTTCTTTTGGTGGGGAGAACCCGTAACTCAGCGGTACTCACCACAAAACTTATTTCTGTTTTTAGAAGGATAAAACATGACAACTCGTAAGCTTTATGTCTCATTAAAAACGTCTGTTAAGCGACTTGCAGTGCTGCTTATGGCTGTAGTTGCACTGTTTGGTTTTTCCCAGACGGCAGCTTTGGCAAATCCTGCCCCTAGCTCGTTAGTAGCCTTAGCAGCATCGTCTCGCTTTGCTGCTCAAGCAGAATCTAAAGGTGCAGAGCCCATTATTCCTGAAGAAAAACTCAGCGAAATGCGGGAGCAGCGCCGAGAGTGGCAAAATAAAGCCGCTACTGACGCCGCTGCCGCTGCTGATGCAGACAAGACATCTAACAGCTCAGCTGGTGAATTAATCAAAGATAAACTCAACCTCAATGAGATCACCCAAGAGAACGAGATTGTCGAGACAATAACCAACTCCCAAGAGAAATAGAAGCATCTGCTTTAGGGAGATAAAACTGGTGGGCAATGGGCCTAGAAAGCTATACGCTATCACGCCCAACGCCCACCGGCACTGGTTTGTTAAAGTAGGAGAGCTTGAAAGCCTCTGGAATTGAGCAATTCAGCCATT
>QBLT01000133.1 GCA_003249105.1 Leptolyngbya sp. | reverse complement strand
CGTTATACTCAGACCAGTTGCGGACTCGGTACTGCATCGGCGTCAGGTTTTGGGTAGTACTTAAACCTTATGCCACTACCCCGTCCGTAACACCCTATTTATGCAACAACGCCTCTCTGCCCTAGAAACCCGCCGCGCCAAAACCCAAGCCATCAAACAAGGCATGATGCAAGAACTCCTCACTGGGAGAACACGACTGGTATGAATTCCCCTAACCCTTCCCCCAAGGCACTGCTAGAACAGTTCGTCGTCAACAACGCCGACCTCGAACGCCTAGAAAGCCTGCTCAAGCAGTTCAACATCTTTGAAGCCGTAGGCATGGTGCGGCAAGAGATCCGCCACTCCCACTTCCTGGCCTTCCTGCTGAATCCCAGCGCCAGCCATAACCTCCGCGATATCTTCCTCAAAACCTTCCTCAAACAGCTGCTGCTAGAGGCCGACAATGCCACCGTCAGCCCTATCGAAATCGACGTGGCCACCCTCACCGACACCAAAGTCCGCCGCGAGTGGAAGAATATCGACATCCTGCTGGTTTCCCCCGGCAGCCAAATCGTCTGCGCCATTGAGAACAAAGTCGATTCTGGTGAGCACTCCAACCAACTCCAGCGCTATCGCCAAATCGTTCAGCAGGAATTCCCAAACTACCGCCACATCTTTGTCTTCCTCACGCCCCAAGGCATCGTGCCCTATGGCGAAGTAGATCAAGAGCACTGGTCTGTTTATAGCTACCGCAAAGTCGCAGACCTAATTGGGGAGGTGTGCGATCGCTACCGCTCTACTCTCAATAACGAAGTCTGCACCCTCATGCAGCACTACAGCACCTTAATCAACCGACACCTCATGCAAGACTCTGAAATCGCTAAACTCTGCCGCCAAATCTATCTGAGTCACCAAGCAGCCCTCGACCTGATCTATGAACATCGCCCATCCCTAGAAACTGAGGCGTATGAACTGGTCAAGCGATTAGTCAAAAATGCTCCACCTGACAAGATTGTTTTTATCCATAGCTGGTTGCAGAGAAAAATCCTCAGCTTTGCCTCCCCCAAGTGGCATGATCTCCCGTTCCAACAAGCTGGTACAGGCTGGACTCCACAACCTAAGCGAATTCTGCTGTTACAGTTCAAAATCGAAGCTTCGATTCTTAAACTTGTCCTCATCCTTGGACCTGGGGACTTGACCACTCGCCAATCGATCTTCAACGCATTAGAAAACCGCAATATTCCCGGCTTCACAGGTGATCGCCCTACTTCCGACCAAGGCTGGCTTCATCTTGTAGAAAGAATCGTCTCTGAGGACATAAGACCAGAAATGTTTCTCAGCGACATCGAAGACGAAGTACAACACTTTTGGCAACAGTTTCTTGACGATGAACTGCCCCGCATTAATGAGGCGATCGTTCAAGCTTTTGGGACAGCCCAGGGATAGGGAGGTGGGGCGATCGCAACTGTCCTCTCCGACATGGATGCTGCGATCTCTGCCCTAGAAACCCGCCGCGCCAAAACCCAAGCCATCAAACAAGGCATGATGCAAGAACTCCTCACCGGGTGGGTGCGCCTTACAATAGACTCAGCAAGCCAATGACTAACGACAAGGCACAGGTCATGTTGGACGTAGATATCTTGAATCAACTGAACGGTGCCTCCATCGAAGAGCGCATTGCCGTCATTGAGCTGCTGCTCCAGTCTTTAAAGAGCGAACTCATCCAAAATCGTGAGTCTCACGCCGAACCTGCCAAACGCCCCCACCGTCCGGCCTTTGGCTTCATGAAGGGCACAGGCTCCATTCATGGCGATGTTATTTCTCCGGCGGTTCCTGAAAGTGACTGGGAAGTCTTGCAGTGAAGCTTCTCCTCGACACCCATATTTGGCTATGGTACGCATTGGGCGATGCCCAACTATCTGACAATCTCAAGGTTCTAATTCCTCAAGCAGACACAGAACTGTGGGTTAGCCCCATCAGCATGTGGGAGGTCATGATTCTGGCAGAGAAAGGAAAAATCACTCTGTCAGATGAACCTGCCAAGTGGATCCAGCAGTCTTTAGATACGTTACAAGTTCTTGAGGCTCCGTTAACCGGCAAAATCGCCATCTTAAGCCGCCAGATCAACTTGCCCCATAAAGACCCGGCGGATCGCTTCATTGCCGCAACAGCTCTGCATTATGGTCTCCCTTTGGCGACCGTTGACACCCACCTGACAGCAGCCGACTGGCTGCCAACCATTAGCTAGAGAAGGGAATAGCCATGTCCCCAGATACCCAAAAGACTCTGGATTGCCTCAGAAAAGTGGCCGCAGACACCCTAGAACGCAAACGCCGCCTGGGTCACTATGCCGTCATCTGGCGCGATGGCAAACCTCTGCTCATTGGCGACGATGCCCCCATCGACACCACGCAAAAACATGATGGGGTTGAGTAGTGCGATCGCTGCCCTAGAAACCCGCCGCGCCAAAACCCAAGCCATTAAACAAGGCATGATGCCGCAGCTCCTCATCGGGTGATTGCGGTAGGCATAAGCTATTCCGATTCCCCCATCTGGTTGATAATGAGAGCCATCCCTGAACCAGCCAGGCCGCTATGACCGATCTCTACCAGGGCCGCGACCCCAGAGATATCCCCACTTACACCATCCCCGATGCTGCCCGCTACCTGCGCATTCCCGTGGGCACCATTCGGTCGTGGACGGTTGGCCGCTCATACCCCGTCAGCCAGGGCAAACGCTTCTTCGAGCCCCTGATCGCCGTTCCCCCACAGACACCCCGCCTGCTCTCCTTCACCAACCTGATCGAGATCCACGTTCTGCGGGCCATCCGCAAACACCACAAAATTCAGCTCGACAACGTCCGCACCGCCCTCGACTACCTCGAAGCCCAGCTTCAGGTATCTCACCCCCTAGCCCACCAAGAATTTCGCACCGACGGCATTAGCCTCTTCATCGAGCGCTACGGCACCCTGATCAACGCCTCTGCCCAGGGCCAAACCCAGCTCAAAGCCGTGCTCACCCAGCACCTAGAGCGCATCGAGCCCGACGACACCGGCCTCGCCATCAAGCTCTACCCCTTCACCCGCTCCGACGAAGCCCACAACCCTCGCATCGTCGTTATCGACCCTCGCATCGCCTTTGGTCGCCTGGTCATAGACGGCACCGGCATTCCCACCCACATCATCGCCGAGCGCTATAAAGCTGGGGACTCCCTACAAGACCTGGTCGAAGATTACGACTGCGACCTCAGCCAGATCGAAGAAGCCATCCGGTGCGAAATTCCCCTGGCCGCATGAGTTCGCCACCTTCCCAGACCACCACATTCTTTATCGACCGCTGTTTGGGCAAAAAGCTGGCCACCGTACTCCGAGCCCAGGGCCACACCGTCGAGCTCCACGATAGCCACTTTGCCAAAGATGCCAAAGACGTAGACTGGCTGCCTGCCGTTGGCCAAAGGGGCTGGGTAGTGCTCACCAAAGACGAGCGCATCGCCAAACGCTTTCTGGAGCGATTAGCCGTTACCAGCGCTGGGGTCAAAATGTTTGTGCTGGTTTCCCAAAACCTATCGGGTACCGATACCGCCGCCGCCTTCACCAAGGCTATTCCGACCATGCAGCAGTTCCTCCAAGCACACCCTGCCCCCTTCATTGCCAAGGTCTATCAAGATGGCGGCATTAGCCCCTGGAAAGACGACCAAACCCTGCTGAATGAACTCAACTCGCCACCTCAGTAGTGTCTCATTTTCGTGAGGCATTCCCAACCAGGTGATTGGCCCCAAAGCGGCTTGCTATAACTGGGGGAACACTGGTTAAGCCGCCCATCATCGGGCACCCATCAAGGAGCACCACCGTGAGCACCGTCGGCCAACGGGAACGAGCCACCCAAAATCGAGTCGTCCAGCTCTTTCAAACCCACCTGGGCTACCGCTACCTGGGCAACTGGGAGGCCCGCCCCGACAACCGCAACATCGAGGCCGACCAGCTGAGATCGTGGCTGGCCCGCCAGGGCGTTAGCACAACCCTGATTGACAAAGCCCTGCGGGAGCTAGACCAAGCCGCCGCCCTGGGCGACAGCCAAAACCTCTACGACGCCAACAAAGCCGTCTATGGCCTGCTGCGCTACGGGGTCAAAGTCAAAGCCGGGGCCGGGGAGCAGACCCAGACCGTACCGCTCATCGACTGGAAGCATCCTGAAAATAACGACTTTGCCCTGGCTGAAGAAGTCACCCTCAAAGGCCAAAACATCCGCCGACCCGACATCGTGCTCTACGTCAACGGCATTGCCCTGGGCATTCTCGAACTCAAAAAGGGCAGCGTCGATGTCGCTAAAGGCATTCACCAAAGCCTCGACAACCAGCGCAAAGAGTTTCACCGCGCCTTTTTTACCACCCAGCAGCTGGTGATGGCCGGCAACGATACCCAGGGGCTGCGCTACGGCACCATCGAAACCGCCGAGAAGTATTACCTCAGCTGGAAAGAAGAAAACCCCCGCTACAACCCCAAAACCGACCCCAAAAGCCACAAATACCTGCCCACCATCGACCCCGCGATTGGCGATAATGCCCTCGATACCGCCCTGGTGCGCCTCTGCGCCAAACCTCGCCTGCTCGAACTGATCCACGACTTCACGGTCTTTGATGCGGGCATTAAAAAAACCTGCCGCCACAACCAGTACTTTGGCATCAAGGCAGCCCAGCAGCGAGTGCAGCAGCGCGAAGGAGGCATTATCTGGCACACCCAGGGCTCGGGCAAAAGCCTGACCATGGTGTGGCTGGCCAAGTGGCTGCGCGAAAACGCCACCGATGCCCGCGTGCTGATCATCACCGATCGCACCGAGCTAGACGAACAGATTGAAGGCGTCTTCCACGGCGTAGACGAAGACATCTACCGCACCACCAGCGGCACCGACCTGATCGCCCAGCTCAACGCCACAACACCCTGGCTGCTGTGCTCCCTGGTCCACAAGTTTGGCAGCCGCGACGAGGATGACACCAGCCAGAGCACAGAAGAGTTTATTCAAGACTTGCGGCACAACCTGCCCAGCAACTTTAGCCCCAAGGGCAACCTGTTTGTGTTTGTCGATGAGTGCCACCGCACCCAGTCGGGCAAGCTGCACACCGCCATGACGGCGCTGCTGCCCGAGGCTATGTTCATTGGCTTTACCGGCACCCCGCTGCTCAAAGCCGACAAACTAACCAGCCTGGAGGTATTCGGCACCTACATCCACACCTACAAGTTCGACGAAGCGGTCAGCGACGGGGTAGTGCTCGACCTGCGCTACGAGGCCCGCGACATCGACCAGCACCTCACTTCCCAGCAGAAAGTCGATCAGTGGTTTGAGGCCAAAACCCGCAGTCTTTCAGAACTGGCCAAGTCTCAGCTCAAAAAGCGCTGGGGCACCCTGCGCAACGTGCTCTCCAGCCAGTCGCGCCTGGAGATGATCGTCAATGACATCTTGATGGATATGGAGACCAAGCCCCGACTGATGGACGGGCGGGGCAACGCCATGCTGGTGTGCGCCAGCATTTACCAGGCCTGCAAAACCTACGAACTGCTCAGCCGCACCGACCTGGCGGGCAAATGTGCGATCGTCACCAGCTACAAACCCGGCCCCGCCGACATCAAAGGTGAAGAAACTGGCGAAGGCGAAACCGAAAAGCTGCACCAGTACGCCATCTATCGCCGCATGCTGGCCGAGTACTTCAACGAGCCCGAAGACCGGGCCATGCACCGGGTAGAGGAGTTTGAGCAAAAGGTCAAAGAGCGCTTCAAAAAAGAGCCGGGCCAAATGCGCCTGCTGATTGTGGTCGATAAGCTGCTCACCGGCTTCGATGCCCCCAGCGCCACCTACCTCTACATCGACAAAAAGATGCAGGACCACGGCTTGTTTCAGGCCATCTGCCGGGTCAACCGCCTCGACGGCGACGACAAAGAATATGGCTACATCGTGGACTACAAAGACCTGTTTAAGTCCCTCGAAGGGGCAATCACCGACTACACCAGCGGCGCGTTCGAGAAATACGATGCCGAGGATGTGGCCGGACTGCTGAGTGATCGCATTGAAAAAGGCCGCGATCGCCTCGAAGACCTGCGCGAGCAGGTCAAAGCCCTCTGTGAGCCGGTGCGCCTGCCCCGCCACACCCTCGACTACCTGCACTACTTCTGCGCCGAAGACACCGCCGATAAGGAAGCCCTAGCCGCCAACGAACCCAAGCGCGTCGCCCTCTACCAAGCGGTAGCGGCCCTGCTGCGCGCCTATGCCAACCTGGCCAACGAAATGGCAGACGCAGGCTACTCGCCCCAGGAAAGCGCCACCATCAAAGCCGAAGTCACCCACTACGACGAAGTGCAAGAGGCGGTTAAAAAGGCCAGCGGCGACTACATCGACATGAAGCAGTACGAGCCCGCCATGCGCCGCCTGCTCGACAGCTATATCCGCGCCGACCCCGGCGAAACCATCTCCGACCTCGACGATATGAGTCTGATCGACCTGATCGTCCAGCGGGGCACCGCCGCCCTCGATCAGCTGCCCAAGGGCATCCGCGATGACCAAGATGCCGTAGCCGAGACCATTGAAAACAATATGCGGCGGGTGATCACCGACGAGAGCCTGGTCAACCCCAAGTACTACGATCGCATGTCAGAACTGCTCGACGCCCTGATCGAGCAGCGGCGGCAGCAGGCGATCAGCTACCAGGAGTACCTGGAGCAGGTGAAACAGCTCGCCGGACAGGTCAAACCCGGTGCCACCCAGGACAACTATCCAAATTCGATGGATACTCAGGCCAAGCGATCGCTCTACGATAACTTAGGACAAGATGAAGCCCTGGCTCTACGCATAGACACGGCGGTACGCTACACCAAGAAAGCTGACTGGATCGGCAACAAATTCAAAGAGAGGGAAGTGGCCCGCGCCGTGCGCGAAGAATCCGCAGGGTACAATGTCAACCTCGACCAGGTCATGGAGTTGCTCAAGAACCAACGTGAGTACCAGTAGCCTCACCTTAGATCCAGCCCCCCAGGCGACCGCCATCGTGATTCGCGACATTCCCGTGCAGGTGGTGCGCAAGCCCATTAAGAACTTGCACCTGGGCGTCTACCCTCCCGATGGCCAGGTGCGGGTCTCTGCTCCCCAGCACCTCACCGACGACAACATTCGCCTCGCCGTCATCTCCCGCCTCAGCTGGATTCGCAAGCAGCAGGCGGCATTTCAGGCCCAGCCCCGCCAGTCGGAGCGAGAGATGGTCAGCGGCGAGAGCCACTACCTGTTTGGCCAGCGCTACCGACTGGCGGTAGTCGAGCGCCGAGGCCGCCACGAGGTGGTAGTGAAAAACAACAGTACCCTACAGCTGTTTGTGAACCCTGGCACCACCACCGCGAACCGAACCCGCGCCTTAACCGAGTGGTACCGGCAGCAGCTCAAAACTCGTATTCCCACCTTGCTAGAGACCTGGCAGCCGATTGTTGGCCACCAGGTCTCCGCCTGGGGCGTCAAAAAAATGAAAACCAAGTGGGGCAGCTGCAACATTCAGCAGCGCCGCATCTGGCTCAACCTGGAGCTGGCCAAAAAGCCCCCCGAATGCCTGGAATACGTGGTGGTTCACGAACTCGTGCACCTGCTAGAGCGCCACCACAATGACCGCTTCAAAGCCCTAATGGATGAGTTTTTGCCCCCCTGGCGCATCCGGCGCGATCTGCTCGCGTGCGCTCCGCTAGGCCACGAAACCTGGGAGTACTAGGACAACAGGCGCAGTTGGCGGATCGTTGGAAATAGTGAACTGAGCATCGCCTGCTGTTGGGTGGCGGCCTAAATACCCGACACATCGAGATAGCGCTCAAACGTTGCCAGGGTGGTATGGCCTGTCATCCGCTGGATCGATCGCAGCTCAGCACCAGCACCTCGATCGCCCTGGTCATCACCCCATGGAGCAACCGGGCATCCTTGACCATTTCCCAATGAGAAAACGGCTATCCCGCGATCGAGCAGTTCTTAGTAGCCTGCCCATCTGCACCGTCTGACAAGTGTCAGCACTTCCGCAACTTCAACAACATATAGGCGAAGCTAACCGGGCAAGAAGCCCAGATGTCGCTGACCCTGTAGCACAAAACTGTACTAGCGCCCCAGCATTCCCGCTCACGGTATAGACTGAAATCCTTTGCCAGTGGGCTTTTCGGCGTTTTATTTTTCAAAAACACTGTACTCCTAAAGTTATCCGATGTATTATTAGTTATGGACAAAAAACAAGCCATTCCCTCAAGCGGGACGGTCAGAGTACTTCAGAGGTCACCCCATGATTCAACTTCTCTCCCATGGCATCGCAGATTTAGCTCTCGCTTCCGGCATGGTTGTTGGCCACGCTACCCACCTCGGCCACAACACAATGCACGTCCTCGATATCGCCGCTGATGTCTGGGGCGCGGTGGCTGACGATGCCCGCGAGATTCTGTTCACCGCATTCTTCGAGAACTAAACGCCGGTTGGAGTAATCGGGGAGTCGAACCCCGCTCCGGTCTGGTCAGAGTAATTTCAGAGGTCACAATCATGGCAATTTCTACAGCGCACAACAAGGGTCTATGGATGGCATCAGAGGCCGAGCTATCTAACGCCCGCTGCTACGGCGACAGCCGGTCTGCAACCATTGCCGACCTACTCGTTACCCTGCTCGGCATCACCCACCAAAAGGCCCAGCAGGTGATTGAGAACGTCTGCGGGCAATCTAACCTGCTCGACAAAGCGATCGCCTGGCAACGGTTTCGGGAAGCTACACCCCTGGAGCTGCGGGCCGCTGGGTTGACTCAGCCCCAAGTGGGCAAGGTCCAGGCTGCGATCGAGCTAGGCCGAAGGGCTTACCTGGAAATCCCCAAGGATCAGAACCCGGTCATTGACGACCCGGCAGTAGCCGCCGCCCTGCTCGGGGCCGACATGATGTGGCAGCGGGTCGAGCGGTTCGCAGTGATTGCCCTCGATGTTAAGCACCGGGTAATTGGTGTTGAAATCATCGCCCAGGGCACACAGACCGAGTGCCTGGCTCACCCTCGCGAGATCTTCGGCTGGCTCATGCGGGTGGGAGCCGTGCGCGGCATCATCGCCCACAACCACCCAAGCGGCAGCCTGGAGCCAAGCCCCGATGACATCCAGCTAACCCGGCAAATCCTCAAGGGCGCACAGACGCTGGCTGTTCCCATCCTCGATCACCTCATCATCGGCAACGGCGACTACCGCAGCCTGCGCCAGACCACCAGCCTGTGGCAAGAAACCCCGCAGGAAAACTACTAGCCCACTGCCCCAGGCCAGCCGAGGCCTGGGGCTTATTCACCTCTACCCAAAGGATCTCCCATGACACAGATCGATATGTTCAACACCGAGTCCGCCGACACCGTGCAAGACGTTCTGGAGCAACGCCGCGATCGCATTGAAGAGAAGCAGGATGCCCGCGCCGGACGGTACAAAACCCGAGCCACCAAAAACAGCCAAGCGGCCGACAGCCGCCACCGGCAGGCCGAGCAAATCGGTGAGCGGTTTGCAGGGGGCCAGCCCATCCTGGTAGGCCACCACAGCGAGAAAGGGGCCAGGCGCGACCAAGCCCGTATGTGGAACGCCACCGACAAAGCTATGGAGCACCAGAAGAAAGCCGCCTACTGGGCCGAGCGTCTGGCAGCGATGGAGGCCAACACGGCCATCAGCTCCGACGACCCCGATGCCCTAGAAAAGCTTCAGACCAAGCTGGAGAACCTGATCGAGGCCCAAGAGCTAATGAAGCGGCTGAACAAGCTGGTGAAGAAAATTGTCAAGCTCGACAAATCCATGGAGGAAAAGGCCGAGCAGCTGGCAGCGGAAGGTGAGATCTCGGCCAAGTCAGCTTACATACTTCTGACCCCTGACTCCTGCAGGCGCATCGGATTCCCGAGCTACAAGCTCACCAACAACAACGCCAACATCCGACGGGTGAAAGAGCGAATCAAAACCATTGAGGCCCAACACGCCGCGATCGCCACCGAAGGCGAAGAGAAGTCCGAGCGCCACGAAGACCTGGGGCTGACTGTGGTGCATAACCACGTTCTTAACCGGATACAGCTGCGCTTCGACACAAAGCCATCCAAGGAAATCCGAGAGCACCTAGGCCGCGACTTGGCCTTCAACTGGGCAGCCAGCGAAAACGCATGGCAGCGGCAGCTAAACGGCAACGGCATCTGGGCCGCAGAGCGGGCCGTGAGCTACCTGCGCCAACTGTAGAACGACCAACTCTGACCACAGCCGCCCGCCTGGAACCCTTGCAGAGCGGGCTTTTTAGCGGCTTTATTTTCCGCAATACACTGTACTTTATAAGTTATCCGATGTATTATTAGTTATAGGCAAAAAACAAACACCCCACCCCGAGGTCACAACCATGAAAACCGCATACACCCCCGAAACCTCCGCTGTAATCGTCGCCCTCTACCAAGCCCAAGCCAACGTTGACTCTGCCAGACAGCAATTCAAAACCGCTTACGAAAGGCTCCAGTCTTCCATGCGCGACATTGAGCGGGACATGGAATCGGGCTACGTTTCGGGTACTCAGTACATCCAATCTCGGGGCAACGAAATGGATGCCGCCAGCACCAAGCTCAACGCTGCAATCGAAGCCCAAAAGCTCATCCAGTCAGTCGCCACCGTCCAGGGCATTTCAATCGACGACTAAACGCCGGTAGGAGTAGGCGGGGTTCGACTCCCTGCCCCGCGCATTGTCCACATTCACCAGAGGTCACACCATGGCACTATCAGGCGCAGCCCAACGGGCCAAGAAAATTCGGGAACAGCTCAAGGCCACCTTTCCAGGTGTCAAGTTCTCAGTACGCACCCACAACTACAGCGGTGGCGACAGCGTAAACGTCAAATGGGAAGACGGCCCCAGAATCGACGACGTTAAGAAAATCACCAGCCAGTTCGAGAGCATCAGCTACTGCCAATCGAGCGGCGAAATCCTGGGCGGCGGCAACAGCTACGTGATGGTCGAGCGCTCATTCAGCGAGGCCCACTACGCCGAAGCTCTAAAGTCGGTCTGCAAATACTGGGGCCTGGAGGTTCCTGGGTACACCACCCAAAAATGGGGCTGCCCCTACCTCGATCGCAGCCAAGATGTGCAGAACGTCGGCAACGGCATCCAGAGTCTAGGTGAACTGGTTAGGCAGCACCTCGGCGAGCTCGATCTTCGCCCCACCTCAGCACCTACCCCGGCAGCTCCCGCCCCAGCCACCGACAGCCAACCCGCCAGCGATATGGAAGTGGTCGAGAACGACGACCTAGACGGCTTTGAACTGTTCTTCAACGGCAAGCCCGACGACGGCCTACGCCAAATCCTGAAAGAGCACGGCTTCAGACCAGCCAAAAAGAAGACTGGCGATCGCGTGGGACAGTGGTTCTGGTATGCCAGCCGGAGTGACGAACGCCGCGAGTTCTTGGCTAACCTGCTCAACCTGTTTGCCCCCGAGCACCCTGCCACCATCGGCGGCAAGCTGGCGGGCGACACCTCCACCTACACCGAGTTCATGCGGGCCACCAGCGAACCCAAAACCCGCCGAGCTGAAGACCGCGACGGGAAGCTGATCGGTGGTCAGTTTGAATACGATGGCCGACTGTTCCTAATCGAGCCGGTTAACAATGTGGCCAGCGGCTATAAAACTATCGGCTACCGCCTCATCCTGGGCGGGCATTCCAGGCTCATCCTGACCTATAACGGCCACCGCCCAAACAGCTACTTCAGGAGCGTCACCGAGGCCAGGCGGGCTGCGTTCTGGTATCTGTCTGGCGAGAAAGCCACCGCCCTAGACCTGTCCGTGTTCTGCCAAATCTTCAGGAAGACCGATCAGATCGCCTGGCTACTCGAAACCGTCGGCGGCACCACGTTCCGCAATCAGCTAGTCGATCGCGACCTGACCGGCTGGAGCCACGAAGAGATCGCAGTTGAGGCCCTGGCCATGCTGGAAGACCGGCACGACAGCCTACCCCCGTCGCTGAAAGAGCCAGCACCGGCAGCCGAGGCACTGGCCCCCAAACCTGACCCCAAACTAGCCAAGCGGGCCGCTGACTTTCGGAGCATGGCCGATCGCCTACAGGCCACCGTCGACCACAAACTAGCGCCCCGGCTGGAGAACACCGCCAAGCGGGCCAGGGAAGCTGAAGCCCAACGCCGCGACGGGTATCAGCTCCAGGGAGTTCAAGCCATCCTGCGGGCGATCGCCGACCAGGCCGACAACGGTACCCTTGCGCATCCCCTCTCTGCCATCAGCAGCAAGTCACACGTTGAAAGCCTGATGGAGTCGGTCAAGTATTTTGAGATGACCGAGGCCGAAGCCTCCAACCATCCCGCCTGCGCCCAGGGCTGGCAGATTCCCCAAATCATCGCCAGCTATGGCACCACCGCGGCGGATGTCATTTCGGGTAAGGCCCGCTGTAGCGATGTCATGGCAAAACTCAAGCTCACCCCCGAACAGATGGTAGAGCTACTGCGGCAGCTCAAGGCGATCGTTCGAGGCGACGTTGTGATCGACCACAATGCCGAGCAGCTAAAGCGGGCAATGGCCGAGCTGCGGTACTGCGGCATCCCTGGCTACGTGGCCACGCCCCGGCCCCTAGGTGAACAGGCGATCGCCTTTCTCGACATCACCGACGACGACTATGTTCTAGACCCGCAGGGCGGTAGCGGTGCCCTGCTGAACGTCATTCGTGTGCTTCACCCTGGTACTCGGCTGGCCACCCTGGAGACTAGCGATCGCCTGAGCAAAATTCTTCAGCTCCAGGGCTTTGACGTACTGGGCGACGATTCCATGGAGTATCGACCAAAGCCAGACGAGCGGCCCACGAAGATCGCCATGAACCCGCCCTTCGAGGGCATGGCAGACATTGACCACGTTCTACACGCCTACGACATCCTGGCCCCTGGCGGGACTATGGTTGCCATCATTCGGCATCCCCGTTCTTCCAGTCTCGGAAAAAAGCCGTTGCGTTTCGGGAATGGCTCGACGAGGTGCCGATCGTTCACTACTGCGAGAAAAACGAGGCCGACGCTTTCAAGCCATCGGGTACCACCATTCAAACCTATATGGTCGTCCTAGAGAAGCCAGAGGCGGCAGTCACCCAACCTCAACCCCTGCCCCCCGTCACCC
>QBLT01000132.1 GCA_003249105.1 Leptolyngbya sp. | reverse complement strand
ATGTAGGGGTGGGCGCTGAGGCTGGCCAGGGTCTGGGCAATTTCCTCTGGCGTTTGAATAAAATCGACCTGTCCGGTAGCGATCGCCATGTGGGGCATGCTGCTAAATTTGGCCGACGCTTCCGACTGAGAAAAGGTGATGCCCCCCGCCGCCTTGATCGCCTCTAGCCCCAGGGTGCCGTCGGAGTCGGCACCCGAAAGCACCACGCCGATGGCCCGGTTGCCCCGCTCTAGGGCCAGAGCGCTAAAGAAATTGTCGATCAGGCGGCTGGCGCTGCGCGATCGCGGTCGGGGTTGCAGCCGCAGCTCGCCCGCCACAATCGTCATCGCCTGGTTGGGCGGCATGACGTAGACCTGGTTGGGGGCGATCGCTACCCCATCGACCACCTCCAGCACCGGCATCTGGGTGGTGCGGCCCATGATCTCGCTCAGCAGGCTGGGCTGGCTGGGGTCCAAATGCTGCACTAGCACAAAGGCCATGCCCGTGGTGGTGGGCAAATGGCTCAGCAGTTGGGTAAAGGCCTCTAGCCCCCCCGCCGATGCCCCAATCGCCACCACCGGAAAATTTTCATCTGATTGGGCAGAAACGGGGGGCACATCATCGTCATTGGCAGGGGCGGGGGACGGAAGAGACATACTGGGTAGTGAGCTACGGTCTAAATAACTGCGCTGGGCCGATCTAGATGCCAATAGTATGACGGCTCACCTCCCATATGTGCCGCGACTTTCGCCGTCTGGGCATGGCCCGCCGCCGCGCCCAGCGGTGGCGATCGCCACCAACTCGAACCATTAGATTCGTGCGTCTGGCCTGGGGTCGAGGTGAGCGATCGCCGTCACAGCCTCACCCCCGCAGTCAGCACATTGCAGGGGACTAGATTTAGGCCACTGTTTAGAGGTTAGTCGGCGATCGGCTAAAGCCAATCAATACCTATTAAAATAGAGATAAACCCAGCGACGACGCTACCCGTTGCGAGGCATTCGATGCGAAGACCAAGCAGGGCTAAATGCCCCAACGCTTCCAAACAAATTGTAAAACTCTCAACTCCGTAGGGTTAACAAATTACCCACAGAGCCAGTTCGTCTGTTACATGACAGACCTTTTGCCCATAGCAATCTAGGCAGCAGTAACTAAACTCTACAATTCAGGTAAAAATTGCCAAAAAAGGAAGCTACTGAACCGATTAGGGCTAGGAATTTCCATGCCGTTTTTAATTTTAAGCATCGTGGTTTAGTAGGCAAATCGATCTTGCCCAGCGTGCTCAGGTGACAAACTTCGAGAAAGCGCTACAGTTCGGTTATGCCGCAGGTGTGGGAAACAGGCAGAGCTGAAATCCTTATTTAGGAGGTGCACTATGAGTCACGATTTTGCCAATAAAGACCTAAGTCGGCAAGATTTTAGCGAGCAGTCGTTAGACGGTGTTGACTTCAGCAATGCCAACTTAGCGGGTGCCAACCTCAACAGAGCTAGCTTGGTTGATGCCAACTTAAGCAACACCAACCTCGCTGGCGCCAACCTGAGTCATGGAATTTTAAATCAAGCCAATCTTAGTAATGCAAATTTATGCGGTGCCATCCTCATTGAGGCAACCCTAGATGGAGCAGATCTATGCAATGCCGACTTAACGGGGGCAAAATTGAGTATGGCTAAAATTAGCCATGCCGATCTATGTGGCACTAAGTTTGTCGATGCCAGTTTAATAGAAGCTCAGTTTGGCCATGTCAATTTAGTCGATGCTGATTTTCGTCGGTCTACTTTGATTGGGGTAACGATAGAACAGTCAAATTTAGATAATGTCGATCTGGCCCATGCCAACCTGCACCGGGCAACGTTGAGCGGTGTTAGTATGCGCAGCGCCAATCTGTTTGGTACCGATTTGAGTCAAGCCACGTTAGATCAAGTCGATTTGCAAGATGCCAATATCAACGGCACTAAAAAAGACGAGTAATTGCTCAACTCAGTAGCCAATCAGCTTGAGATGAGGTGAGGGCAAGGGAAATGGCCTCAAAGGCAGAGATGCCCTGCCGCCAAGCGGTGTTGACCAGCGAGCGTACCTGGGCGAACAACTCTGCGCTCCAAATCCTCAGAACTGAGGCCTTCTAAGGGTGGCAGGTCTTTCATGCCAAAAGTCTACCACCCTCGCTTATGAGCCGGTACCCGTCAACCCAATTGAGCAATAATTACGATTGTGTTTATAATCCTTAAAAGTCTAGTATGGGAAAGAACAACTGGGAGAGTAACTCAACCCACTGAGTTCGCCCGGATTGCTGTTGTAGGTTTTCCTTTGTATGGCTGACGAAAATACCCCTCCAGTAGACTCTGCCCCCGCTGAGGATACCCCTGCTCCTCAGTCAGAGGCTCAAGCGGCAGATGCTGCGCCTAAGGCTGAGGCTAAAGCCGCCCCTAAGGCAGAAGCTGGAGCTGAACCCAAAGCTGCTTCTAAAGCCGCTCCTAAGAAGGAAAAGCCCCCGGCGTTAGAAGACAAGCCGTTCGCTGAATTCATCGAGCAGCACTTTATTCCAACGCTAGAATCGGCGCTGAAGGATAAGGGTATTGACGATATTCAGCTCACCCTCGATCAGCGGCCTCTAGGGGTGTTTGGGGTCAGTGATGCTGAGAAGTATTGGCACGTGAAGGGGGAGTGGCAAAACGGCGCTGGCAAGGACTCCCTTGCAGGGAATCGCCAGTTCAACATTGCTTTTACTAAAGACAATATCTCTAGCCCCAAGCTGTTCTACTATGCCGATCGGGGATCTCAGCCCAGCACTATTGAGCAGTTTATGGGTGACGAGCGTAAAATCACCCTAGATTTGCTGGTTCTATTCACTCTGAGACGGCTTAACGGTCAGAAGTGGTTAGCGCGAAACTAAGTAGTAGGCGGTTGAATGAGTGATGCTTAGGCTTGTTATTTGCCTAGCCTCTCCGGTAAAGAAAGACTAAGTAGGGTCATAGGTCGTTTTTAGGGAAAGTGTTGGGCTAGGAACTGCTTGAGCAAGCCAACGACTACGGCAGGATGCTCGACATGGGGAAGTACCCCGGAGTCGGGGATCTCGATTACCTGTTGCACTGCTTTGGGATTGAGGCTTGCGAGCCGTTTGACCGTGGCCGGTGCTGTGAACCGCGACCCGGCTCCCAGCACAACAGTGGTGGGAGTTTCAAGTTGGTGAATGTAGCGCGACAGGTCGAAGCTGACCGCTCCATTGAGGGAGGCTAGGGCAGAGTATTCGGCATTGGGTTGCTGAGTGCAGGCGAGATAGCCCTGTACTGTTTCTGGGGTGATGCGCTGAGAGTCTGCAAAGAGAAAGGTGGAGAGGAACGATCGCACCGCCAGTTCGTTAGCGGCCCCCACCTGGTACAGCAGTTTGTCTACACCGGGCGTACTGGCGAGCAGGGCCGGCAGGCTGGTTTTGTAGTCGCGGCCAAAGTCGCTGTTGCCCGAGGGTGACACCAAAAACAGGCCTTTGAATAAATCAGGGCGTAGTCCTGCTAAGCGGATCACTACCCCGGCGGTAAGGGAGGTGGCCGCTACTAGGGTCGGGGGTTCAGCTACCGACTCTAGGAGGTGAGTGATCATATAGAAGTAGTCTTCGGTTGAGTAAGCGCGGGGCGGATGGGTCGACTGTCCCCAACCGACTAAATCGGGAGCAATTACCCGGTGGG
The DNA here is from genome assembly GCA_003249105.1 of Leptolyngbya sp. Lineage (GTDB taxonomy): Bacteria > Cyanobacteriota > Cyanobacteriia > Phormidesmidales > Phormidesmidaceae > Nodosilinea. Next base: position 9,474 of record QBLT01000132.1, on the reverse strand, counting down.
TGGCCCCAAAGGCGGCATAGACCTTAGACCATTCGAAAGCTGAGGAGCCGCCCCCAAGACTGTGTAAAAAAACGAGGGGTGGACGGGGCGCAGGGTTGTCGGTTTGCCAGGGCCAGCCGCCGGGGGTGTAGTAGGCCATGACCCCTAGATCTGTGGCGAGGGCTTGCTGAATAAAGCCCAGCGGCTGGAAGTTGAGCATGGTGAGATCCGCTAAGATGCGTGGGTGTGGGACTATCCCTGGACTGTGGTTAATCTTAGAGCCAATCTAGGGGCCTCTGCCGCCTATTCAAATTCTCCCTGGAGGTGAGGTCAACGTTACCGAGCGAGCTGTTAATTTATCGGTTTCAGGGGGAGGGGCTACAGCCCAAGCGGCTTGGTTTGGATGCGGCCAATCGGGCGATCGCCGCCGATCTGATCCAGCTCTTTCAGCAGCAGGTGGGTCTCACCCAGGGCGATCTCAATCGCCAACTTCAAGATCTAGAGGGCGAAGACACTAACTACCGCATCAAGCGCGGGCTGGCCCACATTCTGCGCAACAGCTTTGCCACCTTTGATGTGGTGAGTCCGCTGGAGCCCATTGAACTGCGGCGGCGGGTGTTTGCCCTGTCTGCTCAATCAGTTCCCTCTCCTACAGCTGCCGCAGCCCATTTGGCAACCCTGGGCCAGCAGCTTTCTGAAGAGCTAGATCGAGAAGTCTCAGTGGCTGATCTGCGCCAGGGGCTCTACGCCGATCGCCAAGACAACCACATTTTGATCGAGTTTGACGCTCCCACCCCCGATGCCCTGATCCATCGCTACAACCTGTCGCAGGCCCAGGGAGTGTTCTACAAAGCCAGCGACCTGGTGATGCACCTGTATCGCAACGACCCTGGCCAGTACAAGCTGATGTTTCGCTACCTGAAGCTGTTTCGGCTGATGACCTACATCGAGGGCGACGCTGATCAGGGGTTTACCATCACCATTGATGGCCCCGCCAGCCTGTTTAAGCCCAGCACGCGCTATGGGGTCGATATTGCCAAGCTGATTCCCGCTATTCTCCACGTCAGCAAGTGGCGGCTGACGGCAACCTTGCAAATGAAGGACAACTTTACCCAGCAGGTCAAGCCCCGCCAGTTTACCCTCGACAGCGACTGTGGTCTGGTCACCCACTATCCCCCCGGCAAGACCTACGACAGCATGATTGAAGAGTCATTCGTCAGCCGCTGGCCTGCCAAAACTCCCTGGCGACTGGAGCGAGAGGTAGATCTGGTGCCTCTGCCCGGCAGTGTGATGATTCCTGACTTTCGGGTGGTGCACCCCGACGGGCGCGAGTATTTGCTGGAGATTGTCGGCTACTGGCGGCCTGAGTATCTGCGGAAGAAATTTGCCCAGGTACGCAAATCGGGCCGCAACAACCTGATTTTGGCGGTGTCAGAGCGTCTCAACCTGGAGAACGCGGGCGTAGATATTGCGAACGTCCCAGCTCAGGTGGTGTGGTTTAAGACCAAGCTTCAGCCCAAGGTAGTGCTGGAGGTGCTGGGAGATTAGGTCATGATTGTGCCGCCCATGAGTTTTTCGTAGCGCCGCTGAAGTTCCTTGGCGAGTTTGGGCCAGCGGGCTAGTTCTGGATCTTCGTTCAGCATGGCTTCCGCTGCTTCGCGGGCCAGCATCAGTACATCCTGGTCTTCAATCAGGCTGGCCAGGGCAAAATCGGGCAGGCCTGACTGGCGAGTGCCCAGCACTTCCCCAGGGCCGCGAAAGCGCAGATCCATCTCAGCAATAAAGAAGCCGTCCTGGGATTGCTCTAGCACCTTGAGGCGCTGAATAGCGGTTTCGCTGCGGCTGCCGCTGAGTAGTAGGCAGAAAGATTGTGCGGCCCCGCGGCCGACTCGGCCCCGGAGCTGGTGGAGCTGGGAGAGGCCAAACCGCTCGGCGTGCTCAATCAGCATCACCGAGGCATTGGGAACATCTACCCCGACTTCCACCACCGTTGTAGAGACCAGAATTTGGCTCTCTTGCTTACGAAAGGCGGTAATAGCGTCATCTTTTTCGGCGGAAGACATGCGCCCGTGGAGCAGGCCGACGGTGAATTCGGGAAAGATCACCTCTGCTAGCCGCTGGTGCTCCTCCACGGCGGATTTGAGATCGAGTTTTTCGGATTCTTCAACTAGGGGGAGCACTACGTAGACTTGGCGACCCTGGGCGATCTCGCGCTTGATCAGATCGTAGGCGTGGGGGCGTTCTTTGTTGGTCAGCAGCGTGGTTTGAATCGCCTTGCGCCCCGGCGGCAGTTCGTCAATTTGACTCACATCCAGATCGCCGTGCATGGTCAGCGTGAGCGTACGAGGAATGGGGGTGGCGGTGAGGGTGAGCACGTGGGGGTTTGCGCCTTTTTGGGTCAGCCTGGCCCGCTGCTGCACGCCAAAGCGGTGCTGTTCGTCGATCACTACCAGACCCAGATCGCGGAACTGCACCGGATCTTCGATTAGGGCATGGGTGCCGACGAGGATGGGGAGTTCTCCAGTGGCCAGCTCGCCCAGCATTTTGCGACGTTTGGCGGCACGGGTGGAGCCAGTCAGTAGCTCAACGGGCAGGTGGAGCTGGTTGAACCATTCCACCAGCTTGCGGTAGTGCTGCTCGGCGAGCACCTCGGTGGGGGCCATGATGGCGGCCTGATAGCCTGACTGAATGGCGGCGAGGGTGGCGACGACGGCCACGACGGTTTTGCCAGAGCCCACATCGCCCTGCACCAGACGATTCATGGGAATGGGCTTTTGCAGGTCAGAGAGAATGTCGTTGACCACCCGCTGCTGGGCACCGGTCAAACTAAAGGGAATCACGCCGTAGAACTGGTCGATCAGCCTCCCGGTGGGGGCGAGGGCGATCGCGGTTTGCTGGGCCTGCTGCTGCTGGCGACGGCGCAGGAGGCCGAGCTGGAGGTAGAGAAATTCGTCGAATACCAGGCGGCGGCGGGCTTTAGCGAGATTCTCTTCGTCGTCGGGGAAGTGGATCTGGGCGATCGCATCCTCCACCTTCACCAACCCATAGCGCTGCCGCAGATCCACTGGCAGGGGATCTTGCAGATCGGGCACCGCTGGCAGGGACGCCGCTACAGCTTTGCGCACCAGATCGGCGGGGACACCCTCGGTGAGGGCATATACCGGCACCATGCGGCCAATGGTGAGCGATTCGATGCGATCGCCCAAGCTGTCCAGCACCTCCAAGTGCGGGTCTTCCAGCGTCACCCCAAATTTGCCGTCCTTCACCAGGCCTGAGGCGGCGACGATCGCCCCCTGGGGATACTGGCGCTTTTGCTGCTGCTGCCAGCTCGGGGTGGCGTAGCGGTTGCCGGGGTAAAAGCGGTTGAGCTTGAGGGTGCCGCTGCCGTCGGAAAGCTGCAGCTCAAAAATGGTGAGCTTTTTATTGCGGGGGCTGGTAAAGCAGTTGACCCGCTTTACGGTGCCGACGATGGTGACGGTTTCACCGGGTTCTAAATCGCGAATTTTGACCTGCTGGGCGTAGTTGATGTGGTCGCGGGGGTAGTAGTAGAGCACATCCTGGACGGTGAGCAGCCCCAGTTTCGCCAGCCGTTCACTGTTTTTTGGGCCAATACCCTTCAGGTAGGTGACGGGCTGATCAAGGCCAAAGCGAAAGCTGCCTGTCCCGCTTGCCTCTGCCAGCTGAGTGGTCTGAGGTGCAGCTTTGGGCTTGCGGGAGACCTTAGCGGACTTGGATTCCCCAGCTTCTGGGGCGGCGCTTTCTCGGGTACGGAGGGATTTGGTCTCGGCAAATTTCTCCAGCAGGCGCTGGGTGCTGTGGAGAAAGCGGCGAGTTTCCGCCACTAGGTGCTGGCGCTGGGCAAAGCTGAGGTCGATGTAGCCGTCGTACTTTTGGGCCAGGCTCTGCCAGGATTGTTGTTGATCCCCAGGGAGAACGGCTGGGGGTTGTTGCAGGCTATCGCGCAGAAATTCGCTGAAGCTCTGCTGTTTGCCCACCAGATTGTTGAAACCGGTTTCGGCCTCGACTGAGAGGGCTCGCTGGAGCCGCACCCAGTCGGGTAGGGAAGTCTGTGCGTCTGTCATGGATGCTTCCCCAGCGCCCTACTGGGATGAGTCGTTGTACCAGACCGCTCGCCAGGCTTGCTCGGCCTGGGCGATCGCCAGCTCACGCTCAGCCCGCTGGTACTGTTTACCCAGCTTGCGCAGCCGTCCCACGGCAGTGCGCAGTTTGCTCCGCCACAGGGCAGTCTGCACATCCCCTAACTCTAGATCAGCCAGACGCAGCTGAACGGCGGCCAAATGGGTCATGGTGCCTTCTAGGGCTTCTTCCTCGTCGTCTGATCCGTCGTCAGCCTCTTCGTCGCGTTCGGTCGGCTGGCGGTCAAACTCGGCGGCTACATCTCCAGCCATGGCCACCAGCACATTGAGCACGTTGGGGACGGCTCGCCCCTTAGGAACGGCCATGTCGGCATCGGAGGCTGCCTCTAATACCGACTCGGGCAGGTCAGGAATCACTCGGGCCTTGCGCAACAGCCGGTTGGCCTTTCTAGAGACGCGCTGGAGTACGTCGCGAATTCTCTGCTCTAGAATCAGGTGGTGTTTGGCAACCAGGGTAGGCGTCAGGGGGTCGCCAGTGAAGGGGCGATCGCGAAATACGTCTTCTATATCGCTGGAAATAGCCGCCATCAGCACAGACTGGATGAGCTGCCTGGGATCGAGCGTCGAGGCCTCGCCCTCTGAGGAAGACTCGTCTTCTGAGGACGATGGCGCAGTTTCAGCAGACTCTGGAGCCGAATGTTCATCGGAGTATTCTGCGTCAGAATCTCTGGCACCAGAGTTTTCAGCAATTGTCTCCTCTATAGCTGCTTCTTCAGGCACCTCGTTCGCCTCAGAACCGACCTTATCAATCTCTGCTTGCTCAGCCTGTTTCGAAACCTCGTCCACAGGCTTAAAAGCCGCCCCTGCCGAGGGCTGGGTTAGGGCCACCAGGGCCGTTTCTAGACGGTTGAGATCGTCGCTGTCAAGATTGGGTTCAACTGGAGATGAGTCGGGTTCCATAAGCTGTTGTAGCCAGCCTTGGGCTTTGTTACCCAGGGTTTGCATGCTCTGCTGCAGGCGGCCGCGATCGCTCACGGGTAGGGCTAAAAACTCTTCGGGGTAAACCTGGGTACAGAGATGGTAAGTAGCCATCACGACCTGTCGCCGCACAGCCTGCCCTAGCACCGTCAGATAGGTGGCATAAATTTGGCTAAACTCTTCGGCCAGGGTGGCGGTGGCACCCTCTAACCCACTGAGATCTTTGCGAATGCTTTCAACTGGCCTTACCATACCGCCTTGCCCATGCCATACCTGATTATAGGGAAATATTGAAAGCGGGGGCGCAATATTGGCACCCCCGCTTTTGGCTATGGCTAAGGGGCGGTCTATGACCATCACTAACTCAACCGTTAGCCCCTAGCCTGAAGTTGGCTCATCCTAGCCTTACTTCTTCTTCTTGCCCTTTTCTTTCTTAGGCGCAGCTTCGACCTGAGGCTCGGCTGCCGGTTCGGCCTCGGCTACAGGTTCTTCTTTCTTGTTGAGCCCAGCCTGAGCCGCGACTTCCTCGGCGAAGTTGGTCTCTTCTTTTTCGATGCCTTCGCCCAGCACAAACCGAGAAAAGCGCCGCACCTGAATGTTTTCACCCAGCTTAGAAACCGCTTGCTTAATCAGCTCTTCTACAGAGATATTCTGATCTTTGATGAAGGGCTGATCCACCAAGGAAAGTTCCTTCAGGCGCTTTTGAATACGGCCTTCAACAATCTTTTCCTGCATGGCGGCGGGCTTGTTGGCGATGTCGTCGCGGCCCATCTCGATGGACTTTTCTTTGGCGGCAACATCGGCGGGGATGTCGCTAACGCGCACATACTCCACATTGGGGCAGGCTGCAATCTGCATGGCGATGTCGCGCACCAGAGTTTTAAACTCATCGCGGCGGGCCACAAAGTCAGTTTCGCAGTTAACTTCTACCAGCACACCGACTCGGCCACCGGTGTGGATGTAGCTCTCCACCAAACCCTCAGCGGCCACACGACCCTCTTTCTTAGAGGCCGAAGCAATGCCCTTCTGGCGCAGCCATTCAATCGATTTCTCGATGTTACCATCGTTTTCTTTGAGGGCTTTTTTGCAGTCCATCATGCCCGCGCCGGTCTTGTCGCGCAGGTCTTTAACGAGCTTTGCAGAAATTTCTGCCATGGTGATTTACCGTCCTAACGCGCTATCGTCAAACTCAATACAAACTCAGGGAAAAGGCCCTAGTTCAGCTTAAACCCCCAGGGTCACCTTCACTAAGGCAACTGTTGGGCAAAGGCAGAAGCTTCTACCTTTGCCCAGGGGAATCTAGACTCTTAAATCCTTCTCCAACGGGAGAGCGGACTAAGTCCTAGTCGTCGCTATCGGCGGCGGGGGCGTCGTAGCCGTACTCGTCGTCTTCGCCACCGTCGTAGTCTTCGTAGTCATCATCACGGCCACGGGCCTTAGCACCGCTGGATCCCTCGTAGATGGCATCGGCCAGTTTACCGAGAATCAGCTTGATGGAGCGAATGGCGTCGTCGTTGCCCGGAATGGGCACATCTACCAGGTCGGGATCGCAGTTGGTATCTAGCAGCGAAATGATGGGAATGCCCAGCTTGTGGCATTCCGACACCGCGTTGTATTCGCGCTTGATGTCAACGATGATGGCGACATCGGGCACCTTGCGCATAGTCTTAATACCACCCAGGTACTTTTGCAGCTTCTCTAGCTCGCGGCGCAGCACGGCGGCTTCTTTTTTGGGGCGCAGGTCAATGGCTCCCATCTCTTCCATGCGCTCTAGCTCTTTGAGGCGGTTGGCGCGAGACTTGATGGTTTCCCAGTTGGTCAGCATGCCGCCCAGCCAGCGCTGGTTGACGTAGTGGGAGCCGCAGCGGGCAGATTCTTGGGCCACAATGCCAGCCGCCTGGCGCTTGGTGCCGATGAACAGGAACTTTTGCCCCTGCTCGGCGGCACTGCGGACAAATTTGTAGGCCTCTTCCATCAGCTGGGCGGTTTGCACCAGGTCAATGATGTGAACGCCGTTACGGGAGGTGAAGATGTACTGATCCATCTTGGGGTTCCAGCGGCGAGTTTGGTGGCCGAAGTGAACCCCAGATTCTAGTAGCTCGGGTAGAGTGATAACGGGCATTTGGTTTTGACTCCTTTCGGGTTTATCCTCCATTCGAACGCGCTCCTCAGGTTGAAAACCAGGGGAGACCCGAAAATTCGAATGTGTGGTTTTTGACAACTTTACTAGGGTATCACAAAAGGGTTTAGGGTTTGGAGTTCAAGATCTAGCCCTTGAGATCCAAACCCTAATTGCAGCGGCTAGTCGTCAAAGTGCTTGACGATCGCCTCGGCGAACTCCGAGCACTTCAGCGGTGGGTTGACCGGCGGCTCCATCAGGCGGGCCAGGTCGTAGGTGACTTCGCGGGAGGCGATCGCTCCCCCAATCCCCTTCTTAATCAAATCGGCGGCCTCCTGCCAGCCCATGTACTCCAGCATCATGACGCCAGAGAGAATGACGGAGCCGGGGTTGATGCGATCGAGCCCGGCGTGCTTGGGGGCGGTGCCGTGGGTGGCCTCAAAAATAGCGCAGGTGTCGCCGATGTTGGCCCCTGGCCCCATTCCCAGGCCGCCGACGATCGCCGCCGCCGCATCGGACAAATAATCGCCATTCAGGTTCATGGTGGCGAGAATGGAGTACTCGTCGGGCCGGGTCTGGATCTGCTGGAAGATGCTGTCGGCGATGCGATCGTTCACCATGATCTTGTCTTTCCACTGGCCGTTGCCGTGGGTCTCCCAGATGGCGGCAAGAATGCCCTCGACTTCGGCATGGATGGCGGCTTTTTTCTCGGGGGTAAGAGCGTCATAACCGGGCTCGATCTGGCGGGCGTTCTCTTCCGTGGAGAGGTCAGGATTGGCCTCTTTATTGCCCAGAATCCACGACTCGCGCTCGGTGACACACTCGGCCCGAAATTCTGAGGTGGCCAGCTCGTAGCCCCAGTCGCGGAAGGCCCCCTCTGTATATTTCATGATGTTGCCCTTGTGCACCAGGGTGACCTGCTGCTTGTCTTTGGGCAGGCGCAGGGCGTGCTTCATGGCGCGGCGCACCAGGCGCTGGCTGCCGGTCTTGCTGATCGGCTTGATGCCAATGCCCGAGTCGAGGGGAATCTGCTTTTTGCCGTGCTCGGGCGTGGCGGGGATCAGCTCGGTATTGAGGTACTTGATCAGCTGGTCGCCGATCGGGTCACCCTGCTTCCACTCGATGCCCAGGTAGATGTCTTCGGTATTCTCTCTATAAATAATGACGTCGAGCTTTTCGGGGCTGCGGTGGGGGGAGGGAGTGCCGACGTAGTATTTGCAGGGGCGCACGCAGGCGTAGAGGTCGTTGATCTGCCGCAGAGCTACGTTCAACGAGCGAATGCCGCCGCCGACGGGGGTGGTGAGCGGCCCTTTGATCGCTACACCGAATTCTTCGATCGCTTTGAGGGTGTCGTCGGGCAGGTACTGGTAGGTGCCGTACTGCTCACAGGCTTCGTCGCCCGCGTAGACCCTAAACCAGACAATCTCGCGCTTGCCGCCGTAGGCCGCCGCCACCGCCGCATCAAACACCCGCTGGGCGGCGGGCCAAATGTCTACCCCCGTTCCATCGCCGCGGATGTAGGGAATGATAGGCATATCGGGAACCACAGGCTCGCCATCTTTGAAGGTGATCCGTTCGCCTACTGCCGGGGGAGTGATCCGTTCGTACATCGCAAATTGCCCGCAAACGACAAAACATCCCATAGTCTAATGCGCTTTAACCCACATTTTTGCTCGTTTAGCCACGATTTGGATCTGGGTGTCAATAGTCTAGAGAGCCGCGGGCCCCTAAGCCTTTCTAGACAACGAGATAGCGATTGTTTGCTACAGCCGTTGTGGTCAGTAGTGGCGGTGATGCTACAGATTGCTGCTGCTGTGCTTTTGCCTTTGCCCACAACCCTAGTCTGCCTTGCTGTTGAGATTTTGAATGTATGAACACGGTTCTAATTGTTGACGATGATCCCGTCTTGCAAATGGCGTTGACTCGGCGCTTAGAGGCTCAGGGGTTTGCGGTGATGATCGCGACCTCAGGGCAAGAGGCGCTAGATCTATTGCGCAACCAACCTGCGGATGTGGTGGTGTCAGACGTGATGATGCCGGGGATGAATGGCTTTGAGTTTTGCCACCATCTGCGCTCTAGCCCCGCCGGAGAAATGGTGCCATTTATCTTTCTCTCTAGCCTGGGAGAGCTGACTAACCGGGTGCAGGGCCACATGCTGGGAGCCGATGACTATTTGGTCAAGCCATTCTCGGCGCAGGAGCTGATCGCCAAGGTCAAGGGGGCGATCGCGCGATCGCAGCGTCTCCACAGCACCCTAGAGCGCATGTTTGAGCAGTCTGCCCTTCAGCCCACCCCTTTACC